>JBIKOK010000050.1:0-36224 GCA_044358025.1 Opitutaceae bacterium
CCTGCGCACCTTGCCGCGCCGCGGCGAAGAGAAATCGTTTCAGGGGAAAATGTGGGGCAGCCGGACTGTCGAGGGCGCGATTACGCGGGTCGTGCTGGCGGCGGGCGCGGAGCGTGAGCAGCGGCTGCTGGTGCAAAACGGCGGGGCGGCCGCCGTCTGGCGCCTCGAAGGTCAACAGCCGGTCTCCCTCGACGCGGCCGCCTTGTTCCAGCCGGTGGTGCCCGGGGTGAATCTCACGGCGTTCGACCTGCAGATGCCGTTTCTCTACTGGCCCGGCGTGACGTTGGAAAAAATCACCCGCATGCGCGGCCGTCCGGCGCATGTCTTCCTCTTTCGCCCGCCGGCGGCGTTTGCGGCGGAAAATCCCCGGGTCGGGGCGGTGCGGGCGTATCTGGATACCCAATATAACGCGCCGACCCAAATCGAGACCATCGACCCCGACGGACGCGTGGTGAAAACGCTGTCGCTGCTCGACCTGAAAAAAGTCGGCGAACAGTGGATGCCCAAATCGTTTGAAGTGCGCGACGAAGTGACCCGCGACAAAACCCGCCTGACGGTCAGTGCGGCGGCGCTCAACCTCGCTCTGCCGTCCGGCCTCTTCACCCCCGCCGGGCTGATGGACGAGGTCCGCCCGCCCGCCGCCGAGCGGATCGTCACCCTTTCCCCATGAGCCGCACCTCTCCGACCACGGCCGTCGTTTTCGATCTGGACGGGACGCTCGTCGACAGCCTGCCGCTCGTGCTGCGGGCGATCACCCATGCCATCGAACCGTTCGGCCCCGTGCGTCCCACGATGGAAATCTTCGCGCGGCTCGGGGGGCCGCCGGAACGCTTCATGCCCGGGTTGCTCAACGATCCGCGCGACACGCCGGCCGCCCTGGCCCGCATGGAGGCCTTTCACCGCGAGAACCATCAGATGATCCGTCCGTTCAGCGGGGTCGGCGTGGTCCTGGAAAAACTCCGGACCCGCGGGATCGCGCTCGGCATCTGGACCGGCCGCGACCGGGAAACCACCGACTGGCTCCTGCACCATCATGGGCTCACGCCGTATTTTTCGACGGTGGTTTGCGGCGATGATTTACCGAGCCACAAGCCCGATCCCGCGGGGCTGAGCGAGATTCTGGTCCGCCTGGCGGTGCCCCCCGGCGAGACCCTTTACGTTGGCGATGCCGACGTCGATGTGCTCGGCGGGGTGGCGTGTCAGGTCGACACTCTGCTCATCCGCCACAGCCGGGAAGTCGACGCGGATATCCGCGCGAAATCATGGCGGACGGTGGACTCCCCGTTGGAGGCTTACGAGGTTGTCCTGGCCTGCGTCGGGTAGGGGCGGGCGCCAGGCCGCAAACAACGGCCGAGGTGATGAAAAAAAACTCACTTTTAGTTTGCCCGGAAGGCCCGAACGGTGCCTTCTCGCGCAACCCGGCGGCTGTTCCGTCGGTCCCCCGCAATGGCCAAGAAAACTCGCAAATCCTCCGCCCCGCTCACCTTCGATCTGCCGGTATCGCTGATCGCAAAAATTGAAACCTGCCGCCGCGGGCATGCGTTTAAGACGGCCAGTGAGGTCGTCCGCCTCGCGCTCGGCACGTTCGATTTCCAAAGCTGCGAACCTGCGCGCGATCCCCACAAACAAATTTCGGTGCGCGTGACGCCCGAGCAGCGCGCCACCCTGAAGCGCTTCTCCCGGCAGAAGGACGCCAGTGTCGGCGAACTCCTCCGCCTCGCGCTGGAGAGCCTGCCGACGAAGCCGGCCAAAGCGGCCAAGAAATAAGCAGCGAGCCGGGCCTGCGCCCCGTGCTTCCGATGGCGGCGGTCCTTGACCGCCGCTTTTTTGTGGCCCGTGGGCCTGCCCCATGACGGGGGCTTGCTTTTCCCGGTGGTCGACCCTTTGGTTTTCCGAATTCGTCCATGAGCAACCCTCCCGCGCCACTCTCCACTTGGGCCCGTAACGTTTCGCCGTCGCCGACTCTCGCGGTCGACGCCAAGGCCAAGGCCCTGCAAGCTGCCGGTGAAGATGTCTGTGGTTTCGCCGCCGGCGAGCCCGACTTCGACACCCCCGATCACATCAAGGAAGCGTGCATCGCCGCGCTCCGCGGTGGCAAAACCAAATACGCCCCGACGCCCGGCATCGAGCCGCTGCGCCAGGCGATCGCCGACCGCTACCTCGCGGAATACGGCCTGAAGGCCGCGCCGTCGCAGGTCATCGTGTCGCCAGGCGGCAAATACAGCTGCTACCTCGGCGTGCTGGCGACCTGCTCGCCCGGCGACGAGGTCATCATTCCCGCGCCGTTCTGGGTCAGCTATCCGGAGATGGTGAAGCTGGCCGGGGCCACGCCGAAGTTTGTCCTCGCCGACGACACGACGGGTTTCCGCCTCACCCCGGCGATGGTCGAGGCCGCCATCACGCCGCGGACCAAACTCCTCATTCTCAATTCGCCCTCGAATCCGACCGGCGCCGTCTACTCCCGCCCGGAACTCGAGGCCATCGTCGCCGTCGCGATGAAGCACAATCTCTACATTCTCTCCGACGAAATGTACGAGCACCTCGTGTATGACGACGCGAAGCCGACGTGCATCGCGACGTTCAGCAAAGAGGTCGAGGCCCGCACGATCACGGTCGCCGGTTTTTCGAAGACCTACGCGATGACCGGATGGCGCATCGGCACCACGCTGGCGCCGGCGCCCATTGCCAAGGCCATGGCCGAGCTGCAAAGCCAGATGTCGTCCAACGTCACGACGTTCGCCCAATACGGCGCGCTCGCGGCGCTGAAGGAGAAGGAAAAAACCGAGGTGGCGCTCAAAGCCATGCTGGTCGCCTTCGACCGCCGGCGGAAGCTGCTGCATGCCGGGCTCAACCAGATTCCGGGCATCACGTGTCTCCTCGCCGAGGGGGCGTTCTACCTTTTCCCGAATATTTCGAGCTTTGGCCTGACGGACCTCGACTTCTGTAACCGTCTTCTGGACACGGAAAAAGTGGCGGCCGTCCCGGGCAGCGCCTTCGGCGCCGAGGGCTACCTCCGTCTCAGCTACGCGACCAGCGACGAGGTCATCCTCAAGGGCCTCACCCGCCTGACGCGGTTTTGCGCGTCGCTAAAAAAGTAACGTCGCCGTTCCGTCCCCCCGTCGGGGCAAGCCGCAAAGACCTCCCCGGTCTCTGCGGTTTTTTTGTGCCCGGAGTCGTCCGGGCCGACGCAGCCCTACCGGGCCGTCGTGCTCGATTTCACTTTGCCATAGGCGTCCTGCGTGCTCACCCACGCTCGGCCGACCTTGGCTTTCTCCTGATCCCAGAGGTCGCGGCCGGCCTTGCCCGCGGCGGCGCCGACGGACGTCAGGTAGGAGCGGGCAGACTCCATTTCCTTCATCGCAAAATCCCACTCCCGGGTATCGGTCAGTCCCGTCAGCGCGGCGCGTTGGGCGACGAGTTCGCGGACCTGTGAGGCAACCGTGGACTCAAGTCCGGCGACCCCCGCGAAAATACGGGCGCGCCGGTCGTAAGGGATTTCCTGCAGGTCGGCCCATTGGACCGGCGTAGTCGCCGCTGGCGCCGCGGGACTGGACGAACGTGAGGCGGGCGCGGGCCGGGGCGGAGTCACCGGCGCCACCGGAGTGACAGGTGCGGCCGGAGTCACCGGCGCCGCCTCTGCCCGGGGCGGCGGAGCCGGGGGGCGCGTTTCATTGCGGGCGCAACCGCTGACCGCGAGCGCGGCAAAGGCGAGGGCGCTTCGGCTGGCCTGCGAACGAGGGAGCAGGTGCATGGGTGGAGAGCCGAACGGGCATGAGCGGGCGGATACAGGCCGCCTCCGGGCGCGGCCCGGGGGCGGCGGGGCGTTGATGGGTTTGGGCCGGTGCTTAGTCGGTAGGTTTTACACCCGCCTTGACCGAATGCCTTTCACCGGGGGCGAGGAGTCCAGCCCACCGAGGCCGCCAGGCGGACAAGGTGCTTGGCTCCGTGCCCTCGGTTCGGGCCGCGGTGCGCTCTGGGACAAAAGGATTTCTTCAGGAAAGTGTGATTGATGCAGGCTAGTCATCGATCGCGAACCCGATCTTGATGGTCACCTGCCAGTGCTGGACCTTGCCCTTGTCGATGTTGCCGCGGGTTTCCAGCACTTGGAACCAACAGAGCCGCTTGACCGTTTTATGCGCGCGCTGAAGGGCGTTTGCCACGGCATCCTCGATCGTCGAGGTGGAGGTTCCGGTGAGTTCGATATGTTTGTAGATGTGGTGTTTCATTTTGGAGGACGCGTTTGACGCCGGTGGGAGATCGCCGGACGGGGGACATTACGCGCGCCGCCGGAGAGGAGCTATGGGGCGATAACCTACCCGGACAGGCCCGGAGCGGAGGGAGCCCGACCGCCGCTGCGACGGAAGTCTCCTCGTCGTCTGCGCACTTCACCCCATCGCGAGGTCGGGCCCGGTCAGGTAGTTTGGGCGGATGAAATCAACCCTTCCGCAGCTCAGTCTCTTTCTGCTCGTCGCCGCGTTGCTCGTGCTGGTCGCGTCGTCGTGCCAAACCAGCAAGGGTTTTGGCAAGGACGTCGAGAAACTCGGCGAGAAAATCCAGGAAAAGTCGAAGTGAGCCCGTGGGGGCACCGGTGCTGCCGGTGCTTCGCCTCCGCTTTCGCGTCCGTGCGCTGGGCGCCCAGCAAAACGCCGGACCCCGCGGTCCGGCGTTTCCCACTTACCCCTGACTTGTCCCAAACTTGACGGTTCAGGATAGCGCGAATTCCCGGGCGGCGCTCATCATCCGCTGACAAAAATTGCGCATCGATTGCGCCTTGGGGAGACAAGCAACCCGGGGCAGGCCTACACCCCATAGCGGTAGGCCGCCCCTCGTTCTACTCTGTCGGCCGAATCCGTGGGCTCTCTATTCTGGAAAGCCCCGACGTGTGCGGTGGCGGCCGGCACGTTCGGTCCTATCCGTCACCACAGAAAAACTACCATGTCGCTCGGAACCATCCTCCTGATTGTGCTCATCCTTCTCCTGCTGGGCGCGCTGCCGAGCTGGCCGCATAGCCGCAGTTGGGGCTACTACCCCAGCAGCGGTCTGGGGTTGGTCCTCATCATCCTCATCGTGCTGATGCTCACGAACCGAATCTAAGCCCTGGTCAATTTCCCTCTTTATGGCCCACCTCTTTCTCGCCCTCTTCCTGATTGTATTCGGTCTTAACCTGCTCTTCGGCCTCTCGGTCCCGCTGTGGGTGACCGGTCTGCTCGCGCTGCTGGCCGGCGTGATGCTCGTGATGGAGCGCTTCGGTCTCCGGGTGGACCGGAAATGACCGGGCCAACTGCGACCCCTGCCATGCACGCTTTTTTTCCCGCGTGGGCCCGGTGCACCGTCCTGTTCCTTTCTGCTGGGGCGGGCCTGTCGGCCCAAGAACTCACGCTGTTGGGCGGCGTGATGAATTCAACCCAGGCGGAACAGTCGAGTTATAGCTGGCAGGTGGACTACCGGCAGAATTTTCACCGGAACTTCGCGGCGTCGATCGCCTACCTCAACGAAGGGCATGTGACCGGACACCACCGCGACGGGACGGCGTGGCAGGCGTGGGGGCGTCTGCCGTTTTTCGACCACCGCGTGGCCGTCTCGCTGGGCCTCGGGGCCTATTATTTCTTCGATACGCAACCGCGGCCCGGCGGGGACACCGCGAATGTCCACGGCACGGCCCCGATTTCCAGTCTTTCGGCCACGGGCTACCTTTCGAACCGGTGGTTCTATCGGATGATGGTGAACCATGTCCGTCCGGCGGACGAAATGAAGACGACGACATTCGCGGTCGGCGCGGGCTTTTGGTTCGGCCGCGAAAAAAAACCGACGCCGGGAAAACTGGGTGACGCGCCGGACGCTTACGCCTATCTGACCGAAAACGAACTCACGTTTTTTGGCGGCCAGAGCGTCGTGAACACTTTTTTTAGCCAGCAGGCGCGGGCCTACGCGGCCGAATACCGGCGCGGAGTTTGGCCCCACCTCGATTGGACCGCTGCGGTCCTTTACGAGGGCGATCCGAAAATCATCCGGCGCAGCGGGCTGGCGACTCAGCTCTGGGCGGTGAATACGTTTTTCAACGAGCGCGTCGCCGTCGGCGCCGGGCTCGGGCCCTACGTTTACCTCGACCACAAGCATTCGGCGACCGCGGGGACGAAAAACCCGGCGGCTGTCGCGCCGCTGGCCTCGCTGACCGTGGCGGTGCGGCTCTCCGACCATTGGATTGCGCGGATGGTCTTTGATCGCGTGACGAGCAGCGACAACCGCGATGCCGATATATTCTTGCTCGGCCTGGGCTACCGATGGCCGCGGTGAACGCCGTGTCACCCCCGCTGCCCAACGCGCGCCAGCCGCGCTGGAGCCGTGAGCGTCCCGGCTCCGAGGGTCGGCGATGAACCCCGCGTTGCCCACGATCTTGTGTGTCAACGGGGGCTCATCGAGCATCCGCTTTGCGGTCTATCGCGCCGGCCGCTCGTTGGAGTGCGTGCTCGCGGGCAAGATTGACCGCATCGGCTCACGGGCCGCCACGCTCGTGGTTTCCCGGACCGAAGGTGCGCTCCCGCCGTCCTGCCGCGTGGTCGCCGCCGATCACCGCGCGGCGGCGGGTTTCCTCTGGGATTGGCTGGAAGAGCAACCGTCCTTCGGCTCAATCGGCGCCGTGGGACACCGCGTCGTGCATGGCCTCAAGCGCTCGGCCCCCGCGCTGCTCACGTCGGCGTTGCTCAAGGAACTGCACGGTCTCGTGCCTTACGCGCCGGAACATTTGCCGCGGGAGATCGGCCTGATCGAGACGTTGCGCGCGCGGCAGCCGCGGCTGCCCCAGGTCGCCTGTTTCGACACCGCCTTTCACCGGCGGATGCCGCGGGTCGCGACGGTGCTGCCCATTCCGCGACGCTACGCCGCGAGGGGCGTCCAACGCTACGGTTTTCATGGTTTGTCCTACGGCTACCTCATGGAAGAACTCCTCCGTCTTGATCCCGTGGGCGCGAAGGGCCGCGTGATCCTGGCCCATCTCGGGAGCGGGTCGAGTCTGGCCGCCGTGCGCGCCGGCACGAGCATCGACACCAGCATGGGTTTCACGCCGGCGGGCGGACTGGTCATGGGCACTCGGTCCGGCGACTTGGACCCGGGGGTGCTGTCTTTTTTGGTTCGGCGCGAGCGGATGTCGCCGGGCCGTCTGGATCGGCTGGTGAACCACGAGTCGGGGTTGCGGGGGATTTCCGGAACCGGTTCCGATGTGCGGGATTTGTTGGCGCGGGAAAACCGGGATCCGCGCGCCGCGGAAGCCTTGGCGTCGTTTTGCTATCAGGCCAAGAAATGGATCGGCTCCTTCGCCGCGGCACTCGGCGGGGTCGATACGGTCGTGTTCTCCGGCGGCATCGGCGAAAATGCCGCACCGATCCGCGCGCGCATCTGTGACGGTCTGGGTTTTCTGGGTCTTGCCCTCGACCGGCGGCGCAACGCGAAAAATGCCCCGCTGATTTCCTCTGATGCGGCGTCCGTGAAGATTCGCGTCATCCGCACGGACGAGGAGTTGATGGTGGCACGCTCGGTGTGCCGCCTCCTCCGCCTGAACGGGAGCGATTGAGGGTATCGCCTGGCCGCCTTCGTGCCTCCGGCGGGGGCTCACCGAGTGGGCCGAAAGAGAAGGGCAGGCAGGGCAAGACCCCATGGCGCGGCCGGCAGGGCGGGGGCAGGATGGTGCCGCGGTCGGGATCGCGTCACGCGCTGTCGTGGCCGAGTCCACCGTATCCGCAGCCCCCACTATGAAACCAACCCAGCCTTCGCCGGAAAAGAATTTCACCGCAGACCTGCAGGTCTTCGATCGCCAGCCTGCCGCGACCAAGGAGATTGCGATCCTGAAGGACCGGGCGGAAAAGGCGACCGGCCCGGAACGCGTGGCGTTGGATGAGCCATTCCCGGCCCACTTGCCGTCACCGGCGCCGCGGCCGGTTCAATTCGTCGCGAACGCATGACCGCTTCCCGAATCTCCGTCGCCCCCTCGGAAAAAGCCGGCTGGCACCTCCGGCCCGCTTCCGCGGTGCTGGCGCAGCTCCGGGCGACCCCCGAGGGACTTTCGGCGCAGGAAGCGGCCCGGCGTCTGGTGGCCGACGGCGCGAACGAGCTGGTGCAAGGAACGCGGGTCAGCCCCGGGCAAATCTTCCTCCGCCAATTCAAGAGCCTCATCATCTGGCTTCTCATTGGGGCCGGGATTATCGCGGGTGCCCTGGGCGAAAACGTGGATGCCCTCGCCATTCTCGCGATTGTCGTGCTCAACGCCGCCATCGGATTCTATCAGGAGTTCAAGGCCGAGACGTCCATCGCGGCCCTCCGACGGATGACCGCGCCCCAGGCCAAGGTCCGGCGCGACGGGCGGGTGGGGGCGATCCCCGCCGCGGGCATCGTCACGGGCGATATCCTCGAACTGGAAGCGGGCGACGTGGTGGCCGCCGATGCCCGGCTGCTGGCCGCCGCCTCGCTGCGGTGTATCGAATCGGCGCTGACGGGCGAGTCCGAGGCGGCCGCGAAGTCGCCGGAGGCGTTGACCGCGGCCGACGTGCCGCTGGGTGACCGGGCGAACCTGGTGTTCATGGGTACGAGCGTCGCGGCCGGCACCGGCCGGGCCGTGGTCGTGGCGACGGGGATGCAGACGGAATTGGGGCGGATTGCGGGGCTGATTGAGGCCGCGGGAGCGGAAGAACGCACCCCGCTCGAGCAGAAGCTCGAGGCCGTTGGCCGGGTCTTGGTGTGGGCGGCGCTGGGCATCGTGGGTTTGTTGTTTGGGCTCGGCCTGCTGCGCGGGACTAAACCGCTCGAACTGTTTCTCACATCGGTCAGTCTCGCCGTCGCGGCCGTCCCGGAAGGTTTGCCCGCCGTCGTTACCGTGGCGCTTTCGCTCGGCGTGATGCGGATGGCCCGGCGTCGCGCGCTCGTGCGCAAATTGGCGGCGGTCGAGACGCTCGGCGCCACGACGGTGATCTGCACGGACAAGACCGGTACGCTGACGGTGGGCGAGATGACCGTGCGGGCGCTCTACGTGGACGGAACGAGTTACGCGGTCACCGGCGAAGGGTACGGCCCGGAAGGGGAGGTGCGCCTTGCGGACGGGCCCGTCACGGCCGCGCAGCGGGCGCCGCTGCTCGAACTCGCGGCGGTGATCCTCGGCTGCAATCACGCGCATCTGGTGCAGGAGGATGGGGCGTGGAAGACGGTGGGCGATCCCACGGAAGGTGCGTTATTGGTGGCCGGGGCGAAAGCGGGCGGCGACCGCGCCAAGCTCGAACACGACCTACCCACGGTGCGGGAATTCCCGTTCGATTCCGACCGCAAGCGGAGCGCGGTCCTGCGACGCCTGCCGGATGGGGGCTATCGGCTGTTGGTCAACGGTGCGCCGGATGCCTTGTTGGGGCGCTGCACGCACCGTTACACTCCGGCCGGAATCCAGCGGCTCACGGACGGTGAGCGGGCCGGGATTCAGGCGCAAACCACCGCGATGGCCCGGCAGGCCCTCCGGGTGCTCGGCTCCGCCTATCGCGACTTGGGGGCGGCGTTGCCGGACACGCGCACGGCGGATGCGATGGAGCGCGAATTGGTGTTTGTGGGCCTCTCCGGAATGTATGATCCGCCGCGACCGGAAGCGAAGGCCGCCGTCGGGCGGTGTCGTGCGGCCGGTATCCGCGTGGTCATGATCACGGGCGACCATCCGGAAACGGCGACCGTCATTGCGCGCGAAATCGGCGTCGCGACGCCCGCGGATATCGCCCTCGCGGGCTCCGCGTTGGACCGGATGTCGGACGACGCGTTGCGGCGAAGCGTGGCGACGATCGCGGTGTATGCCCGGGTGACCGCCGAGCACAAATTGCGGATCATCCGCGCGTGGCAGGCGAACAAGGCGGTGGTCGCGATGACCGGGGACGGCGTCAATGATGCGCCCGCGATCAAAGGGGCCGACATCGGGATCGCCATGGGGAAAAGTGGCACGGAAGTGACCAAGCAGGCGGCCGACATGATCATCACCGACGACAATTTTGCGTCGATTGTCGCGGCCGTCGAGGAAGGGCGCGGCATCTACGACAACATCCGCAAGACGCTGCAATATCTGCTGGCGGGCAACACGGGAGAACTGCTGCTGATGACCGCCTGCGTGATCCTCGGTCTGCCGGCGCCCCTCCTGCCGATACACCTGCTCTGGATCAATCTGGTCACGGACGGCCTGCCGGCGCTCTGCCTCGCGACCGATCCGATCGACACCGCGGTGATGGCGCGGCACCGGTCGGAGCGGATAACGAACCGCCGCTTCCTCCGCACGATGGTTCTGACGGGAGCGCTCACCGCCGGCGTGGCGTTCGCGGTTTACGTTTACGTGCTCCGCAGCGGGAGCACGGAGGCCGCGCGCGCGGCGGCGTTCGCGGTCCTGGTTTTTTCCGAGCTGCTGCGTTCGTTCGGGGCGAGAAGCGAAACCAAGCCCGTTTGGCGGATTCCCTTTTTCACCAACGCCACTCTCGTCGTGGTGGTGGTGCTCTCGCTCGGCGTGCAAGTGTGGAGCCAGCACAATGCGACGCTGCAACGGTTCCTCCAGACCGCCTACCTGCCATTCTCCGACTGCCTCGTTCTGCTTTTGTTGGGCGCGATCCCGTTGGCGGTGCTGGAAGCCGCGAAGCTGGTGCTGCATTCCGGCCGCGCGAAGACCGGGAACTACGGGTAACACCCCCTGTCGATCCGTCGCCGCGCGGCGTAGAGTCCCTTTGTCCGAACCGGCCCGCGTCCCGGTCGCCCGCCCAGCCATCCTCTCCTCCTGCCATTACGAATCCCCTCCCTCCGTTATGTCCTCCCTGATCAAAGCCTACGCCTCGTTCGGAAAAGGCCAGCCGCTCCGGCCGCATGAATATGACGCCGGTCCGCTGCGCACCGACCAAGTCGAAATCAAAGTCAGCCATTGCGGCATCTGTCATTCGGATTTGTCGATGCTCGACAACGACTGGGGCATGTCGTCGTACCCGCTCGTGGCCGGCCACGAAGTCGTCGGCACCGTCACCGCGGCCGGTCCGACGGTGAAAAGGGTGAAGGTGGGCGACCGGGTCGGTCTCGGGTGGTTTTCCGGCAGTTGCCTGTGCTGCCCGCAGTGTCTGGGGGGCGACCACAATCTCTGCTCGGCGGTGGAATCGACCATAGTGGGACGCCATGGCGGATTTGCCGACCGCGTGCGCTGCAACTGGGAGTGGGCCACGCCGCTCCCCGCGGCCCTCGGTTCCGGCAGCGCCGGTCCGCTTTTCTGCGGCGGGATTACGGTCTTCAATCCGATCGTGCAGTTCGGCGTGCGTCCGACGGACCGCGTGGGGGTGGTGGGCATCGGCGGGCTCGGCCATCTCGCCCTGCAGTTTCTCAACAAGTGGGGCTGCGAAGTGGTCGCGTTCACCTCCAGCGAATCCAAACGCGAGGAAGCCCGCCGGCTCGGGGCGCACCAGACGGTTGGCTCGGCGGACAAGGACCAGCTGAAAAAGCTCGGCGGATCCCTGGACTTCATTCTCGTCACGGCGAACGTGACGCTGCCGTGGGACCTGTTCATCGGGGCGCTCGCGCCCAAGGGCCGGTTGCATTTCGTCGGGGCCGTGCTGGAGCCGGTGCCGGTGGCCGCCTTCTCGCTCATCGGCGGTCAGAGATCGGTCTCCGGGTCGCCGCTGGGCAGCCCGGCCACGACGACCCGGATGATCGAATTTTGCGCGCGGCATCAGGTCGCCCCGATCGTGGAAACCTTTCCGATGTCGCGGATCAACGACGCGATCGATCGGCTCCGCTCCGGCCAGGCCCGCTATCGCGTGGTTTTGGAGAACGATTTCTCCTGAGGGCACCGCACGGCGGCATCGTGCGCGCCTTCCGCTCGAACCATGAAGACCACCGCACTTTCTCCCGAGCTCCTGGGCCTCATCGACGGCTATTGGCGCGCGGCCAACTATCTTTCGGTCGGGCAAATTTATCTGCGCGACAATCCGCTGCTCAAACGCCCGCTCGTGCTGGCCGATGTGAAGCGCCTGTTGCTCGGCCATTGGGGCACGACGCCGGGGCAAAACTTCATCTACGCGCATCTCAACCGCGTGATCCGGAAATACGACCTCGACATGATTTTTGTCTCCGGTCCGGGGCACGGCGGCCCGGCGGTGGTCAGCAACACGTATCTTGAAGGGACTTACAGCGAGATCTACCCGGAGATCAGCCGTGATGAGGACGGGCTGCGCAAGCTGTTTGTGCAGTTTTCGTTCCCTGGGGGGATCCCCAGCCATGCGTCGCCGGAATGCCCCGGGTCGATCCACGAGGGGGGCGAGCTGGGTTATTCGCTCAGCCATTCCTTCGGCGCCGTGTTCGACAATCCCGGACTGGTGATCGCGTGTGTGGTCGGCGACGGCGAGGCCGAAACCGGTCCGCTCGCCACCGCGTGGCATTCCAACAAGTTTCTCGATCCCGTCACGGACGGAGCGGTGCTGCCGATTTTGCACCTCAACGGCTACAAGATTGCGAACCCCGCGGTCCTCGCGCGCATCCCCCGCGAGGAATTGGACCAACTGCTCCGCGGCTACGGTTGGACGCCATACTTCGTCGAGGATGAAGCCCCGGCCCTGATGCACGAGGCCATGGCCGCGACGCTTGATGCGGCGGTCGAGCAGATCAGACGGTTCCAGCACGACGCCCGCGTCGACGGCCAGACCGCGCGCCCGCCCTGGCCGATGATTGTGCTCATTTCTCCGAAGGGCTGGACCGGCCCCAAGGTCGTCGACGGCCGGCCGATTGAACGGACGTTCCACGCCCACCAAGTGCCCCTCTCCGATCCGGCGACTCATCCCGCACACTTGCAGCTCCTGGAAAACTGGCTGAGGAGCTACCGGCCCGAGGAACTTTTCGACGCGGCGGGCCGACTGAAACCGGAATTGGCCGGGCTCGTCCCCCCCGGCGACCGGCGGATGGGGGCGAACCCGCACGCCAACGGCGGCCTGCTGCTGCGCGACCTGCAGATGCCGGATTTTCGCGACTATGCCGTCACGGTCGCGACGCCGGGTGTGCGCGGGATCGGCGACACCCATGTTCTCGGCCGCTTTCTGCGCGATGTGGTCCGACAGAACGAAGCGCACCGGAACTTCCGGGTGTTCGGTCCGGACGAGACGCGGTCGAACGGGTTGGAGGCGTTGTTTGAGGCCACGAACCGCCAGTGGAACGGGGCGTTTTTGCCGAATGACGAACTGCTCGCGCACACCGGGCGCGTGATGGAGATGCTCAGTGAACACCAATGCGAAGGCTGGCTCGAGGGCTACCTGCTGACGGGCCGGCACGGGCTGTTCAACTGTTACGAGGCTTTTATTCACATCGTCGACTCGATGTTCAACCAGCACGCCAAGTGGCTGAAGGTCACGGCGCACCTACCGTGGCGCCGCAAGATCGCCTCGTTGAACTACCTCCTTGCCTCGCATGTGTGGCGCCAGGATCACAACGGTTTTTCCCACCAGGATCCGGGCTTTATCGACCACGTCGTGAACAAAAAGGCCGAGGTTGTCCGGGTTTACCTGCCACCCGACGCCAACTGTCTGCTCTCGGTCATGGACCACTGCCTGCGCAGCCGCCACTACGTCAATGTCGTGATCGCCGGCAAACATCCCGCGCCGCAATGGCTGGCTATGGATGCCGCGGCCGCCCACTGTGCCGCGGGGATCGGGGTCTGGCCGTGGGCGAGCAACGACGCCGGTGGGGAACCCGATGTGGTCATGGCCTGTTGCGGCGACGTGCCCACGCTGGAGACACTCGCGGCGGTCTCGCTTCTCCGCACGCATTTGCCGCAGTTGAAAATCCGGGTGGTCAATGTCGTCGACCTGATGAAATTGCAGCCACAAGCCGAGCACCCCCACGGTTTGAGCGACCCGGCCTTCGATGCGCTCTTCACGAAGGACAAGCCCGTGATTTTCGCCTTTCACGCCTATCCGTGGCTGATTCACCGGCTGACGTATCGCCGGACCAACCACGACAACATTCACGTCCGCGGCTACAAGGAAGAGGGCACCATCACCACGCCCTTTGACATGACGGTGCTGAATGACCTGGACCGCTTTCACCTCGTGATGGACACCGTGCACCGTCTCCCGCAAACGGGCGAGCAGGGGCGGCGGTTGACGCGCCACCTGGAAGACAAACTGGTCGAACACCGGAGCTACATCGAACTTCACGGCGAGGACCTGCCGGAGATTCGGCAGTGGCGGTGGGAAGCTCCAGCCTGAGGCGCGGCCGCCGGGCGGTGCGAGGCAGCGCCCACGCCGAGGGGCGCGCGGCGCCGCGCACAGCACGGCCACGGCGGAGACGCGGGCCTGAACGATCGACGGGGCGCGCCGGGTTCCGCGATCGTCGCGAGGGGACGGTGCCCCGGGGGCGAGGGGCCGGGCATGGAGGGGAGTGGGCTGATCCCGGTTATTCGCAGGAGAATCGCGGGAGCGGAGTGACGTGATTGGCGGAAGAGCAAACCGGCGGCGGAGGGGAGCACCGCGGGCATTCGGCGCCTCGCGTGGGGCGACGGTGAGAGCCAGCCGGGGACGTCGCCGACCCTGCGCGACGTCCCGTGCCGATGCTCCGGGGTGCTATGCGACGTTGGCGCCTACGGGTTACAACCCATGGCCAGGCACTGAGCCGAGAGCGTAAGGTGGGGGCCGAACCTGAACCGGCCAGAGCTCTCCGCGCGTTCCGCGGGCACAATCGCCCTCCAGCGGGACCGGCTGCACGGTTGAAAAATATGCTGCAAAAAATTTATCTCGTCCGTCACGGCGAAACCCGCTGGTCGCAGTCGGGCCAACACTCGGGTGTCACCGAGGTTGAACTCACGGAATCAGGGGAGAAAGCGGCGCGGAAATTAGGCGCGCGGCTGAGGGAGCTTTCGCTGGCCCACGTCCTCACGAGTCCGCGGGTGCGGGCGCGACGAACGTGCGAACTCGCCGGACTGGGCGCAGCCGCCGAAGTCGACCCGGACTTGGCGGAATGGAACTATGGCGACTATGAGGCGCGACGCTCGGTGGAGATTCTTTCGGCAAGGCCCGGGTGGAATCTCTTTCGCGATGGCTGCCCGCAGGGCGAGACCCCGGCCGGGGTTGCGGCCCGGGCCGATCGGATGCTGGCGCGGATCCGCACCATGATCGGGAACGTCGCGCTGTTTACCCATGGACACTTCGGGCGCGTGCTCGGCGCGCGGTGGATCGGACTGCCGGTGATCGAGGCCCAACACTTTCTCCTTGGGCCGGCGTCCCTCGGCGTCCTGGGCTACGAGCATGAGCGGGCTGACCGGCCGGTGCTCGTGCGGTGGAACGTTGCGGCGGGCAACGCGTTTGCCGACGAGGGCGAGCCCGGGCTCGGCGATGCGCCCGCCTTGAAGGTGCGCGCCATCGACCGGTGGGAAAATGAAGGCGGAGAGATTTCGCCCGCCGGGAGCCCTTCCGGTGCGCTTCTCGCCAAACCCAGCCGGGCACCGGGTAATACCCCATAGTCCGGTGAAGTCATCCCGGGCACATTGGTAGGCGGCCGAATCCGGAGAATTGTTGCTCCGCCGATCGGCCCTGACGGCCGAATCCCCCAGGACACTTTATGCTCAAAAACACTCAGGAAATTTACGGGGCTAAGCTCGCCGCGTCGGATGGTGACATCGGCCATGTCCAGGACTTTTACTTTGATGACCAGTCATGGGCTGTCCGGTACGTGGTCGCCGATACGGGTTCCTGGCTGACCGGGCGATTGGTGTTGTTGGCGCCCCACGCTCTGGGGCGACTTGAGCCGGCCGAAAAAAGGCTGGCCGTTAATCTGACGCGCGCCCAGATCGAGCGGAGCCCGTCAATTGAGACCCACCGGCCGGTTTCGCGGCAGCACGAAGAGGAATATTACCGCTATTACGGTCAGATGCCCTACTGGGAGGCGGGCGGCATGACTGGCGTTGCCGGCTCGCCGGCTATCGCGCCCCCGGCGAGCCCGGAATTCCGGCCCCACCACGGCCACAACCAGCGCGATGATCTCCATCTGCGCAGCACCAAGGCGATCGCGGGCTACCAAATCGTCGCGACCGACGGCGCGCTGGGATCCGTCAGCGGCTTCCTGTTCGACGAAAAGAGCTGGACCATCCGCGACCTGGTCGTGGAGACCGGCCATTGGTTGGCCGGAAAAGCAGTCCTGATTTCAACCAACCGCATCACCCGGATCAGTTACGAGGAATCGACCGTGTGCGTGATCCTGACCAAGGCGGACATCCAGTGCACCGCGGAAAACGGAGTTGCGAAAACTTCCGTTCGGCCGCATTAGGGAGACAGTCAAGGAGGGCGTTAACCCATGAAAACTCCTGCATCCAAGCCAGCGGCGAAAAAGAACCGGTCCGACAGCGAGCCTGCGCCGGGTGAACCGACTCCTGGGGCGGTCACCGGACCGGTCGGGGCCCCGGACGAAATGGATCCGGCGACCGAGTCTGCGGACTGGATACCAACGACGACAGCAACCGGACTTCCGACGCCCGAGGTCGGTGATGACGAGGAGGACGGTGAGGGCCAAAACACGAGTGCCCAACTGGTGGAAGAAGGCGTGAAGCGGGCCGAGCATCAACAGATCCTCCAGGCCGCCAAAGACGCTGCGTTGGAGAGTGATTGACGAAACGTCGTTCGAGGTAAGGCGGCGAACCTCGTCCGGCGGACCGCGGAGCAACCGGTCGGGGGGCGGCGGGGGAACTTCTGTGGCGCACGGCACCCGGAAGCGCGTGCGGTCCGACCCGCGGTCCAATCGGCCCGGCAGGTTGGGCCACCGAACGGGGACGCGCAAGCGGTGGAACACGACCGCCCTGCTGACGCTGGCCTCCGGGTGCCTACTTTTTCCAGAGAATCGCGGATGCTTCCAGCGGGACGCGGAGTCCCGGGATGTTCGATACGACACGGGCGGTGTAGTCGGAACTTGGACGGTCGGCAGGCACGTTTGCGCGGTAGGTGTGCCAGCCCGATTCGTCAGCGACGGGAGTTTCGGGCACCAGCGTGCAAGGCCAGGCCGCGCCGCCGTTCGCGCCCTCGGCATAGAGTTCGACGCGCAGTGCCTCGATGCTGGCCGCGTCGCAGTGGAGCGTGACGTCGAAGCGGTGGGAGGTGGCGTCGGACGTAACGGTGACGGTCCCGAAGCGAAGCTCGGACCAGCGGGTCATGAGCTTATTTACGCGGTCCACGCGTTGCTCCGCCGTGGCGCCGCGGCCGGCGGTGCGGGCACGCAGCGCGAGCGCGGCGGGGAGGTAGTGTTTTTCGGTGTATTCGCGCACGGTGCGGCTGGCGGAAAATTTGGGCGTGAGGCGGGCCATGCTTTCGCGCACGCGAGCCAACCACGCGGTCGGCAGACCGGCGGCGTTGCGCGCGTAGAACTCGGGAATGACCTCTTGTTCGAGGCGTAAGTAGAGTGCTTCGGCTTCGGCGCGGTCCCATGCGGGATCGTCGCCGCGTTCCTGCCCGTCGCCGAGCGACCAACCGATGTCGGGCAGGTAGGCTTCGGCCCACCAGCCGTCCAACTCGGACAGATTGAGTCCGCCGTTGACGAGCACCTTCATGCCGCTGGTGCCGCTGGCTTCCCACGGGCGTTGCGGAGTGTTGATCCATACGTCCACGCCCTGCACGAGGTGCTCGGCGAGGAGCATGTCGTAGTCGGCGAGGAAAACCACCGGAGGATTCGTCTCATGGCGGCCGATGAAGTGCATCCATTCCTGGATCAACGCCTGACCGGCGCGGTCGGCGGGGTGGGCTTTACCGGCGAAGATGAGTTGGGCGGGGTGTTGCGGATGGCTCAGCAGACGGATCAAACGCGCGGGATCGTGGAGCAGAAGGTTCGGGCGTTTGTAGGTCGCGAAGCGGCGCGCGAAGCCGAGGGTCAACACGCTGGGATTCAGACGGGCTTGGTTACGGGCGATGGCCTCCGGTGTGGCGCCGGCGACGGTCATCTGGCGCCCGATGCGGTCACGGGTATAGTCGACGAGGGCTGCGCGGCTCGTGTTGCGCAGCGTCCAGAGCGTTTCGTCGGGCACCCGACGGAGGTCGGCCACGAGCGTGGTCGAGAGGCCCAGCCAGCGGCCTTTGCCGCAGGCGTCGGTCCAGAGTTGATCGGCGGCGGCGGAATCCCAGGTGGGCATGTGCACGCCGTTGGTCACGTGTCCGACGGGCACCTCGTTCTCCGGCCACCGCGGGAACAGCGGAGAAAAGAGATGCCGACTCACGCGGCCGTGGAGACGGCTGACGCCGTTGACCGCGCCGCTGCCGCGCACGGCGAGGTAGGCGAGATTGAACGGCTCCCCGGCGTCGTCGGGATTCTGGCGGCCGAGCGCGAGCAGGTCGCGAAGCGAAAGCCCGAGTTCTTCGTGCGCGTAACGGCCGAGATAGTGTTCGACGAGGGATGGAGCGAAGCGGTCGAAGCCGGCGGCCACGGCGGTGTGAGTTGTGAAAATATGGCCGACGCGCGTGGCGGCGAGGGCGACGGCGAAAGGCTGGCGGCTTTCCCTCATGAAGGCGCGCGCACGTTCCAATACGACAAGGGCCGTGTGGCCCTCATTAAGATGATAGACGTCGGGCTTGAGTCCGAGCGCCGCCAGCATTCGGCAACCACCGAGGCCGAGCACCATATCCTGACGGAGACGCATCTCGGGTCCGCCGCCATAGAGCTCACCGGTGATGAGCTGGTGCTCGGGCGCGTTGGCGGGATCGTTTGAGTCCAAGAGGTAGAGCTTCGTCCGCCCGACCTGGGCCTGCCAGATGCGCAACCAAAGCGTGCCGTGGGGCAGTGCGATCTCCAACCGCAAGCATTCGCCGTTTACGCGGCGGACCGGGGTGACGGGCAAGTTGGCCGGATCGTTGGAGGGGAAGAGTGCCTGCTGAGCACCGTCTGCGTCGATGACCTGGTGGAAATATCCGTGCCGATAGAGGAGGCCCACCCCGATCACCGGCACGCCGAGATCGCTCGCGGCCTTGAGCTGGTCGCCCGCGACATTGCCGAGGCCGCCGGAGTAAATCGGCAGCGCTTCGCTCAACATGAACTCCATACAGAAGTAGGCTACGCACGTCAGCGGTGCGGCGGGGTAGGTGCGCTGAAACCACGCGGGCGCCGATTCGCATGCGCGTTTCGCCTGAACGAGCTGGTCGATCAACGCGCAGAAACTCGGATCGGCGAGCGCCGCGGCGAGTTTGGCGGGCGAGGTATTCTTCAGGACGGCGCACGGATGCGACGTCTGCTCCCACAGCGGGAGGTCGAGACGGCGCCACAGTTCATCGGAGCGGTGGTTCCACGCCCAACGCAGATCGAGCGCGAGATCGGTCAGCGCGGCGAGACCGGCGGAAGGCGGCGGGGGCCGGGGAGCGCCCGTAGGGTTTTTGCTCATTGGACCAGGGCGTGTGCGAACTCGGTTGCGCGTTTGGCGTCCGGCCGGGCGGAAGAGGCGGGGTGAGGCGCGTCGAGAACAGCGAGTTGGCGGTCGATATCCGTCTCGCCGGTCAATTCCCGCTTCGCTCGTTCGTAGTCGGCTTGTTCGACGTAGGGAGAAATGCGGCCGGCGTGTGCAGCCAGTTCGCGCGTGCGGGCTTGCACCATCGCACGGGTGACGGAGCCCCGGGGGACCGGGCTCGAAACTAAAAGCAGTTGCGGAAGGACGTTGTTTTGCATGGAGGGCGAAAGCGAGGGAGGGGGGAGCGACTGAGCGAAAACCGGGCCACCGCGGGCGCGCTCCGGTGAAGCGCGCGCCGGCACCACGCCCAGCACGGAACGACCGGTGGGCCGAGAGCCGGGATGAGCCGCCACGGAGCGCAGGGCCCACGTTTCGTCGTCGCAGGGTAAATTGGTTACAGGGCCGGCCTCGTGGCTTGAGTCTGCCGGTTCGCGAACATCGATCTTTTGAAAATTAAGGAGCATCAATCATCCTGATCGTTTACTGGCGGGGTCCTCCGGAGCGGTCGCAACCCACCCCGAGATAGTAGCGCGGATGCCCGGTGTCTCCCATGGGGTATAACCCGGCATCGCCGGCTCCCGGACCGCGCACGAAACGGACTGCCGGCCCCACCGCCCGCCTGCGCATCGGGACAGGAGGTGAGGCGGAGGCTTTGCCGGTCGACCCCGGGGTGGCGTCGGTCGTGCTCGAAAGGCCGCAGCTCATCGAACGGTATCGGCAGCACTGCGACGATGGCGGGGATTGGGCGGAGCTGCTGCGGGAGAGGGAAGGAGGCGACCACTCGGCGCAGGAGTCGGCCGCGTGAGGAGGTCAATGCCCCATATCGCCTCTCGGTGCCGGGGCGTAAGGTCGGGCCCTCGTCTATGAAAAACAAAAACCTGTTCGTTTACCTGGCGGTTTCTGCCCTGCTCAGTCCGCCACTGCTTTCGGCGCAGACCAAACAAGTCACCATCACCGCCTCCGTGGCCGAGATGCTCAGCCTCACGGTGGATGCAACAAGTGTCACGTTTGCGTTCGCGGCAGGGGACTATGACATCACCACCGGTCTCGCCACCAAGGAAGTGGTGAAGGCGACTACGTTCAGCGTCTCGGCGAATCGGGCGTGGCGCCTCTCGGCGCGCGCCGGCAACGCCTCCTTCAGTTTTACGCCGGTGGGTACCGCAGTCGATCCGGTCAAGCCCTCCAGCGCACTGGCGATCCGCACCGGCGCGGCGGCCTACGCGCCTTTTTCAGGCGTGGTCGAGCAAACCGTCTCGACCGGCGGTCGCGGTGGCTACGGCAAAGCGGGCAACGTGATTCCGGTGGATTACCAAATGAAGAGCGATTTGGCGCTCGATCCGCCCGGCGCCTACTTGCTCACGCTGACCTACACGCTCGTGGCACAGTAAGGCTCCCGTTGCGCTTGCTCCGTCGCTTCGTCGGTCGCGCCCGACACGCGGGTGCCTGGGCGGTCGTTCTGGTTTTCCAACCCGAACTGCGGGCCAGCCAGGCGCTGCAACTCGTCACGACCGTCGTGACGATTTCCGTGCCGGCTACTGCGTTTGATCCGACGAGCGGAAAGGCCGAAGTCACGATCCCGCGCGGTTTGGTCCTCCAGGTCAAAAGCAGCAACAGTTGGCGGCTCGGTCTGCGCGCGGTGCGGGCCTACTTCGTCAACCAATCCGTGGCCGGCGACATGAAATCAGTGTCCGACCTGCAGCTCCGCAATGCTGACGGCGGCGCGATTTTCGTGCCGTCGGTTGCGTCGGTCGAAATCGCCCGCGGCGGCAATACCCACGGCTACGTGGAGTATGCCTTCGATGTTATTTTCCAGGCCACGACCGATGATCCCGCCGGCCTGTATGCCGTAAACCTAGAATTCAATTTGCACTAGAAAATCCGTTCCCATCATGAAAACTCCGCCATTTATCTTCGCGCTCGCCTTGGTGGCCGCGCCTTTCTGCGCCTTCGCGGGCGTCACCATCGGCGTCGACAAAGCCGAACTTATCACCGATCTCGCCGCGGGCGAGAAACGGGTGCTCAAACTCAAGGTCACCAACTCCGGGACCGAAGCGACCCCGGTCACCGTCTATGCCGAAGACTGGCAGATCACGAACGGTGAACCCGATTTCAACAATCAGGTGCATCCGCGTGCCTTGGGTCGACGCGTGACTCTCGCTCCGGCGAGTTTCGCCCTGGCCGCCGGAGCCGCCCAGGAAGTGACGGTCGTCGTTGATGCGGGCAACGAGCCCTCTGTGCCTGGGTCCTACTGGGCGGCCGTGTTCGTGCAATCGGCCCGGCTCGCCCCGACCGCGCTCAAGGCCGAAGGACGTGGCTCGCAGATGCGCATCGTCGAGCGGATCGGGGTCTTGCTCTTCGCCGACAGCGCGCCCGAAGCGAAGCCGCTCCCGGATGACATCGCGATCACCGGTATCAAGCAGACCAACACGGGTCTGGGCGTGACGGTGCGCAATCCGTCGCCCTACATGCGGCTCGCCACGAGCGCCTCCGTCAGCATCACCCCGCTTTCCGGGGGCGAGACGACGAAGATTCCGCTCAGGGCGTTCCGCCTGCTGCCGGGTGCGACTCAGGCCATTGCTGTTGACGTTCCGGCCTCCGTGGCAGGCGTCGGCCGCAGCAGTGTGCTCGCGGTCATCGATTATGGAGCCCAGGATCTCGTCGTTGGCAAAGCGCGGCTCACCTTCTGAGCGACGCGTTGTTGCGGCGAAGTGGCTGACCGCACTGCTGCTCTGCGCGGCAGTGCGTTTGGCTGCCCGGCCGGTGGTGGCGGGTTTCACCGCCGGGGCTGCCGACGCGCGCAGCTTTCAACCGCTGCGCCTCACCGTCGATCTCGGGGGGCGTGAGCGGCCGGTGCGGCTCGCGTTAGTCCTGCCCAGTGGGGCGCGCGTGACGCCGGAGCTGGAGGGGTTCACTGCGGGCGGGCGCGTGCACGTGCACGTGCTTTACGTGTATATTCCCTTCGGCGCGGTGGCCGGGGTATTCACGGTGCGGGGTAATGTGATCGACGGCACGCAACGCTGGCCCTTCGAGGCGGCGATCCGGGTGCGGGCGAACCCGAAACTCCTCCTGATCGATGAGGACAGTGGTCCGGCCACGCTGCGGGGGGAGGAAGCGGTGCACCGGACGTGGCAAATTGCGAACAGTGGAAACGTGCTCCTCCATCTGCGGGCCGCGGCCACGCCGACCACCGGAGCCGTGCTCGCGGTGACGCCGGAATACGTCACGTTGGCCCCCGGTGAGACGGACGAGATTACGCTGACGGCGCGGTTGGAGACAGCGCCGGACCGCTTGGTGACCGTGCCGCTTTTTCTCAACGTGGAGTCGGGCAAAGGTCGTCTCCAGCGGCGGGAAACCGTGGGGTTCACCGCGGAGTTTGTGCCGCGCGAGGCGGGCACCGGGCCGCTGTTTGCGGAGTGGTCCGCGGAAGTGTTGGCCGGGGGCGTCGTGGCGCCGGACCATCGCGGAATGGCGGGGCGGATGCGCCTGGAAGGCGAAGTGTTTCCGGCGGTGAACTTCGTGGCTTACGGCACCGATGGCACGGCGGCGCCCGGGGGATCGCATCTTGGATTGGCGACGCGGGACTTTTTGACCGCGGAGGTGGGCGGGAAGACGTGGCGCGCGACGGGAGGACGGGTGGCGCCACCGTCGTTCGGTTTTTTGGAAAGCTCGATCCAGGGACGCGGCGGCACGTTCGCATGGTCGAACGCCACCGGGCTGACGGTGACGACGCTCAGCGCCCGCGAAGCGTTCGGCGATTTCAGTCGTGAGCACGCGGGCTTGCACGCGGAGCAAACCGATCCGGACCGAGTCGGCTGGCAAGCCGGGGTGCTGGCGCAGCGCAATCAAACCGGGCTGAGGAACGAGCAAAAGCGCTTCGGGGGATTTGCGCAGACGACGTGGCACTGGCGCGAGGTGACGGGCTCGAGCCAACTCGCCGTGGCGAAAGACGCCGAGACCCGAACGGCGCGCTTGGGGGTGGAGCAACGGTTGGACTATCGCACGCCGGACGAGCGCACCACCGCGGCGGGATTTGTGCAGGCCGCTCCGGCGGGATTTTTCCTCGGCGGACGGAGTGCAGAGTTGCGCGATGCAGCGATGATCCGCGCCGTGGGGGAGTCCGGGAATATTCACCTGCATTGGAGCGACTCGCACGCAGCGGGGTTGTTGCGCAGCTATCGCCAGACGGAGACGGAGGCCGGGTTGACGCCGACGGCGCCGGAGTTCGTTGAGTTGATCACGCGCACGGGGGCGGCAGTGAACACGTGGAGCGCAGGCTATGGTTTCACCGTGATGGAGAGTCGCACGCTGCTGACACTGTCGTCGACGGAGCGCGCGCGCGACAGCGGGGCACCGCCTTTGGCGGACGACGTGTTTCGGGAAAGAGCGATTTCTGGGGACTGGTCGAGATCGGTGCGGGATGGACGAATCTTCTTCGCGGGCACAGCGGCGACCGGCACAGAAGAAAACCGGAGCGAGCGGGCCGATTTTGCGGAGGTGGCGGCGACGATGGGAGGGCAAGTCACCGACGAACTCGCGATGTCCGCCGAGTGGCGGAAGACCTGGCACACCGGCGGCGCGCAAAATGCCGGCTATCGTCAGCCGGGCGCCTATGGCCGTGGGGCGGTGACGTGGAGGCCGTGGCCGCGGTGGCGGGGAGAGGCGGGAATCGATGCGTATCGTTTTGGCGCGGCGACGGCCCGGCTGCGGACATTTTGGTGCTGGAAGTGCCGGTGACGGTGCGGGTGGTGCTGGCGACGGAGATTTCGCACGACAACGAGCGCACGGGATTTTGGCTTGCCGCCCGCGTGAACTTCAAAGCGCGGATGCCGTGGCGACCGACGCGCGGGGCCTTGACCGGTGGCGTGCGTGAATCCGGAGGAAGCGCGGCGGTGCCCGGAGTGCGGTTCGAGATCGACGGCCGAGCGGGACTGACGATTTACCCTACCGGGGCGGCGCCCGGGCAATTATCCGCTGACGTGGAGTGTGCCGGCGGCGTATCTGGCGCAGGCGGGTTGGCCGCTCACAGTGCAGCTCGAAGCGGGAAAAGTGCGCGAGCTGGATCTGACGGCGGAGCGAATGGCGCTGCTGCACGGGCTGATCGAGATCAGGCGCGGCACGGAAGTGGAGCGGCCGACGGGCGCGGTGAGTGCGACCGAAGACCGAGGGCAGGTGTTTGAAGCGATGGCGGGGGGCGGAGAGTTCAAACTGTTGCTGCCGCCCGGGCGTTACACGGTTCGCTACACCGAAAAAATTGCGGACGCGGTGGCGGCTCAGCTTGTGGCCGTGGTGGCGATCGGGACCGCGGGCGAGACCGTCGAGTTGCGGTTGGGCGCGACGGAAACGGTGCGCGGGTTGCGCCGGACATTCTTCAGCGACGAGGTGACTGCGCCGAAATCGTCGGACTTGCGTTGAGTATTCCCCGAAGAGGCGTGACCTGCGGTGTATGACCGGAAAATTTTTCGTGGTCGGTGTGATCGTCACACCGATTTTGTTATGGGCGGAGGGGTCACGGCGCGTTGATGTCGGCGTCGATGTCCCGGTGGTGGCGCAGGTCGATGGCCCGGCCGCGGTGCGGCTCGACCCCGGCGAGAGCCGACGGTTCACGATGCGGGTAGCCTGCAATCAGCCGTGGTTGCTGAACGTGCAAACGGACAATCCGCTGATCCACGTGACCGGTCGGCACAAAGGTCACGCAGGTGGGATGGGTGCACCGGGCAACACGTTTTGGGTCACCCTGACCTGTTCCCCGGCGGCCGAGGGGCCGCAGCAGACTTATCTCACCGCGCGGTTGGCCAGCGGTCCGCTGGCAGCGGGGTTGCTGCCCTAGTCAGCGCGGCCGTGGGGGCAGGGGTGGACGTGCAGGATTGCGCGATGAGGCGATCGGCCCGGTGCGAAATCGGGTCGGGACTCTCGCCACCGGGACAGCGGTCTTTACAAAGATCCCAGTGCGGTCGCGTGCGCAGAATATCGGCGGAACGTTCGCCTGCGTCGTCGCCGCCGTCCCACACGGCGAGTTCGGAGTTTTGTTTGGCCGAAGGGTTCAGGCCGTCCAGCACGCAGGTGCGTCGGGCACGTGCGAGCGGACTGACCAGCACATGGGCACACGGACTGCGGCGCAGGCGTGCGCCCAGGGTGCGCGCCGTCGCTTCACCGTGGGCGGTGAGTGGACTATCGGTGCCCCGGTGTGCTGACCGGAGAGTGACCACGCGTTCTCGCCTTGGCGGATCCGATAAACGAAGAGGGGGATTTTGTTCGCATCGGTCGCGGCGGTTGGGCCCCGGACACCGCAGGCCGAATTATTTGGCCGGCCCGTGGAGGCTGAGGCGGGAACGGATCCGCTCGTAGCCGCACAGCTGGGGGTGGTTGAGCGGTAGCTCTGCGACGGTCCAGATCGTCACGGGGCGCGCGCGAAGGTCGGCGGCGGTTTGCGCCGCGATGACCGCACGCTCGGCCAAGGTGGTCCGATTCCACGGCGCGAAGCAGGCTTCGGCGGTGGAGTGCGCCGTCACGAGGAGGCGATCCGCGAGTTCGCAGAAGACTTTTCGCGCCTGGCGATTGTCGGGCGAGAGCCTGCGAAAGGCTGGCGTCGAAGCGGTGGAGTGGAAGCGAGGAAAGGCCGTCAGGGATTGGTTCGGTGGGTGGTGGCCGGCCCGACGCTACGCCGAGCGGCTGCGGCACGATACGAGGGGGTTTCCCGCCTGGGCTCGCCCGTCGGGCACGAGGGAATGGGGACTAGCCTCAGGCCGGGAGGAAATTGAGGCGGCTCAGTGCGATGGTTTCACCGCTACAGCCGGAGACGGACACGTTTCAGTGGCGTTTAGCGGAATGCGCGGGAGGAACGCGTGGTGCGTCCGTCGGCGAAAGCGCAGGCAAGATCGTCGCGCTGCTCGTCGATGCCAGCTTCGGCGACAAGGCGTGTTCAAGTCGGCGCCGGCCGCGGATGGGCAAAAACGATTCCCGTGTCTGACTGCTCCACCGCCAAATCAGGGGTGCGCTGAATTTTCCGAAGACACGAAGGCTAGGGTTAGACCCCATAGTTCGAAACACCGTTTAAGCGCATCTTGCCGCCACGGAGGGCCGCCCCTCGTTAACCACGGCGATCCTTCCGCCGGATCGCCATTCCGGGCTCAAAAAATATGAATTCGACCGCACCGCTCACCGGTTCGCACCTGCGCACCTACGAAACGATTTTCCAACATCCCGTCTCCCACAATTTGGCGTGGCGCGACGTCCATGCGCTCTTTCGCCTGATCGGACGCGTCGACGAGGAGGCGAACGGTAACTTCAAGGTGACGCGCCACGGACAGACCCTGGTGCTCCACCCGGTCTGCACGAAGGACGTCGCTTCCGTCGAGGAACTGATGGCCTTGCGGCATTTTCTTGAGCGGTCGGATTTGGCCGCTCCGACGGTCGAACACGAAGGGCATTGGCTGCTCGTGATCGACCATCATTCGGCCCGCATTTTCCGGACCGAGCTGGTCGGGGGCGCTCCCGCGGTGATTTTACCCCAGGAACCCGGCGACGATTTTCGCGACGCGCCCAACTCGCAGGATTTTTCCCGCGGCAAGGAAAAACCGGAGCCCAACCGCTTCTTCGGTCCGGTGGCCAAGGCATTGGCGGCCCCCGGCAAGATCCTTGTTTTTGGCACGGGCACGGGCTCCGGCAACGCGATGAATCAGTTCATCGCGTGGGTGGCCACGCATCAACCGGAGCTGGCTCGGCGGATCGTCGGCGCGCGGGTCGTCGACGCGCACCATCTGACTGAATCCCAGTTGCTCGGAAAAGCCCGGGAGTTCTATGCAACCCAACCGAAGGTCGACGCGTGAAAACGATGAAGGCGGTGTCTATCTACTGCTACGGCGGGCCCAGTGTGCTGGCCTACGAGGACGCACCGCGGCCCCACCCGGCGCCCGGCGACGTGCTCGTCCGCGTGCACGCAGCCGGGATCAATCCCGTGGACTGGAAAATTCGCGAGGGGCACCTCAAGGGAATCCTTCATCATACGTTGCCGTTGGTGCTCGGCTGGGATGTCTCGGGAGTCGTTGCGGCCCTGGGCGCGGGCGTCACGCGATTCAAGGTCGGGGACGAGGTTTTCAGCCGGCCCGACATCGACCGGGACGGGGCTTACGCGGAGTTCATCGCCGTTCGGGAAACCGAGCTGGCGTTGAAACCGAAATCTGTCGACCACGTGCACGCCGCTGCGTTGCCTTTGGCTGGTTTGACAGTGTGGCAGTCGCTGTTCGACGCAGCGGCACTGAGCGCCGGTCAACGCGCGCTGATTCATGCGGCCGCCGGCGGGGTGGGGAGTCTGGCCGTCCAACTGGCCAAGGGCAGAGGGGCCTACGTCATCGGAACAGCATCCGCGAGAAACCATGAGCTCGTCCGCGCGCTCGGCGCCGACGAGGTGGTCGACCACGAACGTGAACGGTTTGAGACCGTGGTGGGGCCGGTGGACGTGGTGTTCGACACGATGGGCGGGGACATCCAGACCCGTTCGTGGCCGGTCCTGAAACGCGGCGGCATTTTGGTGTCGATCGTGAGTCCACCGTCAGCCGAGGCCGCGGTGGCGCACGGCGGGCGGTTCGCGTTTGTGTTTACGCAGCCGAACGCTGCGCAGCTGGCCGAGATCGCCACGCTGGTCGATGCGGGCAAACTCAAGGCCATCGTGGAAACGGTCCTGCCGCTTTCGGCCGCGGTTCGCGGACAGGAGTTGAGTGCAGCCGGTCATACGCGCGGAAAAATCGTGCTGCAGGTGGTGGGAGAGGAAGGTCGGGGCCGGTGAACGCCACGCGCAAGTTGAGGGCCCTGCTCACCGGTGCCGCGCTCTGTGTGGCGCTGGCGGTGGCGGTCTCGTTTTGGACGTTCGGAGAAATTGCACAGGCGGCCGAGTCGCGGGCCCACACCACGTTCGTCCTCGACCGAGCGAGTGATCTGCTGTCCGCGTTGCGGGATGCGGAAACCGGCCAGCGGGGCTACGCGCTCACCGGCGACGAGAAGTTTTTGGAGCCCTACTTGGCGGTGCACGGAACCATCCCCCGCCAGTGGGAAGAACTGCGGCAATTGACGACCATCCCCGCCGCGCGGCAGCACTTGGACGCGATGGGCCCGACGCTCGATGAAAAAATGGCCGAAATGGCGCAGGTAATTGCGCTGCGCCGTGTGCCGGATACGGCGGCGATGCTCGGAAGGATCGGTGCGGGGGAGGGGAAACGGCTGATGAATTCGATTCGGGGGGAGATGAACGCCTTCAGGGCAATCGAGGAGACGGCCCAGGCGGGGCACGAAGCCCAGTTCCAAGCCGACATGCGCCGGCTTTTTGCGATCATGGCGGTCGGCAGTCTTTTCGTGCTGCTGCTGGCGCTGTCGTTCGCGTTTTCGCTCAATCGTGAAGCCGAGCACCGCGTGCACGAGGAAACCCTGCGGGGAACGAAAAATCTTCTGGAGATCCAAAATGGAGCGAACCACGAACTGCAGCAGGCGAATGAGCGGCTGGAGGCCAGCGAAGAAAAACTTTCGGTGACCCTGCGCTCGATCGGCGACGGCATGATCGCCACCGATGCGACAGGCCGCGTGACCCTCCTGAATCCCATTGCGGAAAAACTCACGGGCTGGACGCTCGCGGAAGCGCTGGGTTCTCCGGTGGAAAATTTTTTTCAAATCATCAACCGGGATACGCGACAGGCGGTGGCAGTCCCGGTCAGCGCTGCGTTGGATCGTGGCCTGGTCCAGGGGCTGGCCCGTCAGACGGTGCTGGTCGCCCGGGACGGCCGGGAGTGCGCGATCTCCGACAGTTGCGCGCCGATTCGGGATCGCGAGGGACGGACGATTGGGGCGGTGCTCGTCTTCCGCGACGTCACGGCCGAGCAGGAGGCGGAGGCGGCCGGTCGGGACAGTGCCGCGCTGATTCAGGTTATTCTCGATACGGTGGCCGACGGCATCATCACGTTGCACGCCAGCGGCGGCGTCATCGAACGGGCCAACGTGGCGGCCGAGCGGATGTTTGGGTATGCGTCCGCCGGCCTCATCGGCGAAAACTTCCGGGAGCTGATCCCCGAGCTGGATCGCGATCAGCGCAATGGCTCGATCGAATACTACCGGGCAAGCGATGAGGCGAGGGCTGCGGGCCTCGCGCGCGAAGTGGTGGGGCGGCGCAAGGACGGCCGCACGTTTCCGCTGGAAATCACGGTCAGCGAGCTGCAGGTCGGCGGCGCCCGTTACTTCACCGGAGTGCTGCGGGACATCACGGCCCGCAAGCGGGCCGAAGACACGCTCTTCAAGGCGGGCGCCCTGCAGCGGGCCATTTTCAACAGCGCCAATTTTTCCAGCATCGCGACTGATGCCCGGGGCGTCATTCAAATCTTCAACGTCGGGGCCGAACGGATGTTGGGCTATGCCGCGGGGGAAATGATCAATACCATTACGCCGGCGGACATTTCCGATCCGCTGGAGGTGATCGCGCGTGCGCAGGCGCTGAGTGCGGAGCTCGGGACGCCGATTTTGCCCGGGTTCGAGGCGTTGGTGTTCAAAGCCTCGCGGGGCATCGAGGACATCTATGAGCTCACCTATATCCGTAAAGATGGCAGCCGGTTCCCAGCGGTCGTGTCGGTAACCGCACTGCGCGACGTGCAGGATGCGATCATCGGCTATCTGCTGATCGGCACCGACAACACCGCACGGAAGCGGATTGAGGGCGAACAGGAACAGTTGGCGCAGCGCCTGCGCGACCAGCAATTTTACACGCGCTCGCTGTTTGAATCGAATATCGACGCGCTGATGACCACCGATCCGTCGGGCATCATCACGGATGTCAACAAGCAGATGGAGGCGCTCACCGGCAGCACGCGGGACGAGCTGATCGGCGCGCCGTTCAAGAATTCGTTCACCGATCCCGAACGGGCCGAGACCAGTATCAAGCTCGTGTTGAGCGAAAAAAAGGTGACGAACTACGAGCTGACCGCCCGGGCGCGCGACGGGAAAGAAACGCTGGTGTCCTACAACGCGACCACGTTTTACGACCGGGAACGACGGTTGCAGGGCGTGTTTGCGGCCGCCCGTGACGTCACCGAGCGTCAACGCGCCGAAGAAAATCTGCGCCAGGCCCTGACCGAACTGAACCAGGCGAACGCAGACCTCGCCCAGGCGTCGCGGCTCAAGGACGAATTCCTCGCCAACATGAGCCACGAATTGCGCACGCCCCTGAATGCCATCCTCGGTTTGAGCGAATCGCTGCTGGAACAGGTCTCCGCCGCGCTCACACCGCGCCAAATCAAGTCGGTCACCACCATTGCCACGAGCGGTCAGCATCTGCTCGTGCTCATCAACGACATCCTCGACCTCTCGAAAATCGAGGCGGGAAAATTGGAGCTGAACCTCGAGTCGATCAACGTCGAGGAGTTTTGTCAGAGCTGTCTGGTTTTCGTGCGCACGCAGGCGATGCAAAAGAAGATCGGGGTCGGGTTCGCGCACGACGGCAGCGGGTCCACGTTTCTGGCCGATCCGAAGCGTCTGAAGCAGGTGCTGGTCAATCTCCTCACGAACGCCGTGAAATTTACGCCCGAAGGCGGTCACATCGGACTGACGGTTGCGGTCCCCGAGGACGAAGAGGTGGTGCGCTTTACGGTTTGGGATACGGGCATCGGGATCGCTCCGGCCGATGCGGCCAAATTATTTCACGCGTTCACGCAGATCGATTCGGGCCTGAGCCGCGCGCAGGAAGGCACCGGGCTGGGCCTGGCGCTCGTGGCCAAGCTGGTGGAACTGCACGGCGGGGGCGTAACGCTCGAAAGTGATCCGGATAAAGGCAGCCGTTTTACCGTGACCCTGCCCCGTGCCGCCGTTGCGGTCTCCGCGGCGCCGAGCGTGGCGGTCGCTGACAACAGCGGGGCAGGGAGGAACTACCGCCGGGCCTTGATCATCGAGGACGATCCGGTTTCGGGGGCGATGTTGGCCAACCTCCTGGCCGAGCTCGGGCTCACCAGTATGGTCCATCTGCGCGGCGAGGGCGTGATTGAGGCGGCCCTGCGCGAACAGCCGGACGTGATCCTGTTGGACATCATGCTGCCGGGGGAGAGCGGCTGGGTGGTGCTCGCCAAGTTGAAGGAACATTCGGCCACGCGGGATATTCCGGTCCTGGTCGTTTCGTTCGTGGATGAGCCGCAGAAATCGCGGGCGCTCGGCGCGCTGGCCCACCTCACGAAGCCGGTCACGCGAGCGCAACTCGCCAAGTGTTTTCAACGCCAATCCGGGGCGGAGGGGCTCTCGGTTTCCCCGTTCGGCGAAGCTGCCCGGGACACCCGCCCGGTCATTCTGCTGGCAGAGGACAACGAGGCGAATATTGAAGTGCTCGGTGGGTATCTGGAGGACCGGGGCTACGCGCTGCGTTATGCCGCGAACGGCCTCATGGCGGTCAAGCTCGCCCGGGAGTTGCAGCCCGCTTTGATTCTCATGGATATCCAGATGCCGGTCATGGACGGGCTGACGGCGATCCGGGAAATTCGCGCGACCCCGGCGCTCGCGTCGACGCCGATTGTCGCGCTGACCGCCCTGGCGATGCCGGGTGACCGCGAGCGATGTATCGCGGCGGGTGCGACCGAATACATGAGCAAACCGGTCAGCCTCAAGGCGCTGGCAGAATTGGCAAAACGTCTCTTGGCTGCGGAGGGGCGGAAATGAGCGCGCCAGACCGCGCGACCATCGGCCACGGCGTGCGGAGCGGGACGGGTCCGTCGCGCATTCCCGGTCTGCCGCGGGGCGCCGCGGGGCTGCGCCAGCCGGAAATTTCAAACCGACCATGAGCTTGCTTCCGACCTTGCTTCTCGTCGACGACTTGGCGGCCAACCGTGACACGCTCGCGGAGCTGTTGGGGCCGGAGCACTACGTGATGGTGCAGGCGGCCAGCGGCGCTGAGGCGCTGGCCCTCGCCGCGGAAAATCCCCCGGACCTGGTTCTCCTCGACGTGCTGATGCCCGCGATGGATGGGCTCGAAGTCTGCCGCCGGTTGCGGGCCGATGCGCGCCTTGCCGAGGTGCCGATCATTTTGCTCACGGCCCTAGATGACCGACCGTCGAGGCTGGCCGGAATCGAAGCGGGCGCGGATGATTTCATCAGCAAGCCGTTTGATCCGGCGGAACTGTGTGCGCGGGTCCGCACCATCACCCGGTTGAACCGTCACCGCCGCCTGGCGGATGAACGCGACCAGCTTCACTGGGTCGTCGAACATGCGGTCCACGGATATGTGCGCATCAACGCCGCCGATGAAATTCTGTTTTCCAACGCGCAGGCGCGCCTCTGGCTGGGGCTCGCGCCGGCCCGGGCAAACCGGCCACGGGAAAAATTTCTGGCCACGGCCCGCCGGACTTACCTTGGTCAACCGGGCGAATCGTGGCAGGACTGGCCGGTCGTGCCGGGGCTCGCGGCGGTGGGGTCGCGACTGCTGGTCCGGCCCGAGACGGCCCGCGCGGCTGCCTTGTTCATCGACGTTACGGTCCACGAAGACTCGGGGGGCCAGCTCCTGCGATTGCGCGACGTGACCGAGCGGCTCGGCTTGGCGCGCGACCAGCGATCGTTCCAGACGATGGTTTCGCACAAGCTGCGCACGCCGCTCAATAGCGTCCTCGGACCGCTGGAACTGTTGGCGGCCGGTTCGGGCGGACTTTCCCCGGAGGAGATCGCCGGGCTGACGGCGATGGCGCATCAGGGCGCCGAGCGGCTCAATACCGCGGTCGAAGGCGTGCTGCGCTTCACCGAACTTTCCCAGCGCCTGCCCGGCGGGGGACGGTTTGAACTCGTCGGCTTCGGAGACCTCGTGCGGAGTGTGGCGGAGGCGCTGGCGCTCACCGACGTGAAGGTCGCGTTGACGGGCGAGGCCCGGGCCCAGGGTATTCCCTGGAGTCGGGACGTGTTGGAGTGGGTGTTGTTTGAGCTGCTGGAAAATGCGCGTAAATTCCACCCGCGCCACACGCCGCGAGTGTCGGTGGAGGTGCGCGTGGAGGAAACCAAGGCACTCCTCGTAACGTTCACCGACAATGGCGTGACGCTGAGCTCTGAACAACTCGCCGAGATCGGCCGGCCGTTCACGCAGGGTGAAAAATGTTTTTCCGGCGAGGTGCCCGGCATGGGACTGGGACTCGCCAGTGTATTCACGCTCGTGTGGCAGGCCGGGGGCTCGTGCCAAATGGGCAATTGCGCGGATGGCCCCGGGGTTTGGACGGAAGTGCGCTGGCCCCTGGCGCCTGACGGGCAGCCTGCGACGCGCCGAACGATGGGCTGACGATGCACCCCGCCGCGCCAACTTCCCTGGGACCGCCCGCCGCCGACCCGCGCGTCGTGTCGCCGCCGGTTATCCTGATTGTCGATGACAACGCGGCGAACCGCGACACGTTGATCGAGTTGCTGGCGGTGAGGAATTATCGCTTCAGTGAAGCGCCCGACGGCCCCGGGGCATTGCGACTGGCCGCGGAAAACCCGCCCGACCTCGTGCTGCTCGATGTCATGATGCCGGGCATGGACGGATACGAAGTGTGTCGTCGGCTGCGCGCGCACCCCCGTCTGTCCGAAGTGCCGGTCATCATGATCACCGCGCTCGACGACGAATCCTCCCGGCTCGCCGGCATCGAGGCTGGCGCCGACGATTTCATCACGAAACCGTTCAACCGCGCCGAACTGCGGGCCCGCGTGCAGACGATCACGCGGCTCAATCGCTACCGGCGGCTGGCCGACGCGCAGGCGGCCTTGCGGGAAAGCGAGGTGCGCTTCCGGAATCTCGCCGATCAGTGTGACGAGGCGTTCCGGTTCGTCACGCTGCATCCCGAGCGGGTGGTCTATGTGAGTCCCGCCCTGGAGAAAATCTGGGGACTGCCGGCGGTGCGGTTTTTGGAAGACCCGCGGCTTTGGGCCAAGGCGATTCATCCCGATGACCGGGGGCGGGTACACGCCGCCTATGAAACCTTGTTGGCTCGAACGACCGACCGGTTCGCCGAGGAATACCGGGTGGTTCGACCCGATGGCACGGTGCGATGGGTGCTCGACAGCGGTACCACCATTCGCGACAGCAGCGACCGGGTCGTCAGCGTGGGCAGCGTGGCGCGCGACATCACCGAGCGGAAGTCGGCGGAAGGGGTGATGCTCCGGGCGCAGCGAATGGAAAATATCGGCATGCTCGCAGCGGGGATCGCGCACGATTTCAACAACGCCCTCGCGCCGCTCGTCATGGGCTGCACGATCCTCCGCCCGCAGGTCGAGGACCCGGGCGGTCGGCGCATCCTTGAAATGATGGACAAAGGGGTGGGGCGGAGCGTGGCGTTGGTGCGGCAGCTCCTGTCGTTTGCCCGCGGCGCCAGCGGTCAGCGGCAGATTCTCCAGACCCGTTACGTCCTGCGCGAACTGGCCGAACTGGCCGAGGTGACCTTTCCCAAGTCGATCCGCGTGCGGGCGACGCTGCCGGGTGAGCTGTGGCCCGTGTTCGCGAATGCCACCCAAATTCATCAGGTGTTTCTCAACCTGTGCGTTAACGCGCGTGATGCCATGCCGCAGGGCGGCGACCTGACGATCACCGCGGAAAACCGCGCCCTGGACGAGGCCGCGGCCGCCGGGATCGAGGGGGGCCGGACCGGAAACTTTCTCGCCGTGGAGATCCGGGACACCGGCACGGGAATCGCCCCCGACGTGCTCCCGCGCATCTGGGAGCCGTTCTTTACGACGAAGGACGAAGACAAGGGGACCGGGCTCGGCCTGTCCACCGTGAGCGGCATTTTACACCAACACGATGGCTTCGTGACGGTGGAAACCGGCCCGAGGTGTGGCACGGCGTTTACCGTGTATCTGCCAGCGACGGAGGGCGCGGGCGACGGGGAGATCCAGGGGACCGTGTCGAGCACCCGTGGTGGAAACGAACTGATCCTGATCGTCGATGACGAGGAACCGGTGCGCGTGCTCGCGGCCGAAATTCTCCAGGCTCACGGCTACCGGAGTGTCACGGCCTGCAATGGAGCGGAGGCGATTGCGGTGTTTGCCCCGCGCGTGGCCGAAGTGCGACTCGTGCTCGCAGACCTGCAAATGCCCCTGCTCGGAGGAGCCGCGCTGGCTTCGGTGCTGCACGGACTGAATCCGCGTCTGCCGATCCTCGCGATCAGCGGATCAGAGGAGCAAAACGCCGCCGGGTGCGCGGCGTTTGCGGCGGGCTTTCTGGCCAAGCCCTTCTCTCCGGATGCGCTGCTGGCGATCGTCCGTCGCACGCTCGATGCCGTTCAGGCTGCGCCCGGCCGGGGGGCGTCTGGAGTCGGCGTCTCGCCGCGCCCCGACGACGTCGGGCCGCGGGTCGGATCCAACAAGCCCGGTGCAACCGCCGGCCAAAACGCGGCAACGGCCGCGACCGGGCCCGCGCCCCCGCCGCCGCGTCCATAATTTCCCGGCCTGCTTTTTCTGAAACGCCGAACCAACGTCGCCCACCATGGCTGTTAAATTCCAAGATTACTACGTCACGCTCGGCGTCGCCCGGGCCGCGTCCGCCGAGGACATCAAGCAGGCTTTTCGCAAACTGGCGCGGCTCTATCACCCGGATGTGGCGAAGAACAAGGTGACCGGCGAAGCGAAGTTCAAAGAGATCAATGAAGCCTACGAGGTGTTGGGCGATCCGGAGAAGCGGCGGCGTTACGATGACCTCGGCGCAAACTGGCAGGAGGGTGCGGCCGGCGCCGGCCCGCCGGGCGCCGCGCGCGGGGCCGCCGGTGCGCCCGACTTTGAGTTTGGCGGCACGGGGTTCAGCGATTTTTTCGAATCGTTCTTTGGCGGT
>JBIKOK010000408.1:0-3211 GCA_044358025.1 Opitutaceae bacterium
CCACCCCGGCCGCCGTCGCAGGCCTCATCCACGGCTGGCTCGCCGATAAAGTAAATCGTGGCGCTCCAATCTAAAGTCTAATTATCAATAGCCGTTGGTATCACGTATCTGAAACTGGCCGAACTCGCGGCCCGGGGCGCACCGCTCGCCGCCGAGGCCGCGGCCAAGGGCTAGCCCTGGCCCCACGTCGACGAGCAGCCGGGTTTTCGGGAGGGCGAATGCCGTGCCCGGCAGCAACACGCCATCGAACAGCGGGGGCGCGAGCCCGGTTTCCCGTAATCAAACCCGTGGACGCCTGCCTCGTCCTCCGCCAGCGCGACGAACGCGGCGCGCTGATTAGCACCACCACCCAGGCCAGCCAACACGGCCCCGCGATCTGCAACAGCGACCCGCACCGCTGCCGGACGACTCGGTTGACCCAGGTGTCTTTTGAACCGCCAGAAACCGTCGCGATTCGCGGCGCCGGTCACAGGCCGTGACCCCCTCCGCGCGCGCCCGCCCAGCGCAAGATACCGCGCCATCGCCGGGGGGGCGCCGGCTTGGGCTGACGGCCCTTTCGCCGTCCGGAGGGCCTCGAATCGTCCCGAAAGGATTCGGCCAGCTTCCCGGAAGGATCCGGCCAGCTTCCCGGAAGGATCTCGGAAGGATCCCGCCTGGGTCCGGCGTGGGTGAGGCGCCAGCGGGACGCCGCGGTCCGGGCGGCCGGCTGGCCCCCCCCCTAGGCGCGCTCGCCCAGCGCAAGATACCGCGCCATCGCCGGGGGGCGCGGGCGCCGGCATGGGCTGACGGCCCTTTCGCCGCCCGGAGGCCCTCAAATCGTCCTCGAATCGTCCTCGAATCGTCCCGAAAGGGATTTTCCGGAGTGCTGGGGCAGCGCCCGTACCCCAATGTCGTCAACGCCGGTCAAGTCGGCCTTGATCGATGGGTTGCTCACCCGGTCGCGCTGCCGGGGGCAACGTCGGCCAGGAAGTCGCGCACCAAGTCAAGTGGTCGGAGATAACGAAGCCCTGCTTGACCGCCTCGTCGCCGATGGCCCGGGGGAGCCTGGTTTTGCTTGCCCCGGGATGGCGGATAAAGAGGGCGTCGAATTCGGCTCGGCTAAAACCCACCGGCTGCCAGCTCGAAGCTCGGTTTCTTCGAGCGCAAAGGACGGAAGCGCCGAGCAACCTCGCCGCGCGCCTTGAGCTTGCGGAAGTCCGCCGCTTTGACGCGCCGCGCGATCGGGCGCTGGGAGCCCGCTCAGGTGAAACGAGGGTTAGTTCCGGCCGGCGCCGGCCTTCGCCTGCTTCTTCGCCTTACTCTCGACGAATTCGCGGATGACGGCCATGCGCTCACGCTGACGGTCTTCTTCTTCGATCTCTTCGACCGTGCGGACGGCCTCGTGCTTGACCATCGCCTTCCGCATTTTCGTCAGCGCCAGATATTCGAGCTGGCGGATGCGTTCACGGGTGACGTTGAACTTCTGCCCGACTTCCTCGAGGGTGAGTTCATCTCGACCGTCGAGGCCGAAGCGCAGCCTGATGATCTCGGCTTCGCGTTTGTCGAGCGAATCGACCATCGCGTGCAGGTCGCTGTTAAGGTTCTTGTCACGCAGACCGTCGAACGGGCTGACCGCGTTGTCGTCGCCGACGATTTCCCCGAAGGTGCCCGAATCGCCGCTCTCGCCGATCGGCGCGTCGAGGGACGCGGGGCGCACGCTCACGGATTTGAGATGGGCGACCTTGGAGGTCGGGATCTGGAGTTCGATGGCCAACTCTTCGTCGGTCGGCTCGCGCCCGAGTTCCTCGGTGAGCTTCATCGCCGTACGGCGCATCTTGGAGATCTTGTCCACGAGATGCACGGGCAGGCGGATGGTTTTGCTCTGGTTGGCGAGGGCGCGCTTGATGGACTGTTTGATCCACCAGGCGGCGTAGGTGGAAAGCTTGCCGCCCTTGCGCGGATCGAAGCGCTCGACGGCCTTGATGAGGCCGATGTTACCTTCACTGATCAAGTCGAGGAGCGGGAGGCCGAAATCTTTGTAGTCCATCGCGATCTTCACCACGAGACGGAGATTGGCCGAAATCATGTGATCGCGGGCGGCCTTGTCGCCACGGCGGATGCGCTTGGCGAGCCGGATCTCGTCCTCGATCGTCAGGAGGGCCGTCTTGCCGATTTCCTGCAGGTAAAGTTGGAGGTTGCTGCGTTCCCCGTGGGCGATGGGCGCATCGGGGGCCGCACGGTCGGCCCTTTCGAGAAAGGACGGCGGCGCGTCCATGGGCGCGGCGTTCAGGGTGGCGGTCGAGGCCTCGGAGGCGGCGTGATCGTCAGCGGCGTTGAGAGAGCGGAGCGATTTGGTTTTCGAAGGCATGGTTGGGAGACCTCGGTGAGCGTTAGAGGCAGGAGTGGGTGGTTTGTTCCCGGAACTCTAGCTAGCACCGTTCCACCTCAGTAACGCGCAACCTTAGAGGGTGGATGCACTTTGTTTTTCCGGGGTGTGCGCAACATTGGCGCAACGATGGGCCACGGCTACGCCGCACCGGTAACCATGCCGTCACACTGGCCGCCCCGCCTCTCCGGGCGTCTCACCCGCGTCGGTCAGAACTGCTCGGCCATGGCCACGGCTTTGAGCAGCGCCGACGCCTTGCTGATGGTCTCTTGGTACTCGGAGGCGGGCACCGAGTCCGCGACGATGCCGGCGCCGGCCTGAATGTGGATCTTGCCGTCCTTCAACAGGGCGGTGCGGAGCATGATGCAGGTGTCGCTGTTGCCGTCGTAGCCGAAATAGCCGAGGGCCCCGGCATAGAAGCCGCGTTGGGTCGGCTCGTAGTGGGCGATAATCTGCATAGCGCGAATCTTCGGTGCACCGCTCACGGTGCCAGCCGGAAACGTCGCCCGCATCAGGTCGTACGCCGTCTTGTCGGGGGCGATCTGCCCCTCGACCTGGGATACGATGTGCATGACGTGCGAGTAACGTTCGATGACCATCATCTCCGGCACCTTTACGCTCCCGAATTGGCAGACGCGACCGATGTCGTTGCGCGCGAGATCGACGAGCATGAGGTGTTCGGCGCGCTCTTTTTCGTCGGCGAGCAGTTCCTTTTCCAAAGCGAGGTCCTCGGCGTGCGTCGCCCCGCGTTTGCGTGTGCCGGCGATGGGTCGGATCTCGACGAGACCGTCCGTGAGGCGCACGTGCACCTCGGGCGAGGCCCCGACGATGGAGAAATCGCCCGCC
>JBIKOK010000223.1:0-10992 GCA_044358025.1 Opitutaceae bacterium
GCGGGACTGGCGCGGTGCGGTCATGAAAACAGAGTCGTTTTGGATGAGGCCAAGGGGTGGTTTTATGGGGGGAAACACCTAATTTGTGCGCCCGGGTGGGATGCACAACTGGAAAATGGTCGCTACGTGTTTTCGCTCTGCGGATGCGATTAGGTTTGGGGCCTGGCGGGCCAGCCGGCGGGTGGGGGCCGGGATGAGTTGGGCTGGTCGCCGGAGATCGGCCCGCGGGTTCAACGAGCCGGTGTGGGAACGGGCCCGGTGAGCGAAAACCGTTTCGGATCCGGAATAAAATATTCGACGTAGCCGAGCATCATTTCGTCGAAGGTTTGCGGGCCCCAGCGCACGGTTTTGGTCGGGTCGGGATTGGCGGGATTGGCGGCGCTGTTGTCATACCACGCCGTGTAGATCAGGCGCGTGCCGCGGGGGAGCGTGGGCGGTTCGGCGAACTGATACGCCAGTTGCCAGTTGAAATCGTAGGCGGGCACGTCGAGGAGGAGCCGGCGGGTGCCGTCGGGGAGCACGGCCTCGTAGCGGGCGGCTTTGCCGCGGACATGCATGTGAGGGAGGAGGCTGAGGAGGGTCACCGTGGCGGGCAGCGTGAGCGCGGTGGTCTCGGGGTGGTGGGCGGCGCCGGCGGGGATCAGCAGGCGGGGATTGGCGAGACCGGCGACCTGGATGACGTGCTGCGGCGGTGCGGATGCAAAGAGGAGGCCGATGTGGGTGCGGTCGGTCGTCGCCCGGCCGTTCGGCGTGTAGTGCATCTGGAAACTCAGCGTGGCGCCCGCGGGGATCAGCTTGGCGAAGCCGGCGGGGAAAATCGCGTGGGTGTTGCCGGGCACATAGGCGGCGAAGAAGCCGTCGCGCTCGTCAGACCCGGCGTTGCGTCCGCTGCGGCCCGGCTCGCCGGGCGGATGCACGCGGACGATGACGTGGTGGACAACGGTGCGCGCGGTGGGCCGGATCTCGTAGCCGCGAATCCAGGTGTCCGCGGTGAAGTTCGTGGCGACTCGGATTGTTTGATACGGCATGACGCCGTCGGCCTTGATTGCGACCGCGCGGGGGAACTCGAGGACGGCGTCGGGCGGGCCGATCAGCCAGCCGTCGGGGAAGACGCGGGGCAACGGGGCGTCGGCGGGATCGCCGACGGGTTTTTCGCCGGCGAGCCAGGCGACCAGATCGGCGCGGTCGGCGGGAGCGAGCGAGCGGTCGTTTTTCCAGTGGCTCGATTCGCCGGGGGCGGGCGGCGCGGCGAACCACGGGGGCATGGCGCCGCGGGCGACCTGCTTGCGCATCATGCCGGCGTGGGCCCGCACGTCCGCGTAGGTCGCGAGGCTGAAGGGGGCGACCCCGCCGTCGCGGTGGCATTCGAGGCAGTTGTTTTGGAGCAGGCGTGAAATGCGGTTGTGATACGTCACGGTGGGTGCGGCCGAGGCGGGCGCAGGCGCGGAAAAATCGAGGGCGCAGCCGGGCGCGTCGGTGGCGGCGACGGGCGGAGCTTGACCGGCGAGAACGGCGGCGAGCGCGTCGCGCACGTAGCTGACGCGCGGGGCGTCGAGGGCGTAGCCCAGGCCATACTGGTCGTCGAGCGCGCCGCGGTAAACCAGCGTGCGAGCGGCATCGAGCACGAAGACTTCGGCGGTGGACCGGGCCTCCAGCGCGGAGGCGAGGCGACCGTCGTGGTCGTGGACATAGCGGCCGGCCAGAGCGTGGGCCTGGAGGGCAGCGCGGATGTCGGCGGGCGTGTCGGTGGCGGTCGGATTGACGAACAGAAACGCGACGCCTTGGGCGGCGAACGCCTGTTCGAGGCGGGCGAGGCTGGGCGTGTATTTCATCGTGACCGGACAGGTGGTGCTCGTGAGGGCGATCACGAGGGCCGGCGCGGAGCGGTAGTCGGAGAGGCGGCCCGGGCGACCGGCGAAATCGGTGAAGGCGAGATCGGGGACGAGGCGGCCCACGCCGCGCTCGGCGGGTTTTACGACGACGGGGCCCTGCCGCGGCGAGTCCACGGCGGCTGGCGCAGTGGCCGGGGCGGTGGCCGCGGGCGCAGGAGCGGTGAGGGTGTTCTCGCGTTCGCGGGCGAGGACACGGGCGGCGGCGCGGATTTCCGCGAGAGTGATAACGCCGGTGCCGCGGCGGTCGAGCCGGTCAAACCAGGGGGCCTGGCCGGCCTCGGCGCGGGTCAGTTGGCCGTCGTGGTTGGCGTCGAGTTGCCGGAAGCGGGCCTCAAGCCCATCGGCCGGGTCGGCGGCGCGGGCCGGCGCGGCTGCCGCGATAACGACGAGGACGGAGACGAGGGCGGGGGGAAAACGGCGTGGCATGGCGGGGGAGACGCACGCGGGGCGCGGGCGTTGCAGGGTTACGGCGCGGACAGGAGCTGGCGGGCGTCGGCGCGGGTGGGGTCGAGGGCGAGGGTGCGGCGCGCCGCGGCCTGGGCGCCGGTGCGGTCGCCGCTGCGGAGGAGGACGGTGGCGAGGGCGTAGGGGTAATCAGGAGACGCGGGGGCGATGGACTCGGCCTGCCGCAGCGCGGCGGCGGCGTCGGGCAGGCGGTTGGTCTGGGCGAGGAGGAGGCCGAGGTTGTACCACGCGCGGTCGAACCGCGGGTCGCGTTGGACGGCCTGGCGGAAGGCCATCTCGGCGTCGGCGGGCTGGCGGGCTTCGGCGAAGGCGAGCGCGGCGCGGTAGGCGGACGGGGCGTCGTTCGGCTGCAGCTGCGCGGCGCGGAAAAAGGCGGCGGCGGCGGGCTGGGCCGCGCCCTGCGCGTTGTGGACGAAGCCGAGGGCCTCGTAGATGCCGGGGGAATTGGGGTCCCACTGCACGGCGAGCTTGATGGATTTTTCGGCTTCGGCGTAGCGGCCGCGGTTGGCGAGGTCCTGGCCGATGCGGAGGCGGCCGCCCGGCTGGTCGGCGGAGAGCGCGAAATAGGCGTCGAGTTCGCGGCGGGACGGCGAGTTCTCGGGGAGTTCGGCGGAGAGCGCCCAGGCGGCGTCGAGGCGGACGAGGCGGACAGGGTCCTGCAGCAGGGCGTGGAGGCGGTCGTGGGACGGCGCGTGGCCGTTGAGCAGGCGGACGGCGGCGGCGCGTTCGAGCGGATCGCGCGCGGCGAGCGCGGTCTGGGCGACAGCGACGACCGGGGCGGTGCGTTCGAAGGGCGTGAGGAGATCGAGCAAGGTGGCGCGCCACGCGGGGACGTCCTCGCGGGCCAGGACGGCGAGGATCGCGGCGGGCGCGGCGGGTTGGTTGGCCTGGGCGGCGGCGATGGCGCGGGTGCGGGTGCGCTGGTGCGAATCGAGTTTCGGGCCATACCATTTGTCGGCGGCCTCGATGGCCCACTCGGTGGACTTGTCGGTGTGGCAGCGGTTGCAGGCGTTGGGGATGCCGAGTTCCTTGGTCAGGAGCGGGTCGGGGCGCAGCCAGCCGTGATCATGGCGCGGGGCGCGCTGCATGTAGGAGGTCGTCGGCATATGGCAGGTGATGCACTGGTTGCCGGTGCTGCCGGCGGCGTGATGTGAGTGGGCGAGCGGATCGATGGGGATGGCGCGCGTGCCGTTGGGCTGCAGGCGCCCGGGCGCGGCGTGGCACTGCATGCAGAGCGAGTTGTCGCTCGCGGGCAAAATGGTCTTGTTGGTGTGCGGATCGTGACAGTCGAGACAGGTGACGCCGGCGTGGCCCATGCGGCTGACGAGAAGGGAGGTCCAGTTGAAATCTTCGTCGCGCTGCTGGCCGTCGGGATAAAACACGGCCGCCTCGGTGGGGAGTGTGATGCGGTGGTGGTCGAAGTAATTGTCGCCGGGTTGAAAATCGTGGGTGAGGAGTTCGTTGCGGGCGTGGCAGGGCGCGCAGGTGTGCATCATGCGCTGGCGGTCGCCGCGAAACGGGGCGGCGGGCGCGACGGTTTTGTAGTTGGGGAGGACGTGGGCATCGGTGCTGGGGCCGTGGCACTGGATGCAGCTGACGCCGTGCTCGACCCAGGTGGATTTGTAGGTGTCCGCGACGGCGTCATAGTTTTTCTGATATCCGGTCATGTGGCAGTGGGCGCACATGGAGTTCCAGTTCATGCCGCGGCCGGTCCAGTGGCCCCATTCGCCGGGCTGGCGGTTCTCCTGGCCGAAGACGTTGAACCAGTCTTTTTTCACCGGATCGAAGGCGAGGTCGGTGGGCTGCCAGCGGCCTCCGCCGGTGGGGACGAGCGGCTGCCACAGGGGTTTGTGGCCGAGGATGAGATCGGGGGCGTAAGGGATGGCGGGGCCGGTGCCGGTCGCGGGGGCGGTCAGGGTGGGCCGGCCGTTTTGCCAGGCGAGGTCGAAGCGCGAGCCGCCGTCGCCGATGGTTTGGGGGGCGGTGAAGGCCGCTTCGTCGCGCGCGTCGATGACGCGGTTGGCGAGAGCGTGGTCGGACGGGGCCCAGGCGGCGTGAATCGCGGCGTGGCAGCTCTGGCAGGAGGCGGAGGTTTGTTGGACCGCCGCCGCGACCGTGCGGGGGGCCGCGGGCGGAGAGGAGGCGGTGGAGGGGCCGGAGCGGCCACAACCCGAAAACGTCGCGCAGGCGACCGTGGCGAGATAGGCACCGAGGCTCCACGCGGTAATGCGGCGCCACGAACGGCGGGGCTGGCGGAGGGGCGACCGAAAGCGGCAGAAAATGGCGGTGTAGAAGTCCACGGGTGAAAGGCGATGGCTACCGGGCGGGGGCGGGGCGCACAAGCGGTGAGTTTGTGCGATGGGAAAAAGGTGGGCGGCAAGCCGGGAGCGGAAACGGGCGCGCAGGGCGCGGGCCGGCGCGATTTTTCGGGAAAGCGGGCGAATCCCGATTGCGTTCGACCGCTTTTTTTCTCCCTTTGGCGCTCTCTCTACGTCCACGTCCCATGCATCACGCTGCGCTCTTCACTCCGGTTGCCCTCGGCTCACTCGCTTTGCCCAACCGTATTCTCATGGCGCCGCTCACGCGGTGTCGCGCCGATGCGGCGCACGTGCCGACCGACCTCATGGTGGCCCACTACGCGCAGCGGGCCAGCGCCGGCCTGATTGTGGCGGAGGCGACGATGGCCATCGCAGGCAACTCCGCGTTCGGCGGGCGGGAACCCGGCATCTACTCCACGGCCCAGGTTGCGGCCTGGAAAAAGGTCACCGACGCCGTGCATGCGAAGGGCGGTCAAATCGTGTTGCAGATCTGGCACGGCGGGCGGGCGTGTCACTCGTTGCTGAATGGCGGAGCGCAGCCGGTGGCGCCGAGTGCGTTGCGGATCACGAACGACGAGACGCACACGCCGGAAGGAAAAAAGCCCTACGAGATTCCGCGCGAGCTGCGCGATGACGAACTGCCCGGCATTGTCGCGGGCTTCCGGGTGGCGGCGCAGAATGCGCACGCGGCGGGTTTTGACGGCGTGGAGGTCCATGGCGCCAACGGCTACCTGCTTGATGAATTCCTCCGCGACGGCAGCAATGGGCGCACCGGGCGTTACGGCGGTCCGATCGAGAATCGGGCGCGGCTGCTGCTGGAGGTGGTCGATGCGGCCATCGGCGTGTGGGGCGCCGGGCGCGTGGGCGTGCGCATTTCGCCGCTCAACAGTTTCAACGACATGAAGGACAGCGACCCGGTCGGTGTGACGACCTACGTGGCGACGGAGTTGAACCGCCGGGGCATCGCCTACCTGCATCTGATGCGCGGGGATTTCTTCGGCGTGCAGACGGGCGACGTGGTGACGCCGGCGCGCGCCGCGTTCACGGGCGCGCTGATCGGCAACATGGGCTACACGCCGGCCGAAGCGGCGCAGGCCGTGGCGGACGGCACGCTGGCGGCGGTCGCGTTCGGCCACCATTACGTCAGCAATCCCGATCTCGTGGAGCGCGTGAAGGCCGGAGCCGCGTTGGTGGAGCCGGACGGGCGCACGCTCTACACGCAGGACGCGCAGGGTTACACGGACTACCCCGCATTGGCCGCGGGTTGAGTGGACCGGGCGCGCGCGACGGGATGGGGGCTGGGCTGGCGCGCGAGGACGCGTTTTTTTTCGCCCGCGCAGCCGGCGTGGTAGAGCACAAGATACTGCAGCTCGTCGAGGCTGAGGCGGTGCAGCCACGCGCGGCGGGCCCGAACGCCGAACCGGCGCAAATCGCACAAGGGGCAGGTGTCGGGATTGGAGCGGTCGACGGGGCAATGCTTCGACAGGGCATTCGCCTGAGTTTCCAAGCAGCGCCGGCGGTCGTCGGAGACGACGGACTTTGGGGTTTTCATGGAGGTTGGAGCGGAAAGGAGGGGACGGGAGGAACCGCAGGCGGGATGGTCGCACAGGGAGGGCGAAGGAGGGCGGGAACTCTAGCCGAAGGCGCCGAGGGCGGCTCCGCAGATCTTGCGAAATCTTCGGGCAACATGGGGCGCGGATTGGCCGGAAGAGGGCGGCGGAGCGGGCGATGCGACCCCGCGGCCCGGACACCTCACCGTTTCGACCGGGTGCGCGGCGGGCGCCAACGGGCGGGCGCCCGCCGCCATGTCGCCTCGGACCGGACGACGTTTTCTGGAGTGCACCCCTGAATGGCGGGCTCGCCGCGGCGCGCGCGCTGGGGCGGGCCGCCGGGGCCGCCACGGCGGCGGGTAACCTGCACATCGCGGGGTTCCGTTTCGGAGTCACGCCGCCGGTCGGGCACCCGCGGTGGGGCGGATGGATCAAGCCGGTGACGGGGGGGCGATCCGGCTGGAAGCCATCGGGCTCGGGTTGCGCGGTGCCGGGGCGCCGATCGTGGTGTGCACGGTCGAGTGGACGGGGCCGCTCACTGGAGCGCATCGCGCGTGGTGCGGGGGGCTCGTCGAGGCGGGGCGAACGTCGCCGGACCGCGTGGCCCGGCACTGCGTGCACCCGTACAACGCGCCGCTTGTGTGCCCGGCGGCCGCGGCCCTCGTGGCGCAACAGCCGGACCTGCCGCGGGTGTTTGACGCGGATTTTTTGCCGCGATGATTCGCGGCGGCGTGGGCGGAGGTGACGGCGGCGCTGCCGCGGTCCCGGCCGGGTACGCCCGTGGCGGCGGGGAGCGCGCGCGTGGCGGAGGTCGCTTTGAACCGGCGCGTCGACCGCGATGCCGCGGGGTGGATCCGCACGCGGCGCGGGCGCAAAGGCGGGGATCCCGCGCTGCTCGTGCTGTCCCAGGGCACGGTGGACTCGCTGTTGCGCACGGTCGCGTTTTACGCCCGCGACGTGCCGGGGGCGGCCTGCCATGATTACGCGACGCATCCGATGCGTTATGACGGGGACGGACGGTTCGCCCCGCGGAGCCGTTGGTCGACTATCAGCTCTGCGCGCGGGCGTAGCGGCCCGGGCGGGCGGTGGCGGTCGCGGCGAAGGGCGATGGCGGGCCGGGGTATATTCCCACGCGGGCGGAGTTTCCGGCGGGCGGCTACGGGGTGGATTTCGCATTTTGCGCACCGGAGACGGACGACCGGCTGCGCGGGGCGATCGCGTCGCTGCTGGCGTGAGGCGGCTTGAACCCGCCCGGCCGGCCCGTCACGGTGCGGCATGACCCCGAAACGACTGCGCTATGCAGCTGTGCCCCTGCTCGTGGTGTCGGCCGCGGCGGCCGAATTCACGTTGACCACGTTTACGAAACAGCCGCTGGAGAAATTTTACTGGAGCGAAGGGGCGGCGTTCGGCGACCTCAACCGCGACGGAAAACCGGACGCGGTCTGCGGGCCGTATTGGTGGGAGGGGCCGGACTTCACGAAGCGGCACGAGCTCTACGCGCCGACGGCGACGTTCAAGCGGAAGGAGGCGGACGGGGCGGAGACGGTGTGGCCCGGGTTCGAGGGCGGCTACGGCCGGAAGAACGCCTATTCGACGGATAATTTTTTTGCATTCGTGCACGATTTCGACGCCGACGGGTGGAACGACGTGCTGACCTACGGGCTGCCGCACACGCCGGCGTATCTTTACCTGAACCCCGCGGGGCGGGAGGAACGGTGGGTGCGGCACACGGTGCTCGACGAGGTGGACAACGAGTCGCCGACCTTCGTCGATCTGACGGGAGACGGCCGGCCGGAGATCGTGTGCGTGCACGGAGGGAATTTCGGATACGCAACGCCGGACCCGAAGAATCCGGGGGCGAAGTGGCGGTTCACGCCGATCACGGCGGGCGGGACGTGGCCGCGTTACACGCACGGGCTGGGCGTCGGCGATCTGAACGGCGACGGGCGGCCGGACGTGCTGTGCAAAGACGGATGGTTCGAGCAGCCGGCGTCACTCGCGGGCGATCCGGTGTGGCGGTTTCACACGCATTTCTTTGCGCCGGCGGCGGCGCAGATGTTTGCCTACGATGTGAACGGCGACGGGCGCGCGGATGTGGTCACGGCGCTCGCGGCGCACGGCTTCGGGCTCGCGTGGTATGAGCAACTCGCGGAGCGGGATGCGGGCGGCGAAGTGCGGTTCAAGGAGCATGTCTTCATGAACCAGGAGCCGCGGGAGAACCGCTATGGCGTGGTGTTTTCGGAGATCCACGCGGTGGAGCTGGTCGATGTGGATGGCGACGGCCGGAAGGACATCGTGACGGGAAAATGTTTTTGGGCCCACGGCCCGACGGGTGCGCCGGACGGCCAGGCGCCGGCGGTGCTCTATTGGTTCAAACTCGAGCGTCGCGCGGATGGGACGGTTGACTGGGTGCCGCACCTGATCGACAACGATTCCGGTGTGGGGCGCCAAGTCGGGCTGGGCGACGTGAACGGCGACGGGCGGCCGGACATTATCATTGGAAACAAGAAAGGCGCGTTTGTGTTTGTGAACGAGGCGCGGCGCGTGAGCCAGACCGAGTGGGAGCAGGCGCAACCGCCGGTGCTGTTTCCGGACGCGGAAAAACAGGCGCGTTCGGCGCGTGCGGTGGTGGTGCACACGGCCCGGGCCTCTGGCGGGGCAAAGGCGCCGGGCGGCGGAGCGGCCGCGACGAATCCGCCGCGGGTCGAAGGCGGCGTGCTGCCGGTGGGACGCGACGGGAAAGCGTTGAATTTGGATTTCGAAACGGGCGATTTGCGCGACTGGACGGCGAGCGGCGCGGCGTTTGCCCGCCAGCCGGTCGTCGGCGACGCGGTGTGGGCGCGGCGGGCCCCGATGACGAGCGGGCACGTGGGCCGGCATTGGGTCGGGACGTTTGAAAACGGCCGCGGTGACGGGGCGACGGGGACGCTGACGAGCGCGGTGTTTCGCGTGACGCAGCCGTGGGCGGCATTTTTGTGGGCGGCGGGCGCGTATGAGACGACGCGGGTGGAGTTGGCGGATGCGGCGGGTCGCCAGGTGCTGATCAGCGTCTCGGGCCGGGACGCGCGCCGGCTCGCGGGTGGGACGGGATCAACCGAGACGATGGCCCCGGTGATTTTGAACCTGACTTCGCTGATGGGGCGCGAGGTCTTTGTGCGGGTGGTCGACGACCAGGCGGGTGGCGCGTGGGGGCACGTGAACTTTGACGATTTCAAGGTTTACGCCACGCGGCCGGCGGCGGCCGGTGCGGTGGAGGTGACCGCCGGGCGCTGAGGGTCAGCTGCCGGAGGCGGGGCGCCGGACGGGAATGACGAATTCTTGGTGACGGGCCAAGGCGATCGCGCCGGGCACGAGGGCCAGAACGGCACCGGCGACGGACGGCCAAAGCTGTCGATCGAGGAAAAACCCGAGGAGGGCGAGGGCGGGGGGAAGGGCGAGGAAGAACGCGGCAAGCGACCGGATGGCCACACCCCAGGTGAGCGCGAGGAGGAGGGCCGGAATCGAGACCGGCAGGGGCACGAGGACCAGGAGCGTGGCGGTGAGGAAGGGGATCGGGGCGAGCGATTTCCCGGGGTAGCGAAAGATCAGAGCGATCAGACCCACGCTCAGGATGGCCAAGGAGAGCGGCAAGACGAAGCGCGCCCACGCGGCGTGGGTCGCGAAGAAAGGCGAGACGGACTGCAGCACATCGATCGTCGCGAGCACGCCGAGGGAAGCCAACAATCCCCGGGCCAATTCAATCCAGTGCCCGGCGAAACGGAGGACGTGGGTGAGCATGACCCAGCGGCTGCCGTTGCGGCGTTCGATATCGAGGGCGTGGAGCGTACGAAACCGGCGCTTGCGGCTGTAGAAAGCGGGCAAGGGCGCGACCAGCGCGAACGAGGAAGCGAGAAAGGTGAACCAGCTAAGCGTCATCAGGTGTTGCGCAAGGGAAAGGAGGCGAGGTTTGAGTATTGGGCAAACGCGAAAGGCCTGCTCCCGGTGTTCTGACAAGATCGGACGCCGGCGCGAGGCTTCTCGCGCGATGCGGAAGCAGTCAGTCGGCCGAGCCCGGGGTCCGGGAAGCCGCGCTCATTTTGGACGGAGCCCGGGGCCGGTGGGGCGAGCGGCCGGCCGGACTATCGCCCGGGGGCACCCCGCGTGGGCAGGGCGCGGACGACGGCGAGCCAGTCGTCGGTGGGTGGAGCGGAAAGGGTGAGTTTGGCGCTACCGGTGGCGGCGGTTGCGGCGGAGGGTGCGTCCCCGGCGCGGGGTTTGAACCCGGCGAGGGAGAGCGGGCGGGGGGCCGGGGTGAGGCCGCGTTGGCATCGGCGAGGGAGAGCGGCTCGCCGCCGAGGATTTTTTGCGCGGTGGGCGGCGCACCACACGGCGAGCTCGTGGGAGATGAGGGGAAGGCCGTCGCGATAGAGCGCGGGGTTGGAGGCGTGGCGGTGTCGATCGGTGCGGAGCAAGATGCTTTCGCCGGCGATGACGTGGTCTGTGACCGGGCCGAGAGGCGCGACGGTGAGCCGGGGGCCGGGTGCGACGGGGGGAGGTTCACGACCGAGGCGGGGCCGAAGCAGAGCGAGAGCGGCTGGGGGTTGATGGTTTCGGGGCCGGCGGCGGAATGGAACGGAGTGTCCCGATGCGTGCCGGCGTGGGCGGAGAGGTGCCAAGTCGCAGCATTCCAGCCGGGCGGAACGAACGTGAATGTGGGTGCAACGGACACGCCGCTTTGGACGGGGGGAGAGGCAGGGTGATTTCGTTGAGGTGCGTGGGGGGAAAGCG
>JBIKOK010000224.1:0-10956 GCA_044358025.1 Opitutaceae bacterium
GCGAATTCATGGCGAACTACGGCGCCGTCGACATTCTCTGGTGGGACTACAGCGCCCTGGACTTTCAGGGCGACACCGCGTGGCGCGCCACGGAACTCATGCAGCTCGCCCGCACCGCCCAACCCAAAATCATCATGAACAACCGGCTCTTCCGCACCCCCGAGGCCGGGTGGAAAAGCATGGGCACCGAGGGCTACGCCCCCCGGCTCGACCCGCGCTTCGGCGACTTCATCACCCCCGAGCAGCATATCCCCCCGACCGGCATGCCGGGCGTCGATTGGGAAACCTGCATGACCCTCAATACCACGTGGGGCTTCAGCGAGCACGACCACGCGTGGAAATCCGACGAGACCCTCATCCGCAACCTCATCGACATCGCCAGCAAGGGCGGCAACTACCTGCTCAACATCGGGCCCACCGGCAACGGCACCATTCCCGCCGAGAGCATCGCGTCCCTCCGCGCCATCGGCGCATGGATGAAAAAAAACGGCGAATCCATCTACGGCACGCAGGCCAGCCCCTTCGCCACGCTCGCCTGGGGACGTTGCACGCAGAAGAAAACGGCCGACGGCCACACCCGCCTCTACCTCCACGTCTTCGACTGGCCCAAGGATGGCAAACTGGTCATCCCCACCACCGCCACCCATCGCGTGCTCGGCGCCCGCCTCCTCGGCCGCACGCCGGGCCTCAGCGTCACCCGCACCGCAACCGCCCTCACCGTCTCGCTTCCGTCCGCCGCCCCGGACCCGATCGCGACCGTCGTCGTGCTCGACGTCGCCGCCCCCATCACGCTTTCCGCCTCACCCGCCGCGCCCAATGCACGCCCGGCGCGCTAAGTCGGCTCACCCGCCGCACCACCGCGCGTCCTCCCCGCCGCGGTCAATTTTCGGCCTCACGCTTCCTCGATTCGTCACTCTCGTCGACCCGCTCTTCGGGCAAAACTCATCCCGTGCCGAACCCCTGCTCGTTTCCCCCATGACCCGAAAAACCACCGCCGCCCGCCTCGCCCTCGCCGCCCTCGCCGCCGCCCTCACCGCGTTCGCGCCCACTGCCGAGGCCGCTGACCCGCCCAAGAAATTCGCCGCCACCTGGGCCGCCCTCGACGCCCGCCCCACGCCCGCGTGGTTTCTCGACGCGAAGTTCGGCGTGTTCATTCACTGGGGCGTCTACTCCGTGCCCGCGTGGGGTGCCCAGGGCGAATACGCCGAATGGTATTGGCGCCGCATCCTCAGCGACAAACCGAAGGAGGCCGTCTGGCGCGATTTCCACGCCAAAAATTACGGCCCCCATTTCAACTACATGGACTTCGCCCCGCAGTTCACCGCCGAGCTCTACGACGCGAAACAGTGGGCCGATCTCTTCGCCCGCGCCGGCGTGAAATACGTCGTCCCCACTTCGAAGCACCACGATGGCTACGCCCTCTGGCCCAGCGCCGAGGCCAGCCGCACTTGGGGCCGCCCATGGAACGCCCTCGAAATCGGCCCCCGCCGCGACGTCCTCGGCGAACTCGCCACCGCCACCCGCGCCGCCGGCCTCAAGTTCGGCTTCTACTACTCGCTCTACGAATGGTTCAATCCGCTCTGGCTCAGAGACCGCCCCCGCTACGTCACCGAACACATGATACCCCAGTTCAAGGACGTCGTTTCCCGTTACGCCCCCGCGATCATCTTCGCCGACGGCGAATGGGACCTGCCCTCGAAAGACTGGAAGAGCGAGGAGCTCCTCGCGTGGCTCTTCAACGAATCGCCTTCGCGCGCCGAGGTCGTGATCAACGACCGCTGGGGCAAGGACAGCCGCCACAAACACGGCGGCTACTGGACCACCGAATACGCCGCGGGCCTCCGGGACGGCTCGCACCCGTGGGAAGAGAGCCGCGGCATGGCCCACTCCTACGGCCTCAACCGCGCCGAACGCTACGACGACTACAAGACCACCCGCGAATTCGTCCTCGTCCTCATCGATCTCGTCAGCCGCGGCGGCAACCTCCTCCTCGACATCGGTCCCGCCGCCGACGGCACCATCCCGCCGCTCATGGAGCAGCGCCTGCTCGAAATCGGCGACTGGCTCAAGGTCAACGGCGAGGCCATCTACGGCACCCGTTTCGCCGGCCGCTCCTCGCAGTGGACCGAGGGCACGCGTCCGAAGCAGGACTACGGCGAATATAAAGTGAGCTACCACCTGCTCGACCAGGTCGGCCAGCAGCCGAAGAACGGCCAGGCTGTGAAACAGGTTTTCTTCACCAAGAAACCCGACGCCCTCTACGCCCTCAGCGTCGGCTGGCCCGGCCGGCAACTCGTCCTCCGCGACGTCCACGTCCCCGCCGGGGCCACCGTCACGATGCTCGGCGTCCCCGGCGCGCTCAAAACCTCCCTCGCCGGCACCACGCTCACGATCACCACCCCCGACCTCGGCCCCGACCAGGCCCCCTGCCGCTACGCGTTTGCCTTCAAGATCACCGGTGCCACGGTGATGGCCGACACCTCCGCCCAATCGATCCCTTAAACCTTCCCCACGCTCTCTCATGAAAAAACTCCTCCTCACCCTCGCCGCTCTCGCCCTCGCCGCGACCTCGCCCGCCGCCTCGGCCGACGGCTGGGTTTCCCTCTTCGATGGCAAGACGCTCAACGGCTGGCGCAACCCCTACACGTGGGGCGAATCCAAAGTCGTCGGCCACGAAGTGCATCTCACCGCCGACAAAAAATTCTTCCTCGTCACCGAAAAATCCTACACCGACTTCGTCTTCGAGGTGGATATCTTCCTTCCGCCCGGGAAGGCCAACAGCGGCGTCATGTTCCGCGCGCACGTTCAGCCGAACAAGGTTTTCGGCTACCAGGCCGAGGTCGACGGCGATCCCGTCCGCCAATGGTCCGGCGGCCTCTACGACGAGGGCCGCCGCATGTGGTTCGCCAGCCCGATCAAGGGCGACGCCGCCAGCGAGAAGGCCTTCCGCGCCCGCGCCGGCGCTGCCTTCAAACGCGACGGCTGGAACACCTACCGCATCACCTGCCAGGGCAAGCGCCTGAAGATCGAAATCAACGGCGTTGTCACCACCGACATCGAGGATTCCATGGACGCCAGCGGTCCCGTCGGCCTCCAGCATCACGGCGAAAAAGGCCAGACCTACAAATTCCGCAACGCCCGCATCAAAGCGCTCTGAGCGCCCGCGTGGTCGTGAAGCGCCGCACCTTCCTCTCCGCCTCCGCCACCGGCGCCCTCGTCGCCGCCGCCCCGCTCGCGTCTCACCTCCTCGCGGCCGACGCGAAGAAGTCGCCGTCGCCCGCGCCCGCATCACCTGCCGCACCCGCCGTCAACCGGCCGCCCCCGCTGTCTCCGCGTTTCGGCGACGCCCGCGACTGGTGGTTTCAAAAACGCTTCGGCCTCTTCGTCCACTGGGGCCTCTACGCCATCGAGGGCTGGCACGAGCAGGACCAGTGGCGCCGTCGCATCCCCCGGGCCGATTACGTGAAACTCCGGCAGCGCTGGAACCCGGCCAAGTTCAACCCGGATGCCTGGCTCGACGCCGCCGCGGCTGCCGGCATGAGCTATATTTGCCTGACGACAAAACACCACGACGGCTTCTGCCTCTTCGAATCGAAGCACACGAGCTATCACGCGGTGAATTCGCCCTACGGCCAGGACATCGTCCGCCAGCTCGCCGACGCCTGCCACCGCCGCCAATTCCCGCTCTGCCTCTACTACTCCATCGCCGACTGGCATCACCCCAACTATCCGAATCAGGGCCGCCACCACGAGCTCCCCCCGCAGCCCGGCGACGATCCGAGCCTCCCCAAATATCTCGAGTTCCTCAAAGCCCAGGTCCGCGAACTCTGTACCCACTACGGCGAGATTCACGGCTTTTGGTGGGACATGAACGTCGACCAACACATCGACCGCTCGATCAACGCCCTGATCCGCCAACTCCAGCCCACGGCCGTCATCAACGACCGCGGCTTTGACGAAGGCGACTTCGGCACGCCCGAGCGCGACTACACCAAGGAAGGCACCCTCGCGCTCTCGTTCGCCAAGCGCACTGAGGCCTGCCAATCCATCGGCATGGAGAGCTGGGGTTGGCGCAACTCCGAGGACTACTACACCGACCGCCACCTCTTCCGCAGCATCGCCCGCTATCTCGCGCGCGACGCCAACTACCTTCTCAACGTCGGCCCGCTCCCCGATGGCACGCTGCCCGCCGAGGCGCTGGGCTGCCTCGCGCGCACCGGCGCCTGGTATCGCGCCGTCCGCGAATCCCTCGAAGGCACCACGCCCGCCTCCCACCTCACCGCGAACCGCGATGTGCTCCTCACCCGCCGCGGCCACGACCTCTACGTCATCCTCCACGCCGACCCCAAGGGCGACGCCGTGAAGCTCAAGCCCCTCGCCCTCCTCCCGCGCCGCGCCACCCTCCTCAACACCGGCGCCACGATCGCCTGCTCGCTCGATCTCGTCCCGAGCGAACACGGCGACCAAGGCCGCTACCTCCGCCTCACGAAACTCCCCGTCAACGCACACGCCAACACCGTGCTCGTCGCCAAACTCGAGTTCGACTACCTCCCCGCCGTCCTCGGACCGACCCAAGACTCCGGCGCCTCGATCCTGTAAGCCACAGTCCCGCGCCGCACGGGCCGCCCCCCCAGCGGAATCATCTCGGCGACCTTCCTCTTGCCCTGATGGCTCGGACGGACGCATCTTCGTCCTGCCCCCCGCCTCCCCGCGCGCGGCGTCCTTCCCCGATGAATCACCTCCGCCCCACCCGCCGCACCTTCCTCCGCGCCTCCGCCACCGCCACCTTCGGCTTCCAGTTTTTCCGCGGCCCTCTCTTCGGCGCCGACGCGCCGAGCAACAAACTCAACCTCGCCGCCATCGGCGTCGGCGCCAAGGGCCAGGGCGCCGCCAACCTCAAAGCCTGCGCCGGCGAAAACATCGTCGCGCTCTGCGACGTCGATGCCGACTACGCCGCGCCCACCTTCGCCCGCTACCCGTCCGCGAAAACCTACGTCGATTACCGCGAGATGCTGGATAAACAAAAGGACATCGACGCCGTCATCGTCGCCACGCCCGACCACACCCACGCCGTCATCACGCTCGCCGCATTGGCCGCCGGCAAACACGTCTACTGCCAAAAACCGCTCACCCACACCGTCCGCGAAGCACGCACCGTCACCGAAGCCGCCCGCCGCGCCAGGGTGCAGACGCAGATGGGCAACCAGGGTCACTCCTCCGAATCCATTCGCCTCCTCAAAGAATGGCTCGCCGCCGGCGTCATCGGCGACGTGCGCGAGGTCCACGCGTGGACGGACCGCCCCGTCGGCGGCGACCCGTGGTCGAACTTCGCCGTGCAAGCCCAGCCCAAAGACACGCCGCCCGTGCCCGCCACCCTCGACTGGGATCTCTGGCTCGGCCCCGTCGCCCACCGCGCGTATCACCCGGACTACCACCCGTTGAAGTGGCGCGCGTGGCTCGACTTCGGCACCGGCCCGCTCGGCGACATGGGCTGCCACATCATCGACCCCGCCTTCTGGGCCCTCGACCTCGGCGCGCCCACGACCGTCGAAGCCACCACCACCCACTGGGAAAAAGACGTCAGCTCCCAGACCTTTCCGCGCGCCTCCATCGTCCGCTACCAATTCCCCGCCCGCGGCGCCCGCCCGCCCGTCGCGCTCACGTGGTATGACGGCCGCCTCCAACCGCCCATCCCCGCCGACCTCGAACCCGGCCGGAAACTCCCCGGCAGCGGCGCCCTGCTCATCGGCGACAAAGGCACCTTGCTCCACGGCTCCCACGGCGCCGGTGGCCTCCGCCTCCTGCCCGAGTCGCGCATGAAGGAGCTCGTCCGTCCGGAAAAAACCCTGCCCCGCGTCGTCGGCAGCCACGAAGCCGACTGGATCCGCGCCTGCAAAGAAGGCCCCGGCGGTCGCCCCGCGAGTTCACCGTTCGAATACGGCGGCGCGCTCACCGAGACCGTCCTCCTCGGCGTCCTCGCCATGCGCCTCCCCAACCAGCGCCTCACCTGGGACGCCGCCAACCTCCAGTTCGTGAACCACCCCGCCGCCGACGCCCTCCTCCACACCCCGTATCGCGACGGCTGGACGCTCTAGGGCGCCTCGTCGCACCGCATCCCTTCACGCGACGCCCCACCGCCCCGCAGACAGCCTCGATCGCAGACCCTCACCACCCATGCACCGCCGCACCTTCCTCGCCTCCGCATCCGCCACCGCCTTCGTCGCCGCTCTCCGCGCCGCCACGCCGGTCAAGCGCGCCCCGCGCATTCTCCTCCGCTCCTCGTGGCAGGTCGTGAACATCGGCGACATCGCCCACACCCCCGGCGTCCTCGCGCTCATCGAAAAATATCTCCCGACTGCCGAAGTGCGCCTCTGGGCCTCCGCCGATCTCACCGCGGAAGTCATGGCGATGGAGCACCGCCGTTTCCCCCACCTGAAAATCGTCAAGGGCACCATTCGGGCCGACGGCACCGCCTCCCACCCCGCGCTCGCCGACGCCCTCGCGTGGACTGATTTCCTCCTCCACGGCTCCGGCCCCTCGCTCGTCGCCGCGAAAGACGTCGCCGCCTTCGCGAAACACATCCGCAAACCCTACGGCGTTTACGGCATCACGCACGGCCCGTTCATGTCCGGCAGCGACGATCAGGCCACCCTCGACGGCGCGCGCTTCGTGTTCTTCCGCGATATGCCTTCGCTCGAACTCGCGCGCCAAGCTGGCGTGAAAGCCCCGATTGTCGACTTCGCCCCCGACGGCGCCTTCGCCTGCGATCTGCGCAACGATGCCGCCGCCGACGCCTTTCTCGCCGCCCACCGCCTCGAGCCCGGCCAGTTTCTCTGCTGCATCCCGAAGCTCCGCCGCACGCCCTACTGGCTGATTCGCAATACTCCGAAAGACGAAAAAATCCATGCGCGCAACGAGCTCATGAAAGCCGCCGATCACGCGCCGCTCCTCGAAGCGATCCACGCCGTCGTCCGCGAAACGAAACTCAAAATCCTCCTCTGCCCCGAAGACAAAACCCAGATGGCCGTCGGCAAAGAGCTGCTCTACGACCCGCTCCCCGCCGACGTAAAATCGCGCGTCGTGTGGCGCGAAAACTTCTGGCTCACCGACGAGGCCCTCAGCACCTACCGCCGCAGCGCCGGCCTCTTCGGCCACGAGCAACACAGCCCCATCATGTGCATCGGCGCCGGCATTCCCGCCATCGTCTGCCGCTGGGCCGAGCAAACCACCAAGGGCGACATGTGGCGCACCATCGGGCTCGGCGACTGGCTCTTCGACCTGGATGTGGACGCCGACAAAAAGAAAGTCGCCCCCGCCGTCCTCGCGATGGCCCAGGACCCCGCCGCCGCCCGCGCCCAAGCCGCCCAAGCCCGCGCCCTCGTCGAGGGCTACCAAAGCGCCACCATGGCCGTCCTCGCCCGCCAGCTCGGCTGAGCCAGCCCGGCCGATTGCGGCTGCCCCGTGGGCGGTCGCCGCGCCCTCAGCCGACGAAACAGCCGTTGGCGTCTTCGGGGATCACGGCGAGCGCGACGACCGGTGACTTGGCCGCCGGCCCAGGCGGGTAGCCGTGCCATTGGCCGTCGGCACGCTCCCAGCGGAGAGGCCCGACTTTCTTGCTGCCAAAAAAGGTTCCCGTGGCGAGGGACTGATCGGTGAAGCGCTGGCCCTCGCACATCTTGTCGCGCAAGTGCAACGGCGGACGGCGGGGCATCGCGCGGACGGCGGTGCACCCAGACGTGTTTTTCAAGGATGAGGGTGTGCTCGGCGATTTCGAGGTCGGTGAAGACCATGAGGGCCAAGGCGGCCACGGGCGGCGGTCACTGCATCGTCCCGACTCCGCCCTCACCCGTTGCTTCGCCCCAAATGCGAGCGAGGCTGGCGTGGATCTTTGGCTCGAAGCGGGTGATCCGTTCGCGGTGGGCGGCCACCCGCCCTTACTCGACTTCGGTCTCCGCCACGCTGGCAGGGCCTTCGGCCCTCGCTGGGATAAATTGCGCCGTTGGCGCACGGCCGGTGCGCCCGAGGCCCAGCCTATCCCTACTTGGAGCAACGCCCCAAGTTGGGAGGGCAAAAAAAAGCAGGGCTGAACGCCCGCGCCATCGTTCAATCCCACCCATCGCATTCATCACATTCGATTCCGTAATTCGTGAGATCCGTCACCCCGCTCTCCCGTTGACCATGCTGCACCACCCCATCTAGCTCTCGCCCCCATGCGTCCCGCCCCGCTTCGCCTCACCCTCGGCTCCCTCGCTCTCCTCGCCGCGCTCACCCTCGGCGCCCGCGCCGCCGCCCCCGCCGCGCCGGCCTCGGCGCCCGCCACCCTCACCGCCGCAGAAAAAGCCGCCGGCTGGCGCCTCCTCTTCGACGGCCATTCGCTCGCCGGTTGGCGCCTCTACGGCCAACCCGCCACGACCGCCATCGGCCCCGGCTGGAAAGCCGCCGACGGCCTCCTCCAGAAAGTCGCCGGTATCAAGACCGGCGATATCATCACCGAGCAAACCTTCGACAACTTCGAGCTGAGCTGGGAATGGCGCATCGAAAAGGAGGGCAACAACGGCGTGAAATACTTCGTCACCGAAAAACGCTCCGGCGCCCCCGGTCACGAATATCAGATGATCGACGACGATGCGCCGAAGTGGGCCAAGCTCCACGCCGAATCCAAGACCGCGTCCTTTTACGAAGTGCTCCCTCCCGCCGCCGACCGTCCGCTCAACCCGCCCGGCCAATGGAACCGCTCGCGCATCGTTGTTCGCGGCTCGGGGGTCGAACACTGGCTCAACGATCGCAAAGTCCTCGCCTATGAACTCGGCAGCGCCGCCGTCACGGCCGGCATCGCGAAGAGCAAATTCGCGAAATACCCCGACTTCGGCCAAAAACTCCGCGGCCACATCATGCTCACCGATCACGGCGACGCCGCCTGGTTCCGCGCACTCAAGCTCCGCGAGCTCCCCGCCCGCTAAAACGCCCGCGCCGCCCTCCTCGCGAGGGCGAGCGTCGCCCGCCCACCGAAAATCCCGAACCTTCCGCCTCCGCTGTGAAAACCCACACTTACCTGACCTTCTTGGCCGGCCTCTTCGCCGCGACCGCTTCCGCCGAAGCCCAAACCGTCCCCGCCCCGACCTCCGCCCCGGCGGCGACCGACGAAGCCCTCGTGCTCTCGCCCTTCGAGGTCAACACCTCCAGCGACGTCGGCTACGTCGCCACCAGTTCCCTCGCCGGGAGCCGCCTCAACGCCTCGCTCAAAGACACGCCCGCCATCATCGACGTGTTAACCAAGGAATTCCTCCTCGATATCGGCGCAACCAACCTGGAGCAGGCCATGGCCTACGCCAACAACAGCCAGACCGACGACGGTGACACCTTGCGCGTCAACAACGGCTCCACGCAAACCGCCGCCGGCAACTCCTTCAACTTCCGCTCGCGCGGCATCCTCGGCAACAGCACCCGCAACTACTTCGAAACCCGCCTCGGCGGCGACTTCTACAACACCGAGCGCCTCGACGACTCGCGCGGCCCCAACTCCGTGCTCTTCGGCATCGGCTCGGCCGGCGGCATCATCAACAACTCCCCGAAGCGCGCCCAGTTCGGCTCCCGCTTCGCCGAGACTTCGCTCCAAACGGGCACCCAAGACCAAGGCAGGGCCACCCTCGACCTCAACCTCCCGCTCCTCCCACGCAAACTCGCCGCCCGCCTCAACGCCCTCTACGACCACAAGGGCAGCTGGCGCGACTACATCGCCTCCACCCGCCGCGCCGGCACCCTCGCCCTCACCTACCGCCCGTTCGCCCAGACCGAAATCCGGGTCGACGCCGAGCGCGGCAAGGTCCGCGGCACCCTCGGCCGCAACTATCCCGTCGTCGATGGCATCACGGGCTGGTGGGGCACCGGCAGCACCACCGTCGCCTCCACCGTCACCACCGCCCCCACCGCGGCCCAGGTCGCCCTCGGCTACACGCGGCCGCTCACGGCCACCCGCCTCGTTTATGTCGAAAACCAAAACTTCGTGCTCAACGCGCTGAACGCCTGGTCCACCGCCCCGGCCGGCGCTTTCGTGCCCACCATTCTGAACGATCCCGGCCGCGTGCCCTACCGCGCCAACGCCGCCGGCCCCGGCGGCCGCACGCTGCACGATTTCGACCAGATCACGCTCATCGGCGAACACCGCTTCACGCCCACCCTCGTCGGCGAGGTCGGTTACTACCACGAGTTCGGCTCCTGGACCAACTACGACGTCGGCGGCGACAACGTCACCCTGCGCGGCGACCCCAATGCGCTCCTCCGCAATCCGGCGAACGTCCAAGCCTTCTCCGGCTTCCGCCCCGCCACCGATGCCTCCGGCAATCTCGTCAATCCCAACGCCGGCGGCACCTACCTCGAGACCCCGTGGCTCCGCCGCGTCGGCCGCACCGCCAGCGACAATCTCCGCGCCACGCTCGCCTACGAAAAGAACACCGGGCGCTGGGGGCACCACCGCATGGCCGGCATGGCCCAGTATCAGGTCGAGAAAGCCATCAACTTCACCGAGCGCGAGGTCTGGCTCGGCGCACCGTTCAACGCGGAACCGACCAATGACAACAACTCCGTCTGGCGTCGCTCTTACATCACCTTGGGCGATTCCGCTTCGCAGCGCCTCCCCGATCCGCTCCACCCCGCCGCCCTCACCGTCACCGTCCCGGGCCGCGCCACCCCCCTCACCAACGGCTGGGTCCAGCAGGGCGGCACCAAGAGCCGCCGCGCCATCGACAGCCAGATGTTCGCGCTCCAAAGCTCCTGGTGGCAGCGCCGTATCGTGACCACCCTCGGCTACCGCCGCGACGAACTCACCCAGACGCGCATCACGCCCACCCGCGACGCCACCGGCCTCTGGGCCGGCAGCAGCGGCGTGCAGGGCTTCTACGCCAACTCTCCGAAATCTGAATACACGTTCTCCGGCAACACCACCACCGCCGGTATCGT
>JBIKOK010000409.1:0-3168 GCA_044358025.1 Opitutaceae bacterium
TTCGCACACGCCGCCTTCCAGTTTTCTCCCCGCGAATCCTCGATGCCGCTGAGTTTCTTCAACTCCGCGACCACGTTCTCGCACGCGTCAAAGATCGCCGGCGACACGGCCGCCGTCGTCTGACTCCCGCCGCTCGACCCGCTCGGCGGCAACCGCGAGTCGCCGATGCGCACGGTGATGCGGTCGAGCCCGAGACCGAGCATCTCCGCGGCCACGACCTGCACCACCGTGCGGGAACCGGTGCCGAGGTCTTGCGTGCCGACCCGCACTTCGACCGTCCCGTCGGCGTTAACTTGAATTTCCGCCTGCGTGCCTTTGCCGCCGCTCATCCAGGCGGCCCCGGCGCAACCCACCCCGGTCTTCACCGCGCCGGCCATCGTGCCGGGCTTCCGGTATTTTTGCTTCCACCCAAATTTCTCCGCGCCGATCGCGTATTCGCGCCGCCGGACGTCGAACGGATCGTTCTTCACCCGGATCTCCACCGGATCCATCCCCAGCTTCACCGCGAGATCGTCGAGCACGGCCTCCATGCCCACCGACGCCACCGGATGCCCCGGCGCCCGGAACGCACACGACTGCCCGGCGTTCACCGCCACGCTGCCCTGCTTCACCCGCGTCGCCGCCGGCTTGTAGAGATACGGCGCCGGAAAACTCGCTCCCCCGCTGCCGCCGCCCGTATTCGCTCCCGCACTGTGGCCCGGGGTGCCGAACGAATAAATCTCAAACGCCGTCAGCTTCCCCTCCGCATCCGCCCCCAGCTTCAGTTTCTGGAACGACGACGGCCGGTTGCCGACCGCCAGCCCCTCCTCGAAACGCGTGAGCATCAGCTTCACCGGCGCCCCCGCCGCCCGCGCGAGTTTCGCACAGAGCACCCCCTCCGCGCCCGGATTGAACTTCGAACCGAATCCGCCGCCCATGTGCTCGCACGTCACGCGCACCTGATTCTGCGCGACATTCAGGCTCTTCGCAAAACTGTCCCGGCACGCAAACACGCCCTGCGTCGACGACCACGCCGTCAGCTCTTCGCCGTCCCACTGCACCGTGTGCCCGTGCGTCTCCATCGGATGGTGGACCTGAATCGGCGTGCTCACCGTCGTCTCTACCACCGCGGCCGACGCCGCGAACGCCGCCTCGACGTTGCCCGTCTCCTTCGCCGCGCCCTCCGTGAGATTCGCCCTGCCTGCGACCACCTGCGGCGCGTCCGCCTTCATCGCCTCCAGTTCTTTCACGACAAAGGTCCGCGTCTCCACCTTCACTTCGATGAGTTTCAGCGCATCCAACACCGCCTGTTTGCTCGTGCCCGCGAGCGCCGCGATTTCGTCGCCGTAATAGCGCACGTCGAATTCACCTTCGCGGGCCACAATCGCCGCCTTGATGCCCGGTGCCGCTTTCGCCTTCGCGAGGTTCACCGACTTCACCTGCGCCGCCGGCCACTTCGACCGGAAGATCGCCCCGTAGAGCACCCCGGCCGGCGCCGCATCGCTCGTATACTTCGCCCGCCCGGTCACCTTCGCGGGCCCTTCGACGCGCGGCGTTTCTTTTCCCAAAAAGCGGGTTTCTTTAGGCCAGGGCATGGTCGTGGAAGGAGACTACGTTGAGTTTCGTCAGCGGCTTTTGTCCGCTGGCCGCGCGCGTCGCGGCAAAGATGCGCGGATACGAACCGCACCGGCACAAATTTCCCGCGATCGCCTGGCGCACCTCGGCCTCCGTCGGACGCGGATTCTTCCGCAGTAGCGCCGTCAGCACCATGATCATCCCGGGTGAACAAAAGCCGCATTGCAGTCCGTCCTTGTCGACCATCGCCTTTTGCAGCGCCGACATTTTTCCGTCCCGCGAAATCCCTTCGATCGTCGTGATCTCCGCGCCCTGCGCCTCGATCGCGAGCATCGAACACGCATAGACCGGCGTGTCGTTCAACAACACCGTGCAGGCCCCGCACGTCGCCCGGTCGCACGCTTCCTTGGCGCCCGTCAGTCCCAGATTGCCCCGCAGCGCTTCGAGCAACGTCACGCGCGGCTCGACCATCAGCGTCTTCTTTTCCCCGTTCACCGAAAGCGCGACCGCCACGGCCCCCGGTCCTTGCGCGCGCTCCGCGTTCGCCTGGGCGAGCCCCTGCGAGACCGTATCCGCGCCAAACGCCGCGGCCGTCACCGCGCTCGTCCCGAGGCTCTTCAAAAAGATCCGGCGCGACACGCCGCCGGACGCCGTCGGACCCGGCTGTTCGGCCCCTGCAATTTCCGTCGCGCGTGTTTTCATGCCGCTCCCTTGGCCCCACCCTGCCCCTGGAAATCACCGCTCACCAGCGCCCGCACCGCCCGGCGCCCGGGTATTTCCGGCGCGATCGACCCGCAGGAGGCGCGCTGCTGAAATCGTTCGGCCAAAAATTGCCGAGACAAAAACAAAATCTGCCTACGCCCATCCCCGCCACCGTCTTTCCGCTTGCCTCGCGCGTGCGTCACCAGGATTGCCTTGCACCCGCCACCCTCCGCCGTGCCTGCCCGCTCCATCACCCTCGCGAACCACCACCCGCGCCTCCGCCTCGACCGCCGCGCCGTCACCCGCGCCATCCGCACGCTCGACGCGCATTTTTCTCTCAACGCTCAACGCTCAACGCTCAACCGCGACAACTCGTCCGCGGTCCCCGCGGGCGAGTTGTCGCTCGTCTTCCTCACCGACTCCGCCCTCGCGCAGCTCCACGCCGATTTCCTCGCCGACCCCACGCCCACCGACGTGATCACCTTCGAGGGCAACCCGGCCTTCGGCACCGCCGGCGAAATCTGCGTCTCCGTGGACGCCGCCCTCCGCCACGTCGCTCCCGCCGTTCCGACCCTCAGCGCTCGACTCTCCGCTCTCAGCTCCGCCGCCTTCAGCACCGAACTCACCCTCTACGTCGTGCACGGCTGGCTCCACCTCGCCGGCTACGACGATCTCGTCCCCGCCAAAAAACGCGTCATGCGCCGCGCCGAGACCCGCGCGATGAATATCCTCCGCACCCACGATTGCCTTCCACGCTTTACCCTTCGATAGGCCCCGCCATGAACGAACTCGCCGCCCTTTCCGCCCGCGCGTCCCGTGCCGCCTTGCTGTTGTGCTCTTCGCTTGCGTTGCTCTCCGCCATTTCCCGGGCTCAGTGATTGGTCTTGCCTCCCACCATCGCTACGGGCGTCC
>JBIKOK010000410.1:0-3147 GCA_044358025.1 Opitutaceae bacterium
GGCGCGATGCGGCGGGGGCGCGGGCCCTGTTGCGTGCAGCGGACGGGATTTTTGTGGGCGGAGGCGAGACGTTTGTGCTGCTGGGCGAACTGCAACGCACGGGGCAGCTGGAGCTGATCCGGGAGCGGGTGCTGGCGGGGGTGCCGTATGGGGGCTCGAGCGCGGGGGCGAATGTGGCGGGGCTACGGATCGGCACGACGAATGATTTTCCGACGGCGGAGGTCGTGAGCCGCGCCGCGCTCGGGGTTTTTCCGGCGGTGATCAATCCGCATTTTCCGCTGCCGGAGACGAAGGCAGACCATCAGGCGAGGGTGGGCAAGTTGGCGACGTATCTGAAATTCAATCCGGATGAAACCGTGTTGGCGTTGGGCGACACCTCGGTGGCGCGGCTGCACAAAGGGGCGGTGGCACTCGCGGCCGGGCGAGGCTGGCTCTATCGCGCGGCGGGCGGGCGGGAGTTGGGGGTGGGCGAGGGGGTGAGGGAACTCGCGCCGTAGGGCGGGCGGGGCGGGCGTTTCGGTCCGCCGTTGCCGGCGGGGCGGGACGGGCGGGCGGGCCGCGCTATTTTTCGAAACCGTGCCGCACGTGCCAGTGGCGGGTTTCGCCGGGGGGAATCGTGAGGCCGAGGTAGGGTTCGACGGAGATCGTGTGGCCGTTGCCCCAGATGGGGCACTCTTCGGGCGCGTAGCTCACCGCGAACGTCACGCGCGCGAGCTGCGGGTGGTTGAGCGAGAGCGAGAGCGGGGTCTTGGGCGGGAGCGTGAGGAGCGCGAACTGGTTGTCGGGCTTCGGGCCAAACGGGCGCTTGAACGTGAGCGAGCCGTCGGGGGCGATGGTGAAGACGCTGTTTTCCGGCACGGTGGTCCCGGCGGGGAGCTGCAGGTTCGCGCGCTGCGCGGTGAGCGCCCAGAACGGGTGCGGGAACCATTGGAGCGCGAGCGGGGCGTCGCCGACGTTGGTGAGTTGGGTGAACGAGGTGACCGTGCGGCCGGCGAGTTCGATTTTGCGCGAGAGTTCGTAGGAAATGCCGGCGGCGGTCTGGCGCGTTTGAAAGATGACGTGGTCGGCGGCGGGGGTGACGGTCCAAGGGCATCGCTCGCCGAGCCGCACGGAGTCGGGGGCGGGCGCTTTCGGGTCGGGGTTCGCGGTGAGGTTGCCGGCCCCGATCGCGTGACCGGCGTCGCCCTGCCACGTGAAGCGGGAGCTGTTGTCGCGGCGGGTGTGGCGGAAGGATTCGGGCAGGCCCTGGCCGTCGTAGGCCGCGGGCTCGGCGGGATAGGACGGGCCGGTGACGAGCGGCCCGAGCTTGGCGTCGGTGACCTGCCACACATAGCCCCCGTGGCAGTAGCGCCAGCCCTGGCGCGGGAGATCGGCGGGGGCGGTGGGGTCGAGGAGATCGACGGTGAGTTCGCGGTTGGCGAGGTGGAGCATGGGCGGGCGGAATCGTTCGGCGTTGGCTGTTTTTAGAGCGCGGAAAACAGGGGGGAACGGGTGCGAGAACGAGGAACGATGCGGAGCGTTTATTTCACGCGGCGGACGCGGACGGCCATGGATGCTTCGTTGAGCTTGAGGGCAAAGGCGCCGAGGGGGCGGGCTTCGATGGTGATGGTCGCGCCGAGGATTTCGTAGGGGATCGGTTCGACGCCTTCCCAGACCTGGCCGGTATCGAGGGCGAAACGATTGGCGCCCTGCCAGCTGGTGACCTTGGCGTGCATGGGCGGCTGCTTGCGCCAGTCGGCCGTGTCGCCCCGGCCGAGCCCGAAGCGTTCCCAGAAGCGCGAGCGGGTGAGGGCATTTTCCTGGGGGGTGGTGCCGGGGGCGGGATCGAGCGGGGGCGGGTTCGCGGCGAGGGTGGCCGTCTGCACGTGATGGCGGATGAGGGCGGCGTCGATCACGCCGATTTGATCGGGCGTGAGGCGGTCAAGGCCGGCGCGTTGCCATTCGGCGGGTGTAAGGACGGATTGGAGACCGGGGAAGACGGGCTCGGCGGCGGACGCGGCGGAGGCGAGGGCGAGAAGGAGGGGGAGAAAGCAGGCCGGGCGTTGCATGGGGAGGGAGAGAACGACGCGCCACCCGAGGATCAGGCGGGAGTGCGGGGGAGGGAGCGGCCGCCGTGGAGGGAAGTGTAGAACGGATCGCCGGGGAGAATGGAGCCGCGGCGGACGATCTCGCCGGTGAAGGCGGATTTGTAGAGGGCGGTGAGGAGTTCGAGCGTGCGGCGGGCTTCGGCGCCGGAGGTGAGGGGGCGGCGATTCGCGTCCAGGTCGGAGACGAACGCGGCGAATTGCGCGGCGTGGGTGGAGCCGACGTCGGGCGGGAAACTCTGCCAGGCCTGCGAGAGGGCGTTGCCTTCTTCCTGCGCGGAAGGCGAGAGGGTGAAGCGCCAGTTGTCGCGGGTGTAGCTGTAGAGGTGGGTGAGCTCGACGGTGGCTTTCTGGTAGTCGAGGCGGATGTAGGTTTCCTGGCGCGGGCTGAGGGCGCTGTTGACGATGGAGGCGAGGGCGCCGTTGGCGAAGGTGACGATGGCGAGCGAGACGTCTTCGACTTCGATGGCGCGGTCGAGGGTCGCGGCGACGGCGCGGAGCTCGGTCCAATCGCCGAGCAGGTGGAGGAGATGGTCCATGGCGTGGATACCCAGGCCCATGGTGGGGCCGCCGAGGTCGCCGGTCCATTTGCCGCGCCAGGGGCTGGAGTAGTAGGCGGCGTCGCGGAACCAGAGGGTATTGCAGACGGCGACGAGGGGGCGGCCGAGTTGGCCGGCGTCGGCGAGGGAGCGGACGTGCGCGGTCGAGGAGGCGAAGCGCATCTGGAAGACGCAGGCGGCGTGGCGGCCGGTGCGTTTTTCCGCGGCCTCGATGTCGTCGAGTTCGGCGAGGGAGCCGCAGAAGGGTTTTTCGCAGAGGACCCAGGCGCCGGCCTCCATGGCGGCGATACTCATGGGGCGGTGGAGGGAAGGCGGCGCGGCGATGAGAACGATATCGGGGCGAACTTCGGCGAGGGCGGCGGCGTAGTCGGTGTGGGCGGACGGAATGCGGTGGCGTTCGCAAAAGGTTTTGAGGCGGGTGGGTTCGAGGTCGACCGCCGCGACGAGTTGGACGCGTCCTTGGGTGGCTTCGACGGCGCGAACGTGGGCATCGCCGATGCCGC
>JBIKOK010000394.1:0-3624 GCA_044358025.1 Opitutaceae bacterium
CCCCTTGCTCCGGATGTATTGCTGCAGCTTTTGCTCCGCCCCCTCGGATTCCTTTTCGAGACGGCCGGACTGTTGCTCGAGATATTCGACCGCGGCGCTGTTTTTGCCCCCCGCGTTGTCCAAGAGATATTCCATGAACTGACGGACATAGCGGTTCGCGACCAGCATGGCGGCTTCCGGATCCTCGTGGGTGACGTTGATGCTGATCAGATAACTGTTACGCATCGTCGACGGCGAAACATTGCCGAGGTTGAGCCCAAGCGAGGTGGGGGACGTCCCCGGGGGGAGTCGCTTCAAGGCGGCGCGCTGCAGGATCCGCTGTTCGTCCGGCGTAAAGGACTCGATTACCTTCCGGCGCAACACCCCGCTGGTGAGTTGCTGGATGGCGGTGTTCATGTCCATGTCATTGCGGATGGCCGTATCGACGACAGTCTGCGTCGACAGGACCGTGTCGGGCTTTTCGAATTGCATGGTCGCCGTTGCGGCGTAGAGCGGCGTGTCCCGCATTTTCCAATAGCCGTAGCCAACGGAAGCCAGGAGGGCGATGGGCAGGGCAATCCAGAGGCGCTCGCGCAGAATGATATAATAATCCCTCAGCGTGCGCCGCTCGATGACGTCGTCATCGTTGTCGCGGGAAGCGGACGGTTGGGGAGCAGGCGGCGGTGTTTTGTGGGAGGCTTCGGCCATCGGAGCGGGCGCGTTAAATGATTCTTTCCGTCACGTAGACGAGATCGCCGGGCTCGAGCACAAAGGCGCCGTCGGCGGAATTCTTGGTGTCTTTGGCGCGGATGACGCTGTCGATGTCTTTGATGAAAATCTTCGTGGTCCCGTTGGCATTGGTGCGGATCACGCGCACCTTGGATCCGTTGGCGGTGTCCGTGAAACCGCCGGCCCGCAGGACGAGGTCTTTCAGCGTGAGGACGGTTTCCGGCGGAAGCGGATACTTGCCCGGGATCTTGATCATGCCGGAGATGGAGACTTCGCGGGGCGAATACTCCTCGATATTGATGGAAACCTGGGGATTGCGCAGAATGCGACCGTCCTTGTAGGCATTTTCGACCGCCGCTTGTGCTTCGGCGACGGTGAGACCGGCGACGCGGACATCATTGACGAGGGCGAGGTTGATGTTGCCGCTCGCATCGACGCGTTTGTTGCCGGCGTTGAGGTCCGACTCGCCGATGATGGAAATGCTGAGTTTGTCCGAAGGAGCGATGCGATACGCGATCGTCTTGGGTGGTTCGGCGGGAACCGGCGCCGGTGACTTGGCGGAGCCTTGCGCAAGCAAGGAAGACGCAGCCAAGAGCAGGCCGACGGTGGCGCGTAGGAACAGGCGGAGAGTGGCCGTCATGACGTTCACCAGCGGGAGGAGAAGTTGAGGCCCCAGGAATTTCGCACGAAATCGGCGAAGGGGACGGTCGACCAATTGATGAAGTAGCCGTAGGTAAGATTGGCCTTGAAATGTTCGTTCAGCGAATAGGAGAGACTGGTGTTCCAGTTGGCGTAGTTGTCGTGGCGATTCTTGCCGAAAACCACCGGGGGGCCGGGAGCGATCACGATGCGACCCTGTTGTCCGAGGAACCGGCTGTCGCCCCATCCGGCTCCCGCGGAAATCGTCCAGTGGCTGTTGTAGGTGTAACCTGATTCAATGCTTGCGGTCGTGGTGTCGACCGAGGCATCGGTGGCGGTCGTGCTAAAGTCCTTGGAAACGGAGCCGTTGATCGTGATCTTCCGGTTGACGGCATAGCTGGTCGCCGCGCTGGCGCTGAGACCGCCGAAACTGCCCGTGTTCGTCGGGTCGCCGTGAGGGGTGCGGATTTGGTAGCCGACGCGAACGGAACCGTTGAGCCCGCGAATGATGCGACCGCTCACTCCGGCATTGATGGAGTGGTCGGTGGTGGCGGTGCTGCGGGAGGATTCGCTGTAGCGGTAGCGGTAGCCGCCGACCAAGTCGCGCTCGTTGCTCAGCAGATAAAACAGATCCGTGCTGGAACTGTAGGTCGAAAGGTTGGCCAGCTGGGTCTGCTCGATGTATCTCCGGGCGCTGTAGCCGAGGGAGCCGGAAAGGGTGAAGCGCTCGACGACGGGATATTTGAAATTGAGACCGGCGTTGTAGTTCCAGGACGAACTGCGCACGTTGATCGCGGAGTCGGCGCGGCTTTCGCGCGCGCCGCTCAGCGTGATCGATCCGGTCGTGCGACCGCTCTGCTTGGTCAGCTCCATCGAATAAGAGGGATTGCTGAAGTTCTCGCTTTTCAGCTTCCCGTATTGGGACGCATTGCCCGCGACACTGGCGTTGACGCCGATCCAACCGGCCCGGCGCGTGTATTCGATGGACACGCCGGTCGAGTAGACAAAATCGCCGGTGTTGTCGCTGTTGGCGAAAATGTTCGAGTCGCGACTGATCCCCAGGGTCCCGTTGACGAAAATATGGTCGTGGCTGTCGTTGAGCGTGACGAGTGCGCGGGCGGGAGCGCAGGCGATGCCGGTGACCAGCAGGACTGCGATTGCTCCGCGAAACTCTCGCCGAAAGTACATCAATCCGTTGGTGCGGTGCCGATTACTCGCCGCCCGGCCCGCCCGCCGAGAGCAGGGTCGCCGGACTGACGGTAAACTGGACGGGCAGCTGAGTGGGAACAGTCGGAATGACCACGATTTCGCCCACGCTCACGCTGCTCGTATTCGTGGCGGTGTTACCATCGAACGCGGTGACCGGCGTGCCGTCGCCAGAGTTGGTGGTCGTCTCCCCGGCGGTCGCATCGCCCGGTGCGCTGTCGCCTCCGAGACTTTGTTTTTCACGCACTTCGAAATAGACGGTCTTTTTCGCCATGCACGCTTGCGCGACCTTGTCGTCAAGCGCCGCGAGTTCGCTGGCCGGGATGTTCTGGATCACCACCTGGTTGGGGCCGCCCGAGCGGCCGGGACGAATGATGGCTTGCTGGCCGGTCTTCAGCGTCTGGCCACCCATGTCGAGCGCGCCCGCCCGCACCGTGCTGTCGCCCTCCAGCATGGAAATGGTCGTCTCACCGTCGTTGGCCTGGATCACCACTTTTTTGCCGCGGATCGCCACCGACCCCTGGGCCGTGGCGTAGTTCATCGTGCTGCCCGCAACCTGTTTGCTGTTGCAAAGCCCGACGGCCCCGCGCGCCACGAACGCCTGCGTCTGGGAGATGGAGGGCTCGGTATCCATGTCGACCCGGTTGGGGGTGAACGGCTCCTGCACAAATTTCTTCATCTCAACCCGGGTGTTTTGGTCGAAGTAAGCCCCGGTTCCGTTCGAATAGACCATCGTCGAGAAGATCTTGTTTTTGTCTTCTTCCTTGTCGGCCTTTCTGGTTTCGATGATGGTCCCCTCGGCGTTGTAGACGGATTTCTTCGTTAGGTCTTGGATACTGTCGCCGATATCAATCTGGGCTTCTCCGCCGACGTCGGAAATATAAAGCTTGCTGGTCGGGTTCTTCTTTTTGGCCTGGCCGTAGGCAGACAATGGCCCGAAAACGCAGGTGACCAAGAACGCAGCTGCGACTGCTGAGAGGCGATGAACCGGCGAGGAGCGAGTGGTGTTCATGACGGGTTAGATTTTGGGCCCTGAGCTTGGAAGACGACGCCAAAAATGGGGTGTAAACC
>JBIKOK010000061.1:0-31605 GCA_044358025.1 Opitutaceae bacterium
ATCTCATTCGACGACAATGTTGAGGATCTTGCCCGGGACATAGATGACGCGCTTCACGGTTTTACCCTCCAAATGGGGTGCGACCCTTGGGTTCGCCCGGGCGGCGCTGACCGCATCGTCTTGAGCGATGCCGATGGGCACGAGTTGGTCTCCCCGGTGTTTGCCGTTAACCTGAAAGACGAGTTTGACTTCGGTGCTCGCCAGTTTGGCGGGATCGAATTGAGGCCAGGGCACGCGTGCGATGGATGGCGCAGCATCGGATCCGCCGAGGCGGCCCCAGAGTTCTTCCGCGAGGTGAGGCGCGAACGGGGCGAGCAGCTGGAGGAACGCTTGGATCGTCCCGCGGCTGACTTGAGGGGCTTTCTGCAGGGCGTTGGTGAAAATCATCATCTGGGAGATGGCGGTGTTGAAGCGCAGGCCTTCAATGTCATCCCCCACCTTCTTAATCGTCTCATGCAGCAGTTTGAGGAGCTCGGCGGAGTCGGCGGCTGTGTCCGAGATCTTGGCGTTGACCTCGCCCTCGCGGCCGACGCACTCGCGCCAGACTTTTTGGAGAAAGCGATGGACGCCCTCGATGCCGTTGGGATTCCACGGCTTCATGGCATCGAGTGGTCCCAGGAACATCAGATAAAGACGGAGGGTGTCGGTCCCGTGCGAATGGATGATCGTGTCGGGGCTGACCACATTCCCGCGGCTCTTGGACATCTTCTCGCCATCTTCACCGAGAATAATGCCTTGATGAAACAACTTGGTGAAGGGCTCGCACTGCGGCACGACCCCGAGGTCGAACAGGACTTTGTGCCAGAATCGAGCGTAGAGGAGGTGGAGGACGGCATGCTCGGCGCCGCCCACGTAAAGGTCGGGCACGCCCCAGTAGCGGAGCGCCTCGGGCGAGGCGAGCGCGTGGTCGGCGGCCGGGTCCGTGAAACGAAGATAATACCAGCACGAACCCGCCCATTGCGGCATCGTGTTCGTCTCCCGTCGTGCGCGCACCCAGGTGTCGCCGGCCGGCCGCGCCTGAGTCGCCGGGAACGCAGCGCCGGTCGTAAAATCAAACCAGATTTCCAGCCATGCGGTGACGTTCGCGAGGGGACTCTCGCCGGTGCCGCTCGGAAGGTAGGATTGGACCTCGGGCAGTTGAAGAGGCAACGCGCCCGACGGCACGGGCAGCGCGTAGTGCGCGACGCCCTCGCTGACGTAGGTCACGGGCGATTCCGGCAGTGCGCTGCCGGGCGCGGCCTTGGCCGTCGCGTAATCCGCCTCGTTCACCCACACGATGGGAAACGGCTCGCCCCAGTAGCGCTGGCGCGAAAACAGCCAGTCGCGCAGCTTGTAATTCACCGTGGGCTTGCCCACGGCCCGAGCGGCGAGGTCCGCGGTGATCTTCCTTTTCGCCTTGGGCCAGGCCAGACCGTCGTAGCCGGGCGAGTTGATGAGTTTGCCGTCGCCGACATAGGGGAGGGGCGTCTCGGCGGAGCCGCTGTCGATGACCGGCACGATGGGCAGCGCATACTTGACTGCGAACTCGTGGTCGCGTTCGTCGTGGGCCGGCACGGCCATGATCGCGCCGGTGCCGTAGCCCATGAGCACGTAGTCGGCGATCCAGATGGGCACGCGTTGTCCGTTCACCGGGTTGATCGCGTAAGAACCGCTGAACACTCCCGATTTGTCCTTCGCCAGATCGGTGCGCTCCAGATCGCTTTTGCCGGCGGATTTCTTCCGGTAGCTGTCGAGCTCGGCCTTCTGTCCGGGCGTGGTGAGTGCGTCGGTGAGCGGGTGCTCCGGGGCCAGCACCATGTAAGTGCAGCCGAAAAGCGTGTCCGGTCGCGTGGTGAAGATCTTCAGCGCACCGAGCGCCGCGTGCTCCAGCTGGAAGAGGATTTCCGCGCCCTCGCTGCGGCCGATCCAGGCCTCCTGCATCCGTTTGGTGGAGTCGGGCCAGTCAACGTCCTTGAGATCCGCGAGCAAGCGCTCGGCATAGGCCGTGATGCGCAGCACCCATTGGCGGAGATTGCGCCGCTCAACGGGGAACCCGCCGACTTCGCTCTTACCGTCGATGACTTCCTCGTTGGCGAGGACCGTGCGCAATTCCGGACACCACCAGACCGGGCGTTCGTCAACGTAGGCGAGCCCACGGGCAAAAAGCTGGAGAAAAATCCACTGCGTCCAGCGGTAATACTGCGGGTCGGTGGTCGCGAGTTCGCGCTCCCAGTCATAGGAGAAACCCAGGGCTTTGATCTGGCGCTTGAAGTTGACGATGTTGGCCGCGGTATTCGTTGCCGGGTGGGTGCCCGTTTTGACCGCGTGCTGCTCGGCGGGCAGGCCGAAGGCATCCCAGCCGATGGGGTGGAGCACGTTGAAGCCCTTGGCACGCTTGTAACGCGCAATGATGTCGGTCGCCGTGTAGCCCTCCGGATGCCCGATGTGCAGGCCCGCACCGGAAGGGTACGGGAACATGTCGAGCACGTAGTATTTCGGCTTCGAAGAAGCGTTGTCCGCTCGGAACGAGCGATTTTGCTCCCAGAAAGATTGCCAGTGCGGCTCGATCTCATGGAAGTTGTAGTCAATGCACTTGGTAGCCATCGTGTAAAACCGCCACTGTGAAACCTTTCTCCGCCCGGTCAATCTCCGCGCTCGCTCTCCTCTTTTTTCCGGTTTTCGCCCTCGTGCTCCCCGCGCGTGCCGACATGAAGCGCGGGTTCAACCAGCTCCTCGAATCCGTCGTTAAAATCGATGTCCGCGAGGTGGCGTTCGAGGCCGGCAGCAAACGCTTCACGGGGGGCATCGGATCGGGCGTGATTCTTTCGGCCGACGGTCTCGTGCTCACCAATGCCCACGTCGCCAGTCCCCGGGCGGTCGAGATCAACATCACGCTCGCGAACCTCGAACGGGTCAGTGCGAAACTGGTCGGCTGGGATCATTGGACCGACCTTGCACTCCTCCGCGCCGATCTGGCCGAGGTGAAGCGTCGCGGTCTGAAGTTTTCCCACGCCGACCTCGGCGAAAGCGGCAAGCTCTACCCGGGCCAGGAAGTCTATGCCGTCGGCACGCCCCACGGGCTCACCCGCACCGTTACGCGCGGCATCATTTCCAACAACAACCGCTATTTCGAAGACACGCGCGGGGTGAACGGCTACGAGACCGGCGCGTTTAATACTTGGCTGCAGACCGACGCCGCCATCAACCCGGGCAACTCGGGCGGTCCGCTGGTCACCGATGATGGCAAGGTCATCGGGATCTCCTCCCGCACCTACCTCGGGGCGAACAACCTCGGGTTCGCGATTCCCGCGAGCACGGCGCGGCGCGTGGTGGCCGGCCTGCTGCGCGAGGGCGGTGCAATCACGCGAAGTTACATCGGCCTTGTGCCGAAGGAACTGCAGGACCTGGAGAATTTTTATTCGCTCGCGCTCAACACCGGCATGCTGATCAACAGCGTCGAACCGGGTTCGCCTGCCGCGAAGGCCGGCCTGCGCAGCGGGGATATTTTGCTCAGCCTGAATGGCGAGAAAATCGACGGACGCTTTCCGGAGCAGCTGCCGCCGATCCAAAACCTGATCGCCAACCAGCCCGTCGGCGCGTCGCTCAAGCTCACGGTGAAGCGCGGCACCGAGACGCGGGACTACATGGTGGTCACGGAGAAACTCGAGAGCCGGGTGGGCGAGGAATGGGCGCTCGAAAAATGGGGCTTGAGCGTGCGCAAAGTTTCCCGGGCCTACGCCCGCGAAAACCAACTCGACGATACCAACGGCGTGTTGGTCATCGGGGTGCAGCCCGGCTTCCCGGCCGCCGCCGCCGGCGTCTCCCGGGGCGATATCATCACGAAGATCAACGATCAGGCGGTGCTCTCGCTCGACGTGATCAGGGCCGCGCAGGCCGCCTATGAGGCCAGGCCCGAGCCGACGCTCGTTGAGGTGCAGCGCAACCGCCGGGTCTCGCTTTACATTTTGAAACCATGAAGCTCCGTCCGCTGTTGATCGCCGCCCTGCTCCTTGCGCCGGCCGCACTCCGCGCCGCCGCCGATTTGCCCGCCCTCTGGGCCGAGCGCGCGAAATGCGTCGTGGCCGTCGAATATGTGACGGAGACCGAGACCGAGCGCCGGCCGACGATTTCCCTGGGGACGGTGATCGATCCCAATGGCACGATCATTATCCCGTCGGGCGCGATCGATCCGCGTGCGGCCACGTGGCAGCTGAAGGACTTCAAGGTCTACGTGCCCGGTGACGCCGCGAGCACGCCCGCCGAATACCTCGGCCAGGACGCGTTCACCGGCTGGCACTTCGTCCGGGCCGCCGAGACGACGCGGGCGAAGCTCACGCCGATCACCGTCTTCGCGGTGAAAGGGGCGGCCCCGGTGCCTGCCCTGGCCGAATGGGTGTGGGGCATCGGCCTGCGCAACAAAGACGAGGACTTTGCGCCCTACCTCATGCAGAGCCACGTCGCGCTGATCCAGTCGCTGCCGCAGCGCACCGCGATCGCGCAGCACGAGGTGGCGGGACCGGGCCTGCCGGTCTTCAACCGCGCCGGGGCGCTCGTCGGTATCGCCGCGACGTCGTTCGGCCAAAGTTACCTGCAGTTTTCGCGCCGGAGCCGGGGCGAGCCGATGCTGTTGATCAATGTCGAGGAGAGCAGCGCGTTCATGCTGGCGGAGGAGGTGCTGCCCAACCTCGGGCGTATTCCGAAAAATATTTCCGGCCGGCCGCTCGCGTGGCTCGGCGCCTACGGCCTCGAGCCGATGGACCGGGATGTGGCCAAATTCTTGAAACTTGAGGCGCAGTCCGGCGCCGTGGTCAGCGAGGTGCTCGAGGGCAGTCCGGCGGAAAAGGCCGGACTCCGCGACCGCGACATCATCCTCGCCTTGGACGGCGAGCCGCTCCCGCCGCTCAAGCCCGAGCGGGTCGTGGTGACGTGGCTGGAGCGGGAGATCGACCGTCGTGCCCCCGGCGATACTTTTGCCCTGACGGTGCTCCGCGGCAGCGCTCGGGTCGAAATCAAGGTCGTGCTCGGCGAGGAACCGAAACTGCTGCGCGAGGCCGATCGGAAATACTACGACCGGATCGGTTTCACGGCCCGGGAATTTGTCTACGGCGATGCAATCGAGCGCCGGGTGAAGGCGGCCGAGCCTTCGGGCGTCGTCACGCATTTCGTCAAACCCAGCAGCCCGGCGGCCATCGCCGGCCTCCGGCAGGAGGACTGGATCAAGGAAATCGACGGCGCGGAGGCGAAGGATTTCGCCGAGATCTCGGCCAAGCTCGCCGAAATCGAAGCCGATCTGTCGCGCGCCGAGTTCGTCCTCCTGGTGAGCCGCGGGGGCGAGACCGCCGTGCTCCGCATCAAACTCAAATAACTCCTCCCATGTTCACAGGCATTGTCGAAGAAGCCGGTCGCGTCGTTTCCTTCACGCAGGGTGCGGCATCCTGGCGGCTGCAAATCGCCGCGGGTGCGACGCTCGCGGGCGCAGGGCTGGGCGACAGCATCGCGGTCAACGGTTGCTGCCTCACCGTGACGCACTTCGATGCGGGGCATTTTTATTTCGACGTGCTGGAGGAGACCCGCCGGCTGACAAATTTTTCGGCGCTCGCGCCCGGTTCGCCGGTGAATCTGGAGCGCAGTCTGCGTTTTGACGGCAAAGTCGGAGGTCACTTTGTCACGGGCCACATTGATGGGCTCGGCGTGATCGAACTCTTCGAGCAGCGGGGCCACGACCATTTCCTGCGGGTGCGCGGTCCGGCCGCCAGCGGGCGCTACGTGATCCACAAGGGCAGCATCGCGATCGACGGGATCTCGTTAACGGTCGCCGAGGTCGAGGGCGACAGCCTGGCGGTGTGGCTGATTCCGACGACGATTGCGGTGACGAATCTGCGCGGGCGGCGCGCGGGCGAGACGGTCAATTTGGAATTCGACATGCTCGGCAAGTATGTCGAGAAGCTGCTTTCGCGTCGCACGCTCTGATCGACCGCAATGCGCACCGCCCTCCATGCCCTGACCGACGAGCTCCGCCGTTTGAAGACGGCCGGCGTGAAGACGGTTGCGGTGTCGGACGAGAGTGTTGCCGCCCTGCGCCGCATCGTCCAGGCGCGCGCCCGCGGGGTGGTCGCGCCGGCACCGGCCGACACGCCGGAGCCGGCCGCGGCGGTTTCTGCCCCGCGGGCGGCGAACGCTCCCCTCAAGGCCTACGAGCCGCCGGCGCCGGTTTACACCCCGAAGCCCGCCCCGAAACCCGTGGGTGAACCGCTCCCGCCACCGCCGACCGTGACCTTGCCCGCGGGCGACAAGCAGACGCGGTGGAACGCGCTGCTCGAACTCGTGCGCAACGACGCGACGTGCAAAGCGCACGTGCGCCCCGGCAAAAAAGTCGTGCTCGGCGTCGGCAGCGTGGAGGCGAAGATTATGTTTGTCGGCGAGGCGCCGGGGGCGGAAGAGGAAATCCACGGCGAACCGTTTGTGGGGCTGGCGGGCGAGTTGCTCACCAAAATGATCCAGGCGATGGGGCTGAAGCGCGCGGAAATTTACATCGGCAACATCATGAACTGGCGGCCCGAGCTGCCGACGCCTCCCGGCGAGGCGCAGAGCGGGAATCGGCCGCCGACCGAGGCGGAAATGCGTTACTGCCTCCCCTACCTGCGTGCCCAGATCGATGTGGTGAATCCCGATGTGCTCGTCGCGCTCGGCGCGACCGCGGCGCACGGACTGCTGGGCGTCGATACCTTCAAGGCGCTGGGCGAAGTGCGCGGGCGGTGGCATGAGTTCGGCGGAAAACCGCTGATGGTCACCTACCACCCGAGTTATTTGCTGCGTCCGCCCGTCGACAACCGGAAGAAACGGCTCGTGTGGGAAGATTTGCTGAAGGTCATGGAGCGCGTCGTGCTGCCGATCTCGGACAAGCAACGGACCTTTTTCTTGGACAAATGAAACTCCGCGCCCTGCTCCTGCCTTTTTTCCTTCTGCTCGCGTGGCGCGCACCCGCCCGCGCGTCCGACGAGATGTTTGATTTCGAGACGCTCCGCTTCCGGGCGAAGATGCTGGCGGCCCGCGCCTACGCGCCCCGGGCGACGACCGTGCCGGAAGCGCTGCGCAAACTCAGCTACGACGAGTATCGGCTGATCACGTTCAACGGCGACCAGACGTGGTGGCGCCGCGAAGCGCTGCCGTATCAGCTGCAGTTTTTTCATCCCGGCTTTGTGCACCAGAAGTCGGTGCAGGTGTTCGAACTCAACGGCCGCACGCCGCGCCCGATCCAGTTCTCCCGCGAGATGTTCAACTATGGCCGTCTCAAGATTGGCGGCAGTCTGCCCGACAATGTCGGTTTCGCGGGTTTCCGCGTGTTGGGCGGTCTGAATCAGCCGGCGGACGAGCTGGTCTCGTTTGTCGGGGCGAGCTACTTTCGCGCGCTCTGCCTGAAGACGGTCTATGGATTGTCGGCGCGGGGGCTGGCGATCAATACCGCCGAGCCGGAAGGCGAGGAGTTTCCCGTCTTCGAGGAATTTTGGATCGAGCGGCCCGCGGCGGGCGCGAAGCAATTTGTGATCTATGCGCTGATGGACAGTGCGAGTGTGGCCGGAGCGTATCGCTTCACCATCGCGCCCGGCGCCGACACGGTGATGCAGGTGAAGGCCGCGGTTTATTGCCGGAAAAACCCGAAGCTCCTCGGTCTCGCCCCGCTGACGAGCATGTTCTGGCACGGCGAAAACTCCGGCACGAACCACGGCGATTTCCGGCCCGAAGTGCACGATTCCGACGGGTTGATGATTTTCAACGGAGCGAGCGAGTGGCTCTGGCGGCCGCTGTCGAATCCAAAGGCGACGCGGGTCTCGGCCTTTTCCGACGAGAATCCGCGCGGTTTTGGCCTGATCCAGCGCGACCGGAAATATGAGTCCTACCAGGATCTCGAGGCGCATTATCACCTGCGGCCGAGCGCGTGGGTCGAGCCCGTGGGGAACTGGGGCCGCGGGTCGGTCCGACTGGCCGAGTTGTCGGCGGCGGACGAGACGAACGACAACATCGTCGCGTTCTGGGTGCCGGAGCGGCTGCCGCCGGCGGGGCAGGCGATCGAGTTCGAATACAAGCTGCACTGGTTTTCCGACCAGATCCGGCCGCCCGCGGGCTTTGCGGCCTCGACCCGGTCCGGCCAGTCGCAGACCCACGAGCCCGAACTGCGGCGTTTTGTGATCGATTTCGACGGGCCGTATTTGCGGCAACAGAAGCCCGATCCGGCGATCGAGCCGGAAGTCAGCGTCGGCGCGGGGGCGACGCTCGCCTACCAGACCGTGCAGAAGAATCCCTACAACGGGACCTGGCGCCTTGGGTTTGGGATCAAGCCCGACGCCAGCGGCCGGCCGGTGGAACTGCGTTGTTTCCTGAAGAAGACGCCCCATGTTCTCACGGAAACATGGACGTATCTCTGGAGTCCCTGAGTGCATTTCGCCCGCGAACGGGCACGATGGAGGCGTGGAATGCCGCCTACGTTCGCGTCGAGGACTACCTGCGCGCCCACCGCATCCACAACCGGCTGCACCAGAGCCGGCTCATTCTGCAAATTCTTGAGCGCGCCGCGCGGCGGCATGAATCGAATCCCGCCATCGAGCCGACCACGCTCGCAGCGGAGGAAACGGAGGCGATGATGGACCTGTGGTTCGCCGACGTGCTTGACGTGCGCGGCCAGCCGCATGAACGCATCGCGGTGGACGGCCGCGTGGCGCTCCTGCTGTCGGACGGGCCGGAGAAATGGCCCTATGCGTTTCTCGACGAGCAGAATGTCCCGGCTGATTTTGCGCAGTCGATGCGCCGCGGCGGGCTGCAGGCCGGTCCCGACATGGCCGTGTCGAATATGGCGCCCCGTCCGATCGATCTCGGGCTGATCACCGAGGCCGCGGGCGAGACGCTGGAACAGTTCGAGAAGTGGCCGATCTTACGGGCGCTGTTGCTTTGGCTCGTGTTTGCCGCCGTGTTGGCGGGGATTTTCAAAGCGACGCGCTGAGCCATGCCACTCTATCTGACGGAACACATGGACAAGCGGCGGCTGGGACGCCGGCGGTTCTTTTTCTTCTCGGCGATCTTCGGGCTGACGAGTATCGCGACCTGGTTCATGGCCGATTTGCTGTGGCGCGATGGCATCAGCGCGCTCGAGGTCACGCTGCTGGCGGTGTTCGTGATCCTGTTCGCCCACATTGCGGCGGGTTTTTGCACGGCGCTGGTGGGTTTTTACGTGATCAACCGGGGCGGCGACAGTTCACGGATCACGGCGACGTGGGCGGAGGGGGAGGTGCCGATGCTGGCCAAGACGGCGATCGTCATGCCGGCGTTCAACGAGGATGTGAGCCGTGTCTTTGAAGGTCTACGCGTCGTCTTCCGTTCGGTGCAGGAGACGAAGCAGCTGGAGCATTTCGATTTTTTCGTGCTCAGCGATTCGAACCAGCCCAACCAGTGGATTCAGGAGGAAGTCGCGTGGGCCGAGCTGTGCAAGCAGGTGGGCGGCTTCGGCAAGATTTTCTACCGCAAGCGCCGTCAGTCGATCAACAAGAAGGCCGGCAACGTGGCGGATTTTTTGCGGCGGTGGGGCCGGCGTTACCGTTACATGATCGTGCTCGACGCCGATTCGATCATGACGGGCAGGGCGCTCGTGCAACTCGTGGCGCTGATGGAGAAGAATCCGCAGGTGGGCCTGATCCAGACGGCCCCGCGGATCGTGAACGGGGAAACGCTGTTTGCGCGGATCCAGTCGTTTGCGAGCCGGCTCTACAGTCCGCTTTTTTTGGCCGGGCTGAATTACTGGCAGCAGCACGAGGGGAATTTCTGGGGGCACAACGCGGTCGTGCGGGTGCAGCCCTTTATCGACCACTGCTCGCTGCCGGAACTCCCGGGCCGCGAGCCGTTCGGCGGGCGCATCCTGTCGCACGATTTCGTCGAGGCGGCGTTGATGCGCAAGGCGGGCTGGGCGGTGTGGCTCGCGGACGACATCGACGGCAGTTACGAGGAGGGCCCGCCGACGCTGATCGAGTCGGCGAAGCGCGACCGGCGCTGGTGTCAGGGCAACATCCAGCACGCGTGGTTGCTCACCACGCGCGGCTTCCGGCCGGCGAGCCGCTTCCATTTGCTGATGGGCGTGATGGGCTACGTGTCGTCGCCGCTCTGGCTGCTGTTCATGATTCTCAGCACGATCCATGTGTTCGCCGTGCTGGCGTCGCCGGCTGCCGCGGCGCCGGGGTGGGTGACCGACACGACGTCGCTGTTTGGCTTTGACCTGCAGGTGCCCGAGGCGCTGACGCTCTTTGCGTTGACCATGCTGCTGATCTTCGTGCCGAAGATAGTGAGCGTGGTGGTGACGTTGGGCGACCGGGCCGAGGCGGACAAATTCGGCGGGAAGGCGCGGCTGGTCGTGAGCGCGCTGCTGGAGACCCTGGTGTCCGCGTTGCTTGCGCCGGTCAACATGGTGTTCAACTCGAAGTTTGTGCTTTTCACGCTGCTCGGACAGGGGGTCGCGTGGGTGACGCAAAAGCGCGGTAGTGACGACGACGGCACGGATTGGCGCGAAGCGATCATTACGCACGGCGGGCAGACGCTGTTTGGGCTCGTATGGGGCGTGTCGGCGTTTGTGCTGTCGCCGGCGTTTTTCTGGTGGCTGAGTCCGGTGCTGGCGGGCTTGGTGTTGGCGGTGCCGGTGTCCATTTTGCTCAGCAAGGCGGGGGTGGGGCGGGCGGCGCGCCGGCTGGGGGTTTTCTTGACGCCCGAAGAGACGACCCCGCCCTACGAGCTGAAGCGGCTGCAGCAGAACCTGGCCGAGTGTTACCGGCATTTGCCGCCGTTCGAACCGTTGCGGGCCGACTACGGTCTGTTGCAGGCGGTGCTCGATCCCTACGTCAACGCGCTGCACGTGGCGTTGCTGCGGCAGCGCCGGCCGAGCGAGGAGGCGCGGGAATGGTTTGTGCAGCTGCGCGAGCGGCTCCTGCGCGAGGGGCCGGCAAAATTTGCGACCAAAGAAAAGATGGCGCTGCTGATGGACGCCGAGTCGATGATCTGGCTGCACCGCGAACTGTGGAGTTGTCCGGCGGGTTCGCTGGCGGAGTGGTGGCGTCTCGCGATGCGCCAATACAACGTGCTGACCTACGCGCCGACGACGGCGCTGTATCGTTAGGTGTGGGGCGGAGCGAAGTCCGGCCTACTTCGTGATCAGTTTCGTGAGTTCCGCCTGGGCGCGGGCGAACTCGGTAGCGATCTCGGCGACGAACGGGGCGGCGGCTTTCATGCCGTTGGTGCGGGCGTGATGTTCGAGGCGTTCTGCCACCGCCCGCAGCGCCATGGCGCCCAAGTTGGCGGAGCTGCCCTTGATGCTGTGGGCGGCCCGGGTGAACTTGGGCAGATCGGCCGCGGCGAGGCTCTGTTCCAGTTCGGCGATTCGGAGCGGGGTGTCCTCCATGAAAATCTCCGCGATCTCCCTCAAAAATTCATCGTCGTCACCGGGATTGAGCGACCGGAGATTTTCAATGGCCTGAGGATCGATGACGAGAAATTCAGTCATTGGGGAGGAGGGATGGTCCGAGCCTGCCGGGAAAACGGGAGCGTGCAACGGGGATGTTGGGTCGGAAATGAAACCCGGGTCGTGGGAGGCGGAAGTCGGACCATGCATCAGGTGGCCCATTCGAACGAGGTGTTCTGGTCGATCTCCTCGATGGTCGTCAGGCCCAGGAGAACCTTCTTGAGCCCGTCGTAGCGCAGCGGCCGGTAGCCGACTTTGGCGGCGGCGCGGCTGATGTCCTGCACGCTGCGGCCCTCGGCGATGAGCGTGCGGACCTCCTCGGTGATCAACACGAGTTCGTGGAAGGCCACGCGACCCTTGTAGCCGGTGTGTCGGCAGGCCTGGCAGCCGCGTCCGCGGTAAAAGGGCACCTCGGTGAGCCCGTCGTCCTTGAAATATTTCTGGAGGGTCTCGCGCGAGGGATAGTAGGCCTCCTTGCAGCCTTCGCAGATGCGGGCGGCGAGGCGTTGGGCGAGCACGCCGATCACGGAGGGGGCGACCATATACGGCTCCACGCCGATTTCGATCAAGCGCATGATGGCCTGCGGCGCGGTGTTGGTGTGGAGCGTGGCAAACACGATATGGCCCGTCAGCGCCGCCTCGGTGGCGATTTTGGCCGTCTCCAGATCGCGGATTTCGCCGACGAGAATCGCATCCGGATCCTGGCGCATCAGGGCGCGCAGGATGGTGGCGAATTTCAGGTCGATGCTGGAGTTGACCTGGCTCTGCGTCACGCCGGCGAGCTGGATTTCGACCGGATCCTCGATGGTGGAGATGTTGATGCCGGGCGTGTTGATCTCGTGGATGGCAGCGTAGAGCGTGGTGGTCTTGCCGGACCCCGTGGGGCCGGTCACAAAGATGATCCCGTTGGGGTTTTGAATCAGGCGTTTGAAGGGCTGGAGGATCGTCTGGGAGATCATCATCTTCTCCAGGGTCAGCATGGTTTTCTTGCCCGTCATCGCGAGGATGCGGATGACCGTCTTTTCGCCGTAGGCGGAGGGGATCGTGGAGACGCGGAAGTTGGCGGTCTGGCTGCCGACGGGCATCGAAAATCGTCCGTCCTGCGGGAAGCGCGTCTCCGAGATGTTCAGGTTGCAGAGGATCTTGATGCGGGAGATGAGCGCGCGGTGGAGCTTGCGCGAGTAGGTGAGGATTTCGCGAAGGTTGCCATCGACGCGAAAGCGCACGCGGCACTGGGTCTCCAGGGCCTCGACGTGGATGTCGCTCGCGCGTTCGCGCATCGCGAAATAAATGATCTCATCCAGGATCTGGACGAGGGCGTTGTTCTCGACGAGCTGGGCGAGTTTCTCGCCGGCGATCTCCGGCTTGTCGAAGAGACTCGAACGTTGGAGTTCGTCGAGGCTCTCCTCCAGGCCTTTCTCGGTGCAGTAGTGGATCGCGATGGCGTCCTCGATCTCGCGGGGGAGTGCGAACACGGGGCTGAGCGGCATCTGGGCGATCTGGCCGAGGCGGCGGATGAGGTCGGCGTCGGCGGGGCTGGCCATCGCGACGGTCAGCACGCCGTTGAGCACATAGAGGCCGATGGCCTTCACTTTCTTGGCGACCTCCATCGGGATTTTTTCGATGGCTTCGTCGGTGATCACCGAGGCGAAGGGATCGACGTAGGCGACGTTCATCGAGTCGGCCCAATAGCGGCAGGCATCGTCCTTGTTGAGGTATTTTTCGTCGATCACGGCCTGCACGAAGGCGGGCGTTTCGCCGTGGCGGTCGGCCAGGAGGGTGATCTCGGCGACGCAGTCGAATTTCGGGATCTGCCGGATGCGCCCGAGGAAGAAATTACTTTTGGGGTTTAACACGGCGGGTGGGCTTCGCTTTGAAGAGTTTTCCGATTTCGGTCTGATCGAGTTTCTCCATCGCGAAGGTGCTCGCGGAGCGTTCGGCCTTCAGTTCCAGGAGGATCTGGGGCAGCGAGTATTTGACCTCGGCGATGACGACCGGGGGGGGCAGGGGAGACTCGCCGGGCGGCAGGGAAGAATCGTCGGGGGGGACGGAGCTCATGGCGGCGGGTTTCAGCTGGCGCCGAAACAGGCTTCGATCGTTTCGGTCAGGGCCGTGGTGATCTCCTCCCGCGACGTGTCCTTGCGGATGTAGTTGGAGGCGCCGAGTTCGACGGCCTGCTCGATGGTTTGGCGGTTGGCCAGCGAGGTGAGCATCACGACGACGCAGTCGGGGTCGATCTCCTTGAGCTTCCTGAGGGTCTCGATCCCGTCCATGATGGGCATGTTCACATCGAGGAGCACGAGGTCGGGGTTTTCGCGGAGGTAGGCGGCGACGCCCTCCTCGCCGTTGGTGGCTTCGATGATCGTGGGGGAGCCGAGTTGGCGAAGAATAAGCCCGACGTATTTGCGGATGTGGGCTTCGTCGTCGACGAGCAAAATGGTGCCTTGGAAATTCATGAGGTAGTAGACAGGAGGACCCGAAATTCGCAGCCGCCGGCGGGTAGATTCTCCGCGGTGATGGTGCCGCCGTGCGCCTCGACAATTTTCCGGCAGATGGCGAGACCCAGGCCGGTGCTTTTCTCGCCGGCGGTGGGTTGCGCGGACAGGCGGCTGAAATCCTTGAAGAGCTTGTCGCGCTCGCCGTCGGGGATGCCGGGGCCTTGGTCCTGCACGGCGAAGCCGAAGGTGCCGTGGGCCGGAGCGGATTGGATCGTGGCCGTGATGGCGGATCCTGGCGGGGAATATTTCACGGCGTTGCTGAGCAGATTATCGATCACTTGGCGCATCTTGGCTGCGTCGAGCATCAACACCGGAGTGAGGCCGCGGGTGTCAATGGAGACCCGGGTGTTTTTCTTGGCGGCCTCGATGTTGGTCATCGCGACCGATTTCGTGATCAGGTCGGCGAGGTTGTGCGGCTCGCGGTAAATCTTGAGTTCGCCGGATTCGATTGTGGCGACGTCGAGGAGCTCGTTTACCAGATCGAGCATCGACTGGCTGGCCGAGTGGATCGTGTTGATGAGCTCGAGCTGGTCGACGGAGAGCGGGCCGACGGCGCCTTCCCGCAGGAATTCGGCGAGGCCGCGGATCGAAGCGAGGGGGTTGCGCAGGTCGTGGGCCGCCATCCCGAGGAAGCGGTTCTTCGCGGCGTTCGCGTTGCTGAGTTGATCGACGAGCTGCTTGCGCTGCTCCGCCAGAATGCGGTTTTGGAGGTGGGACCGAATGCGGGCGAGAACCTCCTTCGCCTTGAAGGGCTTGGGGAGATAGTCCACTCCGCCGGCGACCAGTCCTTCCACGATGTCGTCGGACTCGTTTTTTGCCGTGATGAAAATGACCGGCGCGCAGTTCCCGCCGTAGATCCGGTTGAGCTGGCGGCAAGTCTCGAATCCGTCGATCCCGGGCATCATCACGTCCAAGAGCACGAGGTCGGGGAGGAAGTCCGCGTAGGCGAGGAGGGCGCGCTCACCCGAATTGGCTTCGACCAGCGTGTACCCTTCGCCCTTCAAAATCCCGGCGAGGATTCTGATATTCAGGCGGTCGTCGTCGACCACGAGGATTTTTCGATGTTTGAGGTCGAGTGGCGCGGTGGTCGGCGAAATCTCCATTCAGAGCCGTAGAATGGGCGGGCAGACCCGGACTGCAACCGGAAGTTTTGGTATGTTCGGGCCAAAGTGGTGGGAGGCGCAGCCGCCGAAAATCCACGGGCGGACGGACGGCGGGAAATTCACATCAGGGAATCGGCATACGTTGATATTTAACTTGCCCAGGCTCTGCGGCGTGCCTTACCTCCCTGCACTTATCTTATGGCCAAATCATTCGTATTCTCCTCCGAGTCCGTCGGCGAAGGACATCCCGACAAAGTTGCTGACTTGATTTCCGACAGCGTGCTGGACGCCTGCCTTGCGCAGGATCGCACGAGTCGTGTCGCCTGCGAAACCATGGTGAAGTCCAACATGGTGATCCTCGCCGGCGAGATTACTACGAGCGCGAAGCTCAACTACGAGTCCATCGTGCGTGCGGCGATCCGGGATATCGGCTACGTCAACGCCGATGACGTGTTTCACGCCGACCAGGTTTTCATCAACAACTATCTGACGAAGCAGTCGCCGGACATCGCGCAGGGCGTCGATGCGAAGAAGGCCAAGGGCAAGAAGACCGCCGAGCAGGGCGCGGGCGACCAGGGCATCATGTTCGGATACGCGTGCACCGAGACGCCGGAACTGATGCCGACGCCGATCATGTTCGCGCATCGCCTTGGGCGCGAGCTGACCAAAGTCCGCAAGTCCGGCAATGTGCCGTGGCTCCGTCCGGACGCGAAGTCGCAGGTCTCGGTCCGCTATGAAAACGACAAGCCCGTCGAGGTGGTGAACGTGGTGATCTCGACGCAGCACACCGCCGACGTCGCCCATGCGACGATCGAAAAACATCTCATCGAGCACGTCATTAAGAAGGTCATCCCGGCCGAGATGCTGACCAAGAATACCGAGTATCTTATCAACCCGACCGGCCGCTTTGTGGTCGGCGGTCCGCAGGGTGATTCGGGTCTCACGGGCCGCAAGATCATCGTCGATACCTACGGTGGCTGGGGTCGCCACGGCGGCGGCGCCTTCTCGGGCAAGGATCCGTCGAAGGTTGACCGCTCGGCCGCCTACATGGGCCGCTGGGTGGCCAAGAATATTGTCGCCGCCGGCCTCGCGACGCACGCGGAGATCCAGTTCGCGTATGCGATCGGGCATCCGCAGCCGGTCTCGGTGCGCGTCGAGTCCTTTGGCACCTCGCTGCTCGGCATTTCCGACGAGCAGATCACCGACGCCGTGCGCGGAGTCTTCAGCTTCAAGCCGGCGGACATCGTGGCGCAGCTGGATCTGCTTCGGCCGATTTATCGCCAGACTACGAACTACGGGCACTTCGGCAAACACGGCATGCCGTGGGAAAAGACCAACAAGGTCGCCGCACTCAAAGCCGCGCTGAAAAAGTAAGGCCCGCGCCGCCGTTCCGTTCCATCTCTCAACCGTCCGTTTCCGTTTCTCCCTCATCTATTATGGCCACCGCCAAAAAATCTGCGCGCAAATCTGCCGCGCCCGACTATCACGTGAAAGACATCACTCTCGCCGAGTGGGGTCGCAAAGAGATCTCCGTCGCCGAGCATGAAATGCCCGGTCTGGTCTCCGTCCGCAAAAAATTCGGCGCGAAGAAGCCGCTCGCCGGCGTGCGCATCACCGGATCGCTGCACATGACGATCCAGACAGCCGTCCTGATCGAGACCTTGAAGGAGCTTGGCGCCGATGTGCGCTGGGCTTCCTGCAATATTTTCTCGACCCAAGACCACGCCGCCGCGGCGATTGCCGCGACCGGCACGCCGGTCTTCGCCTGGAAGGGCGAGACGTTGGAGGAGTATTGGGATCTCACGCTCCGGGCCATCACGTTCCCGGGCAACCAGGGCCCGCAGCTCGTGGTCGACGACGGCGGCGACGTGACGTTGCTGATTCATAAGGGCTGCGAACTCGAAGAGGGCAGCGACTGGGTCAACACCCCGTCGGGCTCCCACGAGGAGCAGGTGATCAAGAACACGCTCAAGAAGGTCCACAAGGAGGACCCGAAGCGTTGGACGAACATTGCGAAAGAGTGGCGCGGTGTCTCCGAAGAGACGACCACGGGTGTGCATCGCCTCTACCAGATGCTGGAAAAGGGTAAACTTCGCGTGCCGGCCATCAACGTCAACGACTCGGTCACGAAGTCGAAGTTCGACAATCTCTACGGCTGCCGGGAGTCTCTCGCCGACGGTCTCAAGCGCGCCACCGACGTCATGATCGCCGGCAAGGTCGCCTGCGTCTGCGGTTATGGCGACGTGGGCAAGGGCTCGGCGTTTTCGCTTAAGGGCTTCGGCGCCCGCGTCATTGTGACCGAGATCGATCCGATTAACGCGTTGCAGGCCGCGATGGAAGGCTTTGAGGTCAACACAATCGAGTCGACGCTCGGTACGGCGGACATCTACGTCACGACGACCGGCAACAAGGACATCATCACGCTGGAGCACATGCGCAAGATGAAGGACCAGGCGATTGTTTGTAACATCGGTCATTTCGACAACGAAATCCAGATTGACCGCCTCAACACGTCCGACGCGAAGCGCACGAACATCAAACCGCAATACGACCTCTACAGCTTCCCGAAGGGGAACAGCATCTATATGCTGGCCGAAGGCCGTCTGGTGAATCTCGGTTGCGCGACGGGCCATCCGTCCTTCGTGATGTCGAGCAGCTTCACCAATCAGACGCTCGCGCAGCTCGATCTCTGGACGAACAAGGACACCTATACGGTCGGCGTTTACCGTCTGCCGAAACACTTGGACGAAGAGGTGGCCCGCCTGCATCTGGAGAAGATCGGCGCGAAGCTGACCAAGCTCACCAAGGACCAGGCCGCCTACCTCGGCGTGCCCGTCGGCGGTCCCTACAAACCCGACCATTACCGCTACTGAGCGGCTGGCGGAGATCAGGGAAAAGACAAACGCCGACCTCTGGGTCGGCGTTTTTTTGTGCGGTCGAAGAGTGGCGGCGTTAAACGTTTACACCCCGTGCCGCATGGGAATTGGGGTCATCGTGTCGCCCTTCTCGTAGTCGGTGAGGATCGAGAAGCGGAACGTCGTGCCTTCGCCGGGCTTGCTGTCCACGGAGATGGATCCGCCCATGAGTTCACAGAGGCGCTTGGAAATGATGAGGCCGAGGCCCGTGCCGCTGCGGCGGCGCTCAGAGGAGGCGTCGACCTGGCTGAACGGTTTGAAAAGTTTTGAAATCTTCTCGGGGGGAATCCCGATGCCGGTATCGGCGACGGAGAAGAACAGGCGGAGAGCGCGGCGGGTGTCGCGCATGCTGACGGGTTCGCCGCGCATGCAGGAGACGTGGATGGCGATGCTCCCGCGTTCGGTGAACTTGAGGGCGTTGCCGATCAGATTGGTGAGAATCTGGCGGAGGCGGGATTCGTCGCTGTTGACGATGGCCGGCACATCCGGGTCGATGTTGGTCGTGATGACGAGCGCGGCGGCGCGGGCCTTGGGCGCAAAGAACGCACACACTTCCTCGACGCTCTTGTGCAGGCCAAAGGGGGCCGATTCGATCTCGATCTTGCCGGCTTCGATCTTTGACAGGTCGAGAATGTCGGCGATGAGCTTCTCCAAGGCCTGACCGCTCGAGCGGATGATGGCGACCTGTTCGCGTTGGTCGGGGGTGAGCGGAGAATCGGCGAGAATCTGGGCGAAGCCGATGACTCCGTTGATCGGCGTGCGAATTTCATGGCTGACGATCGCGAGAAACTCGCTCTTGGCGCGGTCGGCGGCCTCGGCGGTCTCCTTGGCATGCAGCAGGGCGGCCTCGGCTTCCTTCCGGATCGTGATGTCGTGGCCGACGCCCTGATACTCGAGGGTCTCGCCTTTGTCGTCCTTGATCGCGCGCTGGGTCCACATGAGCCAGCGGCGGCGGCCGTCGGGGAGGTCGAGCTCGCGCTCAAAGGTGTAGGGTTCGTCGCCGATCGCGGCGCCGGGGGCGAACAGCGGGAATTGTTGGGCGAGCAGCTCGTTGCGCTTGCGGCCAAAGGCCATGGCATAGGCGCTGTTGACGAAGGTGAGTTTGCCGTCGAGGCGGTAGCGGCAGATCAAGTCGACCTGATCTTCGACAATACCGCGGTAGCTGGCCTCGGTTTTTTGCAGGGCCTGCGCCATGCGCTCGATATTGCGGGCGAGGCCAATGATCTCGTCGTGGTCCGGCTCGCCCTCCCCGGCCTCGCCGCTCTCGCTGCTGCCCACCGATGTGCGCAGGGTTTTCAGACGCTGCACCAACGTGCGGTCCCACAGGTAGCCCGTCATGACGAGGAGGACGCACCCGATGATGGCGAGGGTCAGGACGTAATACGTGGTGCCCAGGCGCTCTTGGAGCTCCTCATCTTGGATAACCCGGAGGACCACCGCGACGAGCGCGACAATCAGGCTGAGGGCTAGTGCGAGAATGAAGAACGTCTTGCGGTTTGAGTTCTCAGACATCGGGTGGTACGGGAATGCCGAGCGCGGCGTGCGAAGTCTAACGAAAAAGCGCCGATTTGACCGGCTACGTAGTATTACTCCTCGGGTCGCAGGGTGTGGAGCGGTGGCAGGCGGCCAAGCGCCGGCACGGCACGGGCGACCGCGGCGGTGACGGCGAGGGTGCCCAGGCCGCCCCAGACGACCGCGGCGACCGGGCCCAGAACCGCGGACATGAGGCCGGCGCGGAGGGCGCCGATCTCGTTGGAGGAGCCGATGAAGATTTGGTTTACGGCGGTCACCCGGCCCCGCAGGGAGTCGGGCGTGAGCAGTTGCACGAGCGATTGGCGGACGACGACGCTGACGTTGTCGAACGCGCCGGTGAAGAACAGCGCGAGCAGCGAGAGCCAGAACCAGTGGGAAAGGCCGAAGACGACAATGGCGGCACCGAACCCGGCGACCGACCACAGGAGGGCCCGGCCGGGATGGAGCAAGGCCGGTCGGTGGAGGATCCACATGGCCATGGCGAACGCGCCGATGGACGGTGCCGCGCGGAGCCAGCCAAACCCGATCGGACCGACGTGGAGGATCTGATCGGCGTAGATGGGGAGGAGCGCGACGGCGCCGCCCAGCAACACGGCGAACAGGTCGAGGGTGCTGGCGCCGAGGATGACTTTTTTCCGCCAGATAAACTCGGCTCCGGCAAACACGTCGCGCCAGGAGCGTTGCCCGGCGGCGCGGGACGGCGGGCGGAGGTAGCGGACAGGACGGAGTAGCCCCAGAAACGCGCACTCGAGCGCGGCGCCGAGCAGGTAGACGGCGGGGAAATCGGCGAAAGCGACGAGAAACCCGCCGAGGGCGGGGCCGGCCATCGTGGCGATTTCGAACGCACTCGTGTTCCATGTGACCGCGTTGCCGAGGCTTTCGCCCGGCACGAGCGACGGCGTGATACTGGAGCGGGCCGGCCAGATCAAAATGCGGATGCAGGCGCTGGCGCCGAGCAGGAGAAACACGAGCGGCAGTGCGGGTTGGTCGAACTGCAGCGAGGCCGGATCGGTGTGGCGCTCGAACAGGAGGGCGACACGCAACAGGGCCGCATTGGCCCAGCGGAGCGGGGCGAGCGCCGGGATGCTCGCGTGCCAGAAGGACAGGGCGGCGAGCGCGAGGTTCAGGACGGCGACGAGTGCCGTACCGAGGGCGATGAGGCGCTTGCGGTCATGGCGGTCGGCGAGGGAACCGGCGGAAAGCGAGAGCGCGAGAAGCGGCAGCACGTTGACGAGGCCGACGAGGCCGAGCGCGGTCGACGAGTGCGTCCACTGGTAAACCTGCCAGATGGCCATCGCTGACACGGCCTGGCGGCCGAGGAGTGCCAGGAAACTGCCGAGGAGGTAGTCGCGATAGCTGGGGATGCGCAACGCCGCATACGGATCGTGGAGCGGTGGAGCGGGCGGCGAGGCGGACATCGGCAGCGCGGAACGACTCAGAAAACCGCGCGGGTAGCGAGGCGGTTTGCGCAGCGCGGCGACGCCCGGTGGGTTCCAGACGATGCGGTCGGCGAGGCGGGTGAGGCGGATTTCCCGCGTGAAGGGCTTGCGCATCGCGGGCACCTCGCACGGGCCGCGGAGCCGGGCGAAAGGATCGTGTTCGCCTGAGCGGCTCTTTCCGCGCATGCGGACGTCGGGGTGGAGGGCCCGTATCACCCGGAGCACTTCGGCGCCGTCCCGCCCCGGCCTGGTAAGGTCGGGCAAGACCGCCGCGATCCCCTGCGGGCTCGCGCGGAGCCGCTGCACGGCCTCGTGCCCGTCCGCGGCCGAGACGGTTTGGAAACCGGTGTGCCGGAGCAGGGCACCGGCAGTGGCCGGCTCGACGGGTTCGTCTGCGGCGATCAAAAAGGTTCCGCCGGTGCGGGGCCGGGCGGGCGCGGCGGCGGGCGGGCGGAGACGGGGAGATCGAGGTGAAAGGTCGCACCGCGCGCGGGGGCGCTTTCGACGGAGGGGGCGCCGCGATGGGCGCGCACGATGCCGAGGCCGGCGGCGAGGCGCAGTCCGCGGCCGGCAAATTGGGTGGTGAAAAACGGATCGAAGGCCCGGGCGAGCGGGGCAGGCGCAGGCCCTGGCCCGCAGCGGCGACTTCGAGGCCGGCGCAGTCGCCGGCCGGCGGATCGAAGGAATGGAGCACTGCGCCCGAGGGCCTCGGCGGACGGCGCGGGCGGGTGGTCAGGCGGATTTCTCCGGTGGCGTCGCCGAGGGCCTTGGCGGCGTTGTTGACGAGGTTGATCACGAGCTGGCGCCGTTGCGGGGCTTCGGCTTCAACGGCCGGGAGGTCCGGCGCCAGGGTTACGACGAGCCGGGCCTTTTTGCTGATAGAGACGTGCAGGAGGCGGGCGGTGTCCTGCACAAGTTGGTCGCATCCACGTTTTCGATGACAAAGCTGCCCTGGCCGGCGTAGGCCAACATCTGTCGGCAGAGATCGTCGGCGCGGCGGGCGGCCGACTCGATGTGGTCCAGGCGTTCGTTGCCTTTCGCCCGGCCCTCGGCGAGGGCGAAGGTGGCGTTGGCGAAGATGACGGTGAGCCGATGGTTGAAGTCGGGTGCAATGCCGCCCGCGTTCCGCTTCCGCCGCCTTCTCGTTCGTGACATCGCAGAACGTACCGTAGATCCTTACGGCGCGGCCGTCGACGTGTTTGGCGCGGCCGGTGGTATGGATTTGGATACGGTGATGGCGGGCCGTCTCCCGCGTGGGTTCGAGGATGTAGCGTGTGCCCGGCAGGAGGCCTTTTCGGCTGCACGGGTGATGAGCGCGCGGCTCTCCGGCGCGTCGAACCGGACCGCGTTACCGGCGGTGGGTTGAAAGTGGGCGGCGGTCGTCTCGTGGATGCGATAGGTCTCGGCGGTCCAGTGGCCGGGGCCGGTGCGCGGATCCACTTCCCGGTCGCCAACCTGGGCGATGTCCTGGGTCTGCTCCAGCACCAGGGCGGAGCGATTGACCAGGGACGGGCTATCGGCCAGGGCGGTCTCGGTGCATTTGCGCCCGGTCAGGTGGGTGAGCGAGCTCTCCCTCGCGCGTGCGCAGTTCGTCGCGCTTTACGGCGAGTTGACGGAGCAGGCGGCGTGGCCCCACCAAGGCCGTGAGAATCGCGAGCGCGCGCGCCGAGTCCGAGGCGATAAGGTTACCCGTCGCGCGACCGCAGGTGCCGCGTCTCCAGCGGCCGGATTCGTTTGTCGTAGATCCGTTGGCCGGTGCCGTTTTCGCGGAGGTGGGCCAGGCCCTTGTCCAGGCGATTGAGCAGCGCCGGGGCGGAGGGATGGACCGCCCTGTGCAACTCCTGGTCGAGTCCCAGCGCCGCGAGATCCGTCGCGACGACGTGGAGATAGTTCCGCGTGCGGATGGAGTGCGCCGCGACAACGCGGTCCGCGAGGACGATGGCGTATTCACCGCGATCCAGCGCGGCCAGCGCTTCGGGGAGGGAGCGACAAATCCGCTGGCGCACCCAGCCCTGGCGTTTCGCATTGGCTTCGCTGAGGCTGGCCGTGACGGGCCCATTGGGACTGTGGCGAGGTCGGCTGGTGTGGCCGGCTGGGGGTGGGGAGCTGAGAATTGGCAAATACGCCCCTGGGGAGATCGACGTGGGGACCGAGAATCGCATGCCGGGTGCGCATTCGGGGTCTTTACCGCAGGCCTCGATGAGATCGATTCGCCCGGCGCGGAAATCGTCGTGAATGGCGGCCCGGCGTTTGGTGACAAACTCGAGGTTGAGTTGCGGATCAGCGGCGATTGCCCGAAGGAGATCGACGGTGAAACCGGCGGCCGTTTCGGGTTTGCGGTTGATCAAAAGCGGGGAGTGATTCGGCCCGATGCCGAGGCGCAGCCCTGCAGCGCGTAAGCGGAGGGAGATCGTCGCCACCAGCCAAGGACGGAGTAACCAAAAAGCGTGCGCCCGAATACGGGAGGGCTTCCCCGGAATGGGGCAGGAAAGCGCAAACGGAGTAGCCTGCCCACCGTAGCGAGGCAGGCCGGGATAATGATCGGCCGCCGCGGCGGTCACTCAAGCCCGCCCGCGCGGCCGTCAGCGCGGAAGGGCGCGATACTCGTCGCCACCTCGGAGGGCCGCGCGGACTTTCGCGTCGTCCCAGCCTTTTTGCAGCATCAGCCGGACGTAATTTTCCAGGCCGGCGGGGTCGGGTTCGCGTCGCAGCACCTCGCGGTAGGCGCGCGTGACCGTGTCGCGGGCGCGGAACTCGGCGCCCTCCCGGCTGCGCCGCAGTTCGGCGCGGAGTTCCGATTCCGTCATTCCGCGGCCCAGCGCGCGGGAGTAGGCGCCGACGCCGGACGGGTCGGGGTCGCGGCCGAGTTCTTCGCGGTAGACGCGGCGCACAAGGGCGGCGAGGTCGCGTTCCTTGAACTCGGGACTGCGGCGAAAAACATCGCGCAGCTGTTCCTCGCTCCAACCCGCGTCGAGCAGGCGGCCGGTGTAAAAGCGGAGCCCGGACGCGTCGGGCTCGCGGCCGAGGAAATCGCGGTAGGCGGCGCGGACCGCGCGTTCGGCGTCCCGGCGCTCCCAGGCGGTGAAAACATTCGTGCCGCGGCGGACGCTGTCGACCTGGAGCGAGGAAATGGTCCTGTTCCAGGTCGAGGGAGAGCGTTCGCCGAGGGAAAAGGCGGTGAGGTCGGGTGTGTCGCGGTTCACCCAGGTGAAGGCGCCGCGAAACAGGGAGTTTTCGAACACCGCGACACGCACCGGGCCTTCGAGCCGGACCGAGGCGATGCGGTCGTTGAAGGGGCGGCCGCGTTGGTCGCGGATGAACTCGAGGTTTTCGGCCGTGGCCCCGACGTCGATGACGAGGCATTCGCCGCGGTAGCCGGGTTCGGTGTAGAACAGCGCACGGCCTGCCGGGGGCTGGGCGGATGCGTCCCCGAGGACGAGAGCCGCGGCGCAGAGGCCGAGGCCGCGGGAAAGCAGCCGGCGGGGACGTTTCACGGGGAACCCGTTCGCACTCAGGCGTGGCGGCCCGGGAAGGTGAGTTCGGCGACGCCGCTCTTGTCGAGACCGCCAAGGCCCCGGGCGACCATGCGGTCGAACTGCAATTTCGTCGCGCCGGCGAGGGGCAGATGCAGGCCGGCTTCGGCGCCGAGGACCCAGGCGATGGTCGAATCCTTGGCCGCGTGGGCGCCGGAAAAATAGCAGTCGTGGGCGCGGTTTTGCATGTCCTCGCCGTCGGTCTTGAGGACTTGGGAATTGGCGCCGGTCTGGGAGAAAACCTCGCGGAGCATGGCGAGGTCGAGACCGAGGGCGGCGCCGAGACCGAGGCCCTCGGCGAGTCCGGCGGTATTGATGTTCATAACCAGGTTCACGAGGGCCTTCACCTGCGCGGCCTGGCCGGTGGTGCCGATGTAGCGGAGGGCGGTGCTGAGATTTGCGAGGATGGGTTGCACGCGGACGAAGGTTTTCTTCGCGCCGCCGCACATCAAATAGAGGGTGCCGTTGCGGGCCTGCGGAATCGAGGAGGCCATGCAGCCTTCGAGCGTGACGGCGCCGGCACGCTTGGCGCGGCGCTCGACTTCGACGTGGAGCTTGGGGGTGAGGGTCGCGCAGTTGATGAAAATTTTCCCTTTCGCGCCGACGAGCAGCGAGTCGCCGGTCAGGCCGAAGACGGCGAGCTGGGCGGCGTCGTCGGTGACGACGGTGAAAATCACGTCGGCCGCGGCGGTGACGGCGGCGAGGGTGGGGGCGTGTTTCGCGCCGATTTCCTGGGCGAGCGCGGCGGCGGAAGGGGCGTGGGTGTCGTAGACGGCGGTGACGGCGTAGCCGCAGTCCTTGAGGCGACGGGCCATGTTGGCGCCCATGCGGCCGACTCCGACGAAGGCGATTTTTTCAGTAGCAGCCATGGTAAGGTGTGAGCGGATTTTCTGAGGGACGACGGTTAGCGGGCAAAAAACGGATTGTGCTGTTTCTCCTGGCCGAGCGTGGTGACGGGACCGTGGCCGCAGGCGAGGACGGTGTCGCGAGGGAGGGTGAGGATTTTTTCGCGGTTGTTGCGATACTGTTCGGCGAAGTGGGTGGCGCTTCCGCCCATCGAGCTGGCGAAAATCGCGTCGCCCACGACCGCGAGCGGCCAGCTGAGGCCGGTCAGGTAGTACGTGGTCATGCCCGGCGAATGGCCGGAGGTGAGGAGCGTCTTGATGGCGATCGGACCGAGGTGAAAGTGGGCGTTTTCCTTGAAGGTCTTGGCCCCGGCGAGGGGCGCCGGCTCGAGTTCGCTCGCCCAGACTTCGGCCTTGGTTTCGGCGGCGAAGCGCGCGAGGTCGGCGACGTGGTCGTCGTGCGTGTGGGTAAGAAAGATATAGCGCAGGGTAAGCCGCTCAGCGCGGATGAGGTCGAGCATGGGCTCGCAGGTGGCGCCGGTGTCAAAGGCGGCGGCGACCTTGTTGCGTCCGTCCCACACGACGTAGCTGTTCACGGTCATGTCCTCGTGGGGCGTGTTAAAGGCGGCGAAACCGCTGGGGAAAATCGGCTGCTGCGGATACCAGCGTTTGTGGGCGAGGGCTTCGAGCGCCGCGCCGGAAAGCTTAAGCGGGCGGGCGACGCTGTGGATGACGGCGTCCAAAGGCTCGCCGGCTTTGACGGCGGCGAGATCGGCCCGGGAGACGGCGGCCCGTTGCGCGAGTTCTTCGTCGGAAATATTCAGGCCACGCTGGGTCTTATTGATAACGTCGTTAAAATTGTCTTCGAGCGGAATGCGGGCCATGGGGGGAGTAAAGCCCGGCGGGCCGGCGCGCCGAGATAAAACTGGAGTTTCCGCGCCCGGCCCGGCTAGCCTGCGTTCTCGCTCATGCTCGTCCACGGCATCCTCAATCCGCAGTTGCTGTCCCTGCTGGCCCGGGTGCGGCACACCAACACGCTCGTCATCGCCGACCGCGGATTTCCGTTCTGGCCGATGCTGGAGACGGTCGATCTGTCGCTGGTCGACGGTGTGCCGACGGTGTTGCAGGTGTTGGCGGCGGTGCGGCAGAATTTCGTGGTGGGCGGGGCGTACATGGCGGAGGAGTTTCTCAAGGTGAACCCGGCGGCGACGCGCAAAGCGTATGCGGCGGCGCTCAGCGGGGTGCGCGTGACGCATGAGCCCCATGTGGATTTCAAGCGGCGCGTGCCTGGCGCGATCGGACTGATCCGTTCGGGCGATACGGTGCAGTATGCCAATATGGTCTTGGTTTCGGGCTGAGGCCGGAGGCAAAGCGAAGCGGTCGGCGCGACGGTGGCGGGGGCTGGATTTGCCGTTGCCAGCAGGTGACGCGCGTTCCTGTCATCCTGAAATTATGAGCAATCCGGCCGATTATCTCGCTTCACTTTATTCACTCAGCGGCAAAGTCGCTGTGGTTATCGGCGGCACCGGTGAACTTTGCGGCGCGATGGCCGAGGGGCTCGCGGGCGCCGGAGCCGAAGTCGTGTTGGTCGGGCGCAATGAGGAGAAGGCGAGGCCGCGCCTCGAGCGCATCCAGCCCGCAGGGGGCCAGGGGTATTTCGTCGCCGCCGAGGCGAGTGAAAAGGCCCCCCTGCAGCGGTTGCTGGCCACGGTACTCGCGCGCTCGGGCAAGGTGGATATCGTCGTCAACGGTGCGGGCACGAATTCGGCGACGCCGTTTTTCGACATCGCGGAGGATGAGTTCGATCGCATCGTGCAGCTGAACCTCAAAGGCGTGTTTCTGGGCTGTCAGATTTTCGGCAAGTATCTCGTCGACCTCGGCGAGGGCGGCTCGATTATCAATCTGGGTTCGATGTCGGGCATTGTGCCGCTGTCGCGCGTCTTCACCTATTCGGCGACCAAGGCCGCGGTGCACAACCTGTCAAAAAATCTCGCCCGCGAATGGGCGCCGAAACGCGTCCGGGTGAACACGCTCGTCCCCGGGTTTTTCCCCGCGGAGCAGAACCGCAAGATTCTCTCGCCCGAGCGCGTCGCCTCGATCCTTGGGCACACGCCGATGAAACGGTTTGGGGAGGCGCGCGAGCTGATCGGCGCGACGTTGCTGATGGCGAGCGACAACGCCGGCGGTTTTCTGACGGGCGCGGAAATCGTCGTGGACGGCGGCTATCACGCGATGACAATATGACTTGATTTATCGCGGTGAAACGCCGCCAAGATGCTTGCCATAGTGCTATGGGGTGTCTTACCTAATGCTACTATGATCGCTAATCAAATCAGAGAAATCGAGGCCGCCCGGGCCAAAATCGCCGCCTTGGAGAAGTCAGTGGAGGCTGCCATGAACAAGGAACTCGCCGCGCTCCCCGGCAAATATGGTTTTGCCAGCGTCAAGGCGTTCGCCACCGCAGTGATGGCCGCGGCGGGCAGTGCTGGCAAGGGCCGCGCCGGGGCGAAATCGTCCGCTAAACCGGCTGCGGCCGGAGCCAAGAAACGTCGCACGCGCGCCGTGATCACCGACGCCACGCGGGCCGATGTGAAGAAACTGGTGGAAGCCGGCAAGTCCGGTGGCGCGATCGCCAAGGCCCTTCAGATTTCGCTGCCCAGCGTGCAGAACATCAAGAAGGCGCTCGGTCTCGTCAAACCGCGCAAGAAGTAAGACCGCCGCCCTGCGCCGCAGGTCGCGGTCCGTTGTTGAATCGAGCCTCCGCCGACCCGCGGGGGCTTTTTGTTTGGCGCATCGCCCTGAAGCCGGGAGGCTCGCGGTCCGCTCCGCCACCTATGTTTCTTCCCTTCATCCAAGCCAATACCAATGGACGCCTGCATGCCGCCGACGAGCCGTCGATCGCGCCGCTAAATCGCGGCTTCTTGTATGGTGACGCCATCTATGAGGTGTGGCGGACGCAGGCGGGAGTGATCTTCACCTGGGAGGAGCATTGGGCCCGGCTGGAGCGCTCGGCCCGGGCGCTGTATCTTGAGCTTCCGCTCTCGGCCGGGCAGATGTTGGAGGAAATCCGGAGGACGGCGGCGGCGTATCGCGCCCACACCGCGTGTTCCGGTGAATTGTATATCCGGCTGCAAGTGACCCGCGGTGGGGGTCCGATCGGTCTGGATACGGCGCTGGCGGATCGCCCGGACTTCGTGCTTTTGGTGCAGCCTTGCCCGACGGTGGCGGCGGAAAAGCTCCGTGACGGGTTGCAGCTTTCGCTGGCCACCGCGTTGCGTCGCAATCCGGTGGACGCGCTCAGTCCGGCCTGGAAGACGGGCAACTATCTCAACAACATTCTTTGCCTGCGGGAGGCGCGGGCACGCGGGGCCGACGAAGTCGTTATCCTCAATCAGAGCGGCGACGTTACCGAGGCCGCGGTTTCGAATATCGCTTTTGTGCGCGACGGCGTGGTCCTCACGCCGCCGCTGTCTGCGGGGATCTTGGGCGGAATCACGCGGGACCTGGTGGTGCACACGATCGCGCCGGCGGCTGGCGTGGTCGTGCGGGAAGAACCGGTGCGGCCGGCGGACTTTGCGGGCATGCAGGAGTGTTTTCTCCTCTCAACGACCAAGGATGTCGGACCGGTGGCGGCGATCGACGAGACCAAATTCTCGGTCGGAGAAACCACGGTGACGGCCCGGTTGAAGGCGGCGTTTGCCGACTACGCGCGGAGATATGCGACCGATCACGCGGCCTGGCGGGTCTGACGCGGTCGCGTCAGGATGCGCTCAATAGCGGGCGAGCGCGGGTTCGATCTGTTCGGCCCACGCGTTGATGCCGCCGGCGATGTTGCTGACGGCGGTGTAACCCTGCCCACGCAAAAACTGGGTCACGCGCATGCTCCGACCGCCGTGGTGGCACATGATCAGGAGATGTTCGTCGCGGGGGAGCGCGTGCACCTGGGCGGGAATTTGCGCCATTGGGATCAGTTCCGCGCCGCGGACGCCCGCGATGGCGACTTCGTAGGGTTCGCGCACGTCCACGAGGAGAACGCCGCACGGCGATTCGTCGAGGAGGCGTTTGGCTTCGGTCACGGAGATTTCGAGCGGATAGTCTTCGGCAGGCATAGGGGAGGGAAGGGGCGTGCAGCTGGCCGCACCGGATGTGGCAACGAGGCGGGTGATGCACGGGGTGGTGCCGCAGAGCGGGCACGCCGGGTCGCGAGGCAAGGTGAGCGTCTGGAAATCTTGGGTGAGGGCATTGTAGGTCAGCAGCCGGCCGACGAGGGAGCGGCCGATGCCGGTGATGAGTTTGATGGCCTCCAATGCCTGGAGGCTGCCGATCACGCCGCAGAGCGCCCCGAGCACGCCGGCCTCGCCGCAGCCGGGCACGCTGCCCGTCTCGGGAGGTGTGGGAAAAAGGCAACGATAGCAGGGGCCGCCGCGGGCGGAATCGAACACGGCGACCTGGCCTTCGAACGTGAAGACGCTGCCGTAGACGAGCGGCTTGCGGGTGAAGAACGCGGCGTCGTTGTTGAGATAGCGCGAAGTGAAATTGTCCGTGCCGTCGACGACGACGTCGTAGCCGGCGAACAGGGCGAGGGCGTTTTCGGCGGTCACGCCCTCGGGGTGCGCGACGACCGTGATAAAGGGATTTGTGGCGCGGAGGCGGCGGACGGCGGAGGCGACTTTGGGTTCCCCGACGGAGGCGGTGTCGTGCAGGAGTTGGCGCTGCAGATTGTGGTCGGCGACGCGGTCGAAGTCGGCGATGCCAAGGGTGCCGACGCCGGCGGCCGCGAGGTAGAGGGCGGCGGGACTGCCGAGACCGCCGGCGCCGACGACGAGCACGCGGGCGGCGGCGAGTTTGCGCTGCCCGGCGACGCCGATCTCCCCGAGCAGGATATGCCGGCTGTAGCGGGCAAGCTCGGCGGGCGAGAGATGAGGCAGCGGTTCGGCCATGGCGGCGAAAGAGAGCGGGAAGCGGCGGCGTCGCAAATGAAATTGCGCCCGGCGAAGCGCGCGGCGGGAATCGGCGTATGCGCTATATCGGCATCGACCTCGGCACACGTCGCATCGGACTCGCGTTCGGGGACGAACTTGGCGTCGCCACGCCGTTGGCCGCGCTGACGGCGGCGGATCCGGGGGAGCGGCGCAGTGCGTTGCTCCAGGTGATCCGTGACCGGCGCGCCGACGAAATTGTGATCGGGCATCCGTTGAATATGGACGACACGGTCGGGCCGAAGGCGAAGGAGGCGGAGTCATTTGCCGCGCAGCTGAGCACGGAGCTCGGCAAGCCGGTGCACCTCGTGGACGAGCGGCTCACGAGCTACGAGGCGGAATCGAGCATCGCAAAATCGAAGCGTCGCGCGGTCCGCGCGAGCGGGATCATCGATTCTCGGGCGGCGACGTTGATTTTGCAGGACTACCTGAATCAGATTTTTCCGCCGCCCGAGTCGGACCAGCCCTGAAGTCCGTGCGCGTCGGCGAAGGCGGCGAGGTCCGGATAGACGCGCGCGCCGGTGGCCTGCAGGCGGGCGGCGGGATGGTGTCCGCCGGCGATGAGCGCGCAATCGACGCCGAGTTCACGGGCGACCTCGAGGTCGTGCAGGGTGTCGCCGACGAGGAGGATTTCGGCCGGCGGGACGGCGAGACGGCGGACGAGGGCGTGGCCGAGGGCGACTTTGCTGTGGGCGTGGATGTTATCGAGGCCGGCGATGTGGTCGAAGTGCGGGGTGAGGCCGAAGTGAGCGACAATCTCGTGGAGGGTTTCGTGGCGGTAGGCCGAGAGGATGGATTGGCGCAGCCCGGCCCCGGCGGCGGCGGCGAGCACCCCGACCGCGCCCCGGTGGAGCGAACTTTCGAGCCGGCGGGCGTCGTAACCGGAAATAAACTCCACGCTGAGCCGGTCAAAGCCGTCGATCGCGGGATCGAAACCGAGGCGCCCGTAGTAGGTGCGCACCGGGAAATCGAAGAGCGCGTGGTAGCGCGCGCGGTCGAGGCGCGGCAGGCCGCGACGCGCGAGAAGGGTGTTCATGACGTCGACGGACAGGTCGAGGTCGTCGAGGAGGGTGCCGTTCCAATCCCAGATGAGGTGGCGGTGTGCGGTGAGGGCCATGCGAGAAAAACACTTTGGACAGGCGCGCGCGTGGCGCGCAACCTCCGGCGATGTCTGTCAAGCAATCCGCCGAAATCCGACGCTGGAAATGTGTCTGCGCCTACGACGGCACGGGCTTCACCGGCTGGCAGAGCCAGGCCGGGGCCGCCGGGGTGCAGGACGTGATCGAGGCG
>JBIKOK010000411.1:0-3104 GCA_044358025.1 Opitutaceae bacterium
CCGGCGGCCAGAAAGGTCACCAGCGGGCCGGTGTCCAACAGCACTGCGCCCTTCACTGGCCGAAGCCCTCCAGATACTTCGGGTTGGTGGCCAGATCACGCGGCAGACCTTTCAACGAGCCGGCTAGGTCGCTGGCCAGGTCGTAGCAGGTCGCCTTGCCGCCGACGGGACGGGCGTCCAGCGACTGCTCCAGGCACTCGCGGACCAGTGATGATTTGGTGGTGCCGCGTGCGCGCGAGGCCGCTTCCAGACGTTCCAGCAACCGATCCGGCAGTTTGAGCGAGATGGTATTCATGGGCCGGAGGTAATACCGCTGAATCTCGTGCGCAATACCCAATGCAGTCGCCCACCCGTCGCGGGCCGGTGACGCATCCGTGAATCAGTAAGTTGCGGCAGGCGGTGAGGGTGGCGATCTGGGCCTCGACGATGGTGCTTGCCCAAGCTCACACGTCTGCGATCGGGCGCGCAGCGGCGGCGGTGGATCAGGGCCTCGGGGGGGGGCGAAGGGCGCATCTCAGTTTCCCCGGGGTGAGCCGTGCGCTCCGCGCACCGCCCAACGAGTCACGCCACGACCAGCGATCCGCCGCCCGCCGAGCGGCCGGCCCACCTCGGGCTGTAGTTGAAGGAAAGTGAGCTGCGCGTGGGTTCGAATCCCTCCCGGCTCCGCACTTGAGGCCGGGAGTCAGCTGCGTGCCGTTTCCGGCGTCATCCCCGAACGTGTGTCGGACTGTGTTACCGCGCCATGTCGCCCCCGCAGGCTCCGACCTGAGGTTTTTTTTCGCCCAAAAACCGAACCCATGAATCCGCCCGCGCCCCGCGTGATGTTTTTCTGCGACGGGTTCAACCTCGACCACTCGTTGGAACGCGCCCGGCTGGCTGCACCCCACGAGCCCGTCAAGTGGCTCGATCTTACCGCTCTCGCTCGTGCTCACGTTTACATTTTAGTCTCCACCGAGACGCTCGTCGGCGTCCGCACCTTCACGGCCGACCCCGAACACTTGGCCCTGACCAAGCCTGAGGCAAAGAATCCTCGCCAACCTGCGGGCGGCAGTGCCCACGCCACGTCGCATGGGCTTTCCAGCCCAGGGTGAGGAGCTGAAACCGCTGAAGCTTGGGCGTGGGCCGGGTGCGGCCCGGGTGGGCCGCGCGCTCCGCGCGCGGCTCGGATCGAGGGAGCCCGCTCCAGCAGCCGCGCGGCGGAGCGCTCGGCCCACCGGGTGTCGCTCCGGCGTGGGTCGCAGCAAGCGGCGCGAAGCCGGAACGCGGGCTTGAAATTCGTCGGCGAAGCGCTCCCGCTGGGCGCATGAAGATCAACGCTTCGACGCGGCGGCAGTTCATCCAGACGGCGGCGACGGCCGTCACGGCGTTTCAGATTTTGCCGCGTCACGTGCTGGGCGGGCCGCGGTTCGTGCCGCCGAGCGAAAAGGTGGCGCTCGCGGTCGTGGGCGTGGGCGGACGCGGCACGCAAAACCTCCGCTCGCTGCTCGCGCAGTCCGACGCGCAGGTCGTCGCGATCGCGGATCCGGCGGAGACGTTCAGTCTCGAAAAATATTACTACAAGGGCGTCGGCGGACGGTTGCCGGCGCTGAAGATCGTCGACGATCACCATGGCAAGGCGACGCCGGGCTATCGGTGCGCGGGCTACGAGGATTTTCGGGTGATGTTCGAAAAGGAAAAGGGCATCGATGCGATCCTCTGCGCGACGCCGGACCATCTGCACGCCTACGTGACGATCCGGGCGATGCGGGCGGGGAAGCACGTCTACTGCGAAAAGCCGCTCACGCACAATATCTGGGAAGCGAGGGAGGTGGCCCGAATCGCGCAGGAAACGGGCGTGGCGACGCAGCTCGGCAATCAGGGGCATTCGACGGTGGGTATCCGCGAGACGGTCGAGCATTTGCAGGCGGGCACGATCGGAGAGGTTCGCCAGATTTACTCGTGGGTCGGTACGAAGCGGTGGAACCCGACGTTGCTGTCGAAGCCGGCGGAGGCGCAGGCGATGCCGGCGGGGATGAACTGGGATTTGTGGATCGGGCCGCGCGAGCTGCGGGAGTTTCACGCGGCGTATCATCCGGTGGCGTGGCGCGATTTCTGGGCGTTCGGGACTTCGTCGATGGGCGACTTCGCGTGTCACGACATGGACGCCGCGACGTGGGCGTATGATCTCGCGTCACCGACGCGCATCGAAGCCCATGCGATCGGGCCGGCCGATGCGGAGATCGCGCCGCACGGTGCGGTGATCTACTTTGATTTTCCGGCGCGCGGGCCGTGGCCGGCGCAGCGGCTCACGTGGTTCGACGGAGGGGCGAAGCCGCCGCCGCACGAGGCGATCGGGAAGTTCCCGTTGCCGTCGCGCGGCACGATGTTCATGGGCGAAAAAGGGGTGATCCAGTGTGACGGGGCGGGCGGGCCGCCGCGGATCTTTCCGGAGAGCCTGCGCGCGGGCGTCCAGAAGCCGGCGCCGACGATTGCGCGCTCCAACGGACATCACCGCGACTGGCTCGACGCGATCAAGGGCGGCAAGCCGGCGAGCAGCCATTTCGCCTACGGCGCACGGCTCACGGAAATCGGGCTGCTCGGCGTGCTCGCGCTGCGCCTCGGGAAACCGATCGAATGGGATGGCGCGAACCTGAAAGTCGCCGGGCGGGCCGACGCCGAGCCCATGATCCGCGGCACGTATCGCGCGGAGTGGGCGCTCGGCACGTGACGGGGTGCGGGCAGCGCGCGCGTTAGACGCATCGCGACACGCTTTGGGGATTTGGTTTTTGTAGGCCCGGCCGGTGGCCGGGCTGCCCGCCCACCGGGCGGGCCTACAACGGAAAAATCTGAAACAGGCGGGAGGTTGATATTACTTCTTCGGGCCCTTGCCGCCGCTGTTCACGAATTCCTCACGGGAGAGGAACCCGTCTTTGTTGGTGTCAAAGGTCGGGAAGCGTTTCGGTGCTTCCGCGGGGTCGGGTTGGCCGGCGAGGAATTCTTCGAGGCTGAGCCGGCCGTCGTGATTCTGGTCACGGCGGTCGAACAGGGCTTGGCGGTCCGGTTTCGCTTGGGCGGGGGCGGCGGGCGGCGCGGCGGCGGAGGGTGCTGCGGTTTTGGCGGCCGCC
>JBIKOK010000051.1:0-34854 GCA_044358025.1 Opitutaceae bacterium
CGGATCCTCGCCCTCGGAGAAGCCGGCGCGACGCTCCTGCCGCCACCCCGGTAAGGCCCGCCCCGTTTCCTTTCCGCCGCACCGATCGATGTCTCGTCTCGAAAAATTCGCCGCCTGGATCTTCCGCTATCGCACGCCGCTCGTGATCGGCTTCGCGGCGCTGACCGTCGTCATGGCCGTGTTTGCGGTGCAGTTACGGGTCGACGCGAGCTTCAACAAGTCCCTGCCGCTCGACCATCCCTACATCCGCACGTTTACGAAGTACCAGAGCGAGTTCGGCGGGGCGAACCGCGTGCTGGTTGCGCTGATGACGAAGGACGGCGACATCTTTACCGAGAAGTTTTTCACGGAACTGAAGCGCACGACCGACGAAGTCATGTTTCTGCCGGCGGTCGACCGCGCGCAGGTTCAGTCTCTGTTTACGCCCAACGTCCGCTACATCGAGGTGATCGAGGACGGTTTCTCGGGCGGCAACGTGATCCCGGCCGATTTCTCGCCGACCCCGGCGAACTTTACCAAAGTCCGCGAAAACATCCTGAAGTCCGGCAAGCTCGGCCAACTCGTCGCCAACGACTTCACCGGCGCGATCGTCAGCGCCCAGCTCCTCGAGATCGATCCGCGCACGGGCGAGAAAATCGATTACATCCGGGTGGCCGCCGGGCTCGAAACCATCCGCCAGCGCATCGAGAGCGAGAGCGGCGGCGCGATTCAGGTCCGCATCATCGGGTTCGCCAAAGTCATCGGCGACATCAGCGACGGCGCACGCGGCGTGCTGATCCTCTTTGGCGTCTCCATCGTCATCACCGCCCTGTTTGTCTGGAACTACGCCGGCCGCTGGAAACTCGCCGCGGCCCCCATCCTCTGCTCGCTCGTCGCCGTCGTCTGGCAACTCGGCGGCCTGACCGCGCTCGGCTATGGCATCGATCCGTTTTCCATTCTGGTGCCCTTTCTCGTGTTTGCCATCGGCGTGAGCCACGGCGTCCAGAAAATCTGCACCTTCCGCAACGAGATGTTCGCCGGCCACGACGGCCCCACGGCCGCGCGCCTTGCCTTCATGCGGCTCATCGTCCCGGGCGTGGTCGCTCTGATGACCGATACGGTCGGTTTCATCACGATGATGGTGATCAAAATTCCGACCATCCACGAGCTCGCGATCACCGCCAGTCTGGGTGTCGCGGTGATCATCATCACGAATTTCTTCCTGCTCCCCATCCTTCTCTCCTATCTCCGTCTCCCGCCCACCTACGCCAAATGGGTCGCCGACCGTCGCGCCAAGACCGATGTTTTTTGGACGCGCCTCGCGAAGAGCATGAAGCCGCTGCCCTCGATGATCATCATCGTCGTCTGCGTCGCCCTTGGCGTCTGGGCCGAGCGCAAGGCCGGCGAAATCCGCATTGGCGACACCCAGGCCGGGGTGCCCGAGCTGCGCCAAGATTCCCGCTACAACGTCGACTCCCGCGTCATCACCGAAAAATTTTCCATCGGCGTCGATCTCCTCTCCGTCATCGTCGAAACCGTCCCCAACGGCTCCGTGGATTACGACGTCGTTGCGCTGATGGACCGGTTCGAGGGCCACATCCGGCGTCTCCCCGGCGTGCAGTCCGTCGTCTCGCTCCCCGCGGTGGCCAAAATCGTCAATGCCGGCTATAGCGAAGGCTCGCTCAAATGGCGGGTTCTCCCGCGCAACACGCAGGCGCTCGCCCAGGCCGTTTCCCCCATCGAGACCGCCACCGGCCTGCTCAACCGCGACGCGAGCGTGATGCCGATCATGATTTTCCTCAATGATCACCGGGCCGAGACGCTGCGCGCCGTGACCGATGCCGTAACGGAGTTCGCCGCGGCCAATCCTTCGCCCAAGGCAAAATTTCTCCTCGCCAGCGGCAACGCCGGGGTGATGGCCGCGACGAACGAAGTGGTCGCCGCCGCGGAGCGACCGATCCTGCACTGGGTCTTCGGCGCCGTGATCGCGCTGTGTCTGCTCACGTTCCGCTCCCTGCGCGCCACGCTGTGCATCGTCGTGCCGCTCGCGATCGTCAGCTACCTCGCCTACGTGCTCATGGTGTGGTTCGGCATCGGCCTGAAAACCTCGACCCTCCCCGTCGTCGCGCTCGGCGTCGGCATCGGGGTGGATTATGGCATTTACCTTTTCGCGCGGCTGCTGTCCGGACTGAAGGACGGCGAGTATTTCGAGGATGCGATGTTCGAGGCGTTCAAGGACACCGGCACCGCCGTGGTCTTTACCGGCCTGACCCTCGCCATCGGCGTGAGCACCTGGCTTTTCTCCAATCTGAAATTTCAGGCGGACATGGGCCTGCTCCTGACCTTCATGTTTCTCGTGAACATGATCGGCGCGATCATTCTGCTGCCCGCGATGGCCCGGTGGTTCTGGCGGCATCACGCCGGCGGCCCGACGCTGCCGTTTCGCACCCGCAAGCCGTAGCGATCGCGGCGGCGCGGCCGGGCTGACTTTTGCCCTTGCCGCTCCCCGTCGCGCCCCAACCATCGCCCGACCGTGGCAATCGACTCCGACTATCGCATCAAACTCCAGGTCTTTGAAGGCCCGCTCGACCTGTTGCTGTTCCTCATTCGCAAGAATGAGCTCGATATCTACGACATCCCGATCGAGTCGGTCACCCGGCAATACATCGACGCGCTCAAGGCGATGCAGCAGCTCGATCTCGACGTGGCGGGCGAATTTTTCGTAATGGCGGCCACGCTGATGGAAATCAAAAGCCGCCTGCTCCTGCCCAAGGGCCTGCACGCCGTCGACCCGAACCTCGACGAAGAGGAGATGGATCCCCGCTGGGAACTCGTGCACCAGCTGCTCCAATACAAAAAATTCAAGGAGGCCGCCGCCCAGCTCGCCGACCTCGCCGTCACCCGCCAGAACCTGATGGAGCGCTTCATCTCCGATCTGTCGCTCCCCGACGGTGAACGGCCGTTGAAGGGCGTGGACCGCATCGAACTCTGGAACTCCTTCAACATGGTACTCCGCCGGCTAGCGGAAAAACTGGTGGTCGGCGAGATCCACGACGAACAGACGACGGTGTCCGATCAGATGGAATGGCTGCTCCTGAAGATGCGCACCGAAAAACACCTCGTCTTCTCGCAGCTCTTTCCCGACGGCGTGACGCTGCGCCGCCTCGTGGCGACGTTCCTGGCGATGCTCGAACTCACCCGCCTCGCGAAACTGCGCATCCGCCAAAACGAGGCGTTCAGCGACATCATGATCGAGGCGGTGGTGGAAAACCCGCTTGAAACCGTCGTGGCGGCCAGCACCGTGACCCCGTGAGCAAAAAGAAAAAGAAACCCGTCCCCCGTGCCGCGCTCCTGGGCATCGGCCTCGACAACGAGGATGGCCACAAGCGGGTCACGACCGGGGACCAGTTTGCCATCGTCGGCGGTTCGGACGAGACCCACGGCCGCATGACCGAGACGGCGATGAAGACGTTCGAGGAACTGAAGTCGCGCCGCAAACAGCTGCATCAGGTGGAACCCGACGAACTCGCCGAGATCCTGCACAAGTCCACGCCGCGCTGATGCCCTCGCCCACCGCCCCCCGCCCCACCCCCGGCGACATGCCGGCCACCGAATTGCCGTCGTGGATCGTCGGCCTGTGCGGCGTGGCCGCGGTTGCATCTTTGCTCTTTACCGCTCTCCTGTTCCTCAATCTCTAATCCATCATGTCCGAAAAAATCGCCAACCTGACCACCGATACCTTCAAGTCTGCCATCACCTCGGCCACGACTCCCGTCCTGGTTGATTTCTGGGCGCCGTGGTGCGGCCCGTGCAAGGCTATCGCGCCCATCCTGGAGGAGCTCGCCGCGGAACTCGACGGCAAGTTGACGATCGTCAAGGTCAACATCGACGAGAACGACGGCATCGCCGTCGAGTATGGCGTCCGCGCCATTCCCACGATGATCCTCTTCAAGGGCGGTGCCGTCGCCGAGACGCTCGTCGGCATGATGCCGAAGGCCGCGCTCAAGGCCAAGGTCGCCGCCCACGTCTAACCGATCCGTCCGGCCGCGAATCCCGCGGCCAGCAACGTGGCGTAAAGCGCCAGCAGTTTTCCCGTATCGCCCAGCAGAGCAATGAGCTCGCTGGGCGTTTTGCTGTCGCGCAACCGCCCCACGTGCTTCCACGCGAGCGGGGTGAGCAGTAACGGGAGCAGGCTGGCCGCGTGGTGACCGCGGGCCAGAAATACGAGCGGCACCACCAGCGAGACAGCGAGCGAGCCGGCGAATTGCGCGCGCGCAAACCGGCGGCCGAAACGGACGACCAGCGTGCGCTTGCCCGCCACCCGGTCGGTCTCCACGTCGCGATAGTTGTTGACGACGAGAATATTCGCCGCGAGCAGGCCGATGGGCACGGCCGCCAGCCACGCGTCGGCGGTGACGGTTCCCGCCTGCACGAAGTAAGTCGCGCCCACCGCCACGAGACCGAAAAAGAGAAAAACGAACAGGTCGCCCAGCCCGTGGTAGCCGAGCGGAAAAGGACCGCCGGTGTAGGCGACGCCGCAGAGGATGCTCGCCACGCCGACGGCAATCAGCCACGGGCCGCCCCACGCCACGAGCGCGAGCCCGCTCAGAAACGCCGCGGCGAAGACGGCCCACATCGCGCCCTTCATCGTGGCCGGCGCAATCAGCCCCGAGGCGACCGCGCGCCGCGGCCCGACCCGCGCCGCCGTGTCGGCGCCGTTGACGAAGTCGTAGTAATCGTTGGCGAAATTCGTGCCGATCTGCACCAGCACCGCAAAAGCGAGACAAAGTCCCGCGGCCGCGCCGTCAAATTTGCCGTCACGCCAAGCGAGGGCCGAACCGACCAACACCGGAGCCACCGCCGCCGGCAGCGTGCGCGGGCGGGTGGCCGCGAGCCAAATCTGCATGCGCGTCGCCGTCACGTCACTTCGCGGTGTGCGTGCCCTTGCGGCTAAAAATCACGAGCGGGCGGTTTGCCAGCAGGCTGAGCAGCACGGGCAGAAAACACAAAAAAGCGGCGTAAATGACCGAGAGATCGCCCAGCCGGGAAAACAAATGGCCGAACAAGGCAATCAATACGGCATAGCCGGTCAGAAAAGCCTGCGCGTTACCAAACGCCGCGTTGATGGACCAGATGAGAGCGAACGCAAAGGCCGCGGACCGCGGGTCGCACAGGCCGACCGACAACCCCGCGATGAAGAAAATCGCGGGATAAAACGTGAACCGCCGCTTCTCGTAACGCACCGTCTGGACCAGCAATCCGACGAGCAGGATCAGCGCGTGCACGGCCATCACCGCGTAGGCCAGGTGGCGGGGTGCCCCATCGGCGACGCCCAGGCACGGGGCGAACCCCAGGCCACCGGACAGCGCCAAACTGCCCGCCGCGGCGCGCAGCAGATCGACGTAATTTCGGAATTTGGAGAATTCGGTGCCAAAATTCACCCGTGGGTCGCCGGCTTCGCGGCTGTTCCATGGCTCCGTGGCCTTGCGACTGGCCTCGCCACTGCGGCGACGCTTGAACACGGAACCCACCCGCAACCACTGGCGAGGAAACCAGAGGAGCGTGATCGCAAGCAGAAGAAACGGCAGATTCGCGGTCATTGAAGTGGGGGCACAGGACGCGTGAACAAGCCGGGGCATGCACGCGCTGTCAAAGGTTCATCTGCCGCCCGGCGGCGGCCGATAGGATCGCGGTGCGGGCACCTGCAGGTCTTTTTCCAGATCCCGGATGCGGCCCAGCACGATCTCCGTCGCTTCGTCACCGGGCGGCAGCTGCGGGTGGAGTTGGACCAGCCACGCCAGCGCCTCGGCCTTTCGTCCGAGGCGCTTGAGTAACTCGGCGTGCAACCGGGCCGCATAATCGGGACTACCGGGCTGCTCCCACGCGCGGCGGTAGCTCGCCGCCGCGGCGGCGACGTCATGCAGCCGGTTGAGTTCGATATTGGCGCGCTCGACCCACAGCGCCGCGTTCGCCGGATGAAAAGTCATCGCCTCGTCGAGCCGGCGGATCGCGAGCCGGGCCTGCTCCGCCCCGATCCGTTCCTGCTGGGCCTGCGGCACGGCATCATACCCGCCCGCCGCGGCGATCCGCCAGGCCGTCATGTCGAACGCGATGATCCGAGCCCCGTTGACCCAGAAATAGAGCGGGCGCGGATCAACGGCCGTGACCAGGCGCAGCAACGTGTCGGTCGCGGGCAGGTCGCGTTGCTCCCAGAGCACATGTAGGCGGAGCCACGTGAAGTCGGCGACGATGGCGCGAAATCCCCCGAGCAGACCGAGCGTCACCCCCTGCCCCGCCGCCGCACCGGCCGAGTCGAGTCGCAGAGCGGGCTGTTCGGCGCGCAACACGGTCCACAGCGGCGCTTCGACGAACCGCAACAACGCGCCCGCCAGCGCGAGCCCGCCGATGATCACCGCAAACGCCAGCAGCCTAGATTTCACGTTTGCGGAAACTGTAGACCGCGAGCGCACCGGCCGCGACGACATAGCCGAAGGCGTAGACGCTCACGTGGGCGACCCGGTCCCAGGGCACGGCCTCGCCGGCTCCCACATTCTCGGCCAGATTGAACAGTTGGAAATTGGGAAACAACAGCCCGATCACCCCGGCCACGGCCCGGGCGAACACGGAACCGCCGCGGGCATACGCGTCCTGCGCGAGATATTGGAGGTGGCAGATCACCAGGACGAAAAATCCGGTCACGACGGTGTAGAGCTGCGTCTGGGAAAAGCTGGCGACAAGCAACGTGAACGCTGCGAGCACCGCCAGCTTGAGCCACTGCAAATACCCGGCCGCCGCGAGATCGGCGAAGTGCAAGGTGCGTCCTTGGGGAAAAGCCTCGGGGAACTCGGCCAGGAGCGAACCCTCGCGCACCCAGAGCACCACCGCCAGCAGGCCCGTGAGCAGCGCACAAAACACCGCAGCCACGGCCGCGATGCCGAGATATTTTCCGAGGATGAACTCCGCGCGCCACACCGGCTTCGCGAGCAGGGTGAGTGCGGTGCGGTTTTCAATTTCGCTAAAAAACAGCTGCGCGGTGGCCGCGACGGTCAGTGCGGCACCGAAAAAGGCCATCGCGCCGTAACCGAGGTCGGCCAGAAATTTCAGCTCCGGTGCGCCGAAGTTGAAATCGCGAAACCACTGCGCGCCGGCCACCAGACTGAGCGCGAGCAGCAGCAGGAAGCTGAAGAGTTTTTGTCGGGACGCCTCGAGCAGCGTGTTCTGCCCGATCAACCGCGCCCGCGTAAATGAAAACGGCACGCGGCTCATGGGCCGCCCTCCCTTTTCGCCGGGGCCGGCCGGCCCACGTGATCGAGAAAGATCCGGTCGAGCCGGGCGCGGGGCGCTTCCACGGATTCGAGCGTGCGGCCGCGCGCCGCGAGCCACACCCGCAGTTCACCGAGTTGCGCGGGGGAAAGCTGTTCGACGACGAGGGCTTGGCGGTCGGCCACGCCGACGAGCTCCCGCACCGCGCCCTCCAAAATCAGCTGCCCCCGGTCGAGAATGGCGACGCGGTCGCAAATATCTTCGATCTGGGCCAACAGGTGCGACGTGATCAGCACGGTTTTGCCCTGCGCCTTGAGCTTGAGAATCAGCGCGGAAATCGCCGCGGCGCCGACCGGATCGACGCCGGCCGTGGGCTCGTCCAGAATCACAAGCCGGGGGTCGTGCACGAGGGCCTGCGCGAGGCCGATCCGCTGCAGCATGCCCTTCGAATACGTTGCGATGCGGCGGTCCGCGGCTTCAGTGAGTCCGACCCAGCCGATGACTTCGGCCACGCGCGCCGGCAACAGGGCGCCGGAGAGACCGCAGATGCGCGCGTAGAACTGTACGAGTTCGCGGCCGGTGAGGTGACGGTAAAAATACGGCGACTCGGGCAGGTAGCCGACCGCCAGCCGCGCCTCGACGCGCCCGCCGGGCACGCCGAACACGGCGCACTTGCCCGCCGTCGGCTCGAGCAGACCGAGAATGATCTTGATGGTCGTGCTCTTGCCGGAGCCGTTGGGCCCGAGCAGCCCGTAAACCTGGCCGGGCTCGACGCGCAGACTGAGGTGGTCAACCGCTCGGAGTTTCACGCCGCGCAGGCCGACCGCGAAGTCTTTGACCAAGCCGCGCAACTCGATGGCCGGCGTCCCGGATGGGCCGGCACTCATTTGATCGTGAAGCCGCTGAACTGCGGTGCGCGCGTGGACGACGAACGCTCGGTCTTGCGCACAAAGCCGTGCATGCGTTCCTCGACGCCCGCGATGAAAGCGGCGACCTCGCTCGCCCGCCCCTCGGCCTCCAACTGCACGCGACCATCCGGGAGATTGCAGGCGAATCCCGCCACCTCAAACTCTTTGGCGATCTGCAGAGCCGCGTAGCGAAAGCCCACGCCTTGCACGTGGCCGGTAAAGTAAACTGTTTCGTGGTAAACGTCAGCCATGCGGGAAGGCAGGACGTTAGGGCCGTGGCGCGCCGCGATTCAACCCGCAAAATGCGCCCCGGGGCATCGGCGGGAATTTTATTTGCGTTTCGCGAAAGCGCGCACTGAGTTCCCCCCAACGAATGAGCAACTTCAATTCTGACGGCAGTCAGGAGAACGACGGCGAAGACCGCGGCGAGTTGGCGTGGAACGAATTCGACTGGGAGCGCTACCTCCGTGAGCAGGACGGGGCCGTCCACCGCTATTTGGGCTTCTACGAAGCCGCGCGCGGCGATCCCGAACGCATCGACACGGTCGCCGCCAAGATGGGCTGGGGCCAGGGCGACTGGAGTGAGGACGCCGATGCGACCAATCCCGCGAACGACGGCGCCGATGACGACGACTTCGACGACGACGATGACGACGAGGTCTACACGGTGCACAAGAACCCGATTTTCATCGCCACGAAGGCGATCTTTCTGGGTTTGCGCCAATCCTGGGAGGCACGGGCGCTCGACGGCTCTCAGGTGCCGCAACCGCTCGCGGTCGCTCTCCTTGTTTCGCTGAACCGGGGCGAAGAACATGCCGTGCAGGCCATCCACGCGCTTGATTTTGGTGACTACGCGATGGCCGTGAGTCTCTTCAAACGCTCCATGAGCGCCCTCAACGGCTCGCTGGCGCTCCTCAACTCGGAGCAAGCCATCGAGCATGCGGTGGTCGGACCTTGGCGCGACGGCGCGCTGCCCCGGATGTTCGATCTGCGGGAAATCTGGTTGCGGGTCATCGCGGAATGCCGCGACGAACTCGACCGCCCGGTCGACGAAGAAAACTGATCCGCCCCCGCCGGTTTCGGCGGTGCGATCGGTTCAGGCCTTGTCCTGCCCGTAATAGGCCCCGGGGCCGTGTTTGCGCCCGAAATGTTTGTCGAGCAACTCCGGCTCGATGGGCTTCAAGCGGGGCGCGAGCTCCAGCGACATGAGCGCCATGTGCGCGATGCACTCCACGGCGACGGCGACCTCGACCGCCTTGGCGACCGTCAGTCCCCACGTGAAGGGCGCATGGCGGTTTACGAGCACGCCGGGATAATCCACCGGGTCGAGATCGTCCGCCAGGAAGCGCTCGATGATCACCGCCCCGGTCTCCCACTCGTAGGAGCCCTCAATTTCAAGCGACGTGAGCTTCCGGGTGACCGGAACGTCTCCGTAAAAATAATCGGCATGCGTGGTGCCGAAGATCGGGATCGCCAGCCCGGCCTGGGCGAACGCTGTGGCATGCGACGAATGGGTGTGCACCACGCCGCCGATTTTCTTGAAACCGAGATAGAGGCGGCGGTGGGTCGGCGAGTCGGACGAAGGCTTCAGGTCCCCCTCCACCTTCTTGCCCGCGAGATCGACCAGCACCATGTCGGACGGGGCCAGCGCCGCGTAAGCGACGCCGCTCGGCTTGATGGCGAAGATGCCCTTGCGGCGGTCGATCGCCGACGCGTTGCCGAAGGTGAGATTGATCAGGCCGTGTTGCACCAACGCCATGTTGGCCTCGTAAGCTTCGCGTTTGAGTTCGGTGAGCATAGGTTCAGGTGCGGAGACCTTGCGTCAGATGGGAGTAAACTTCGTTGTTGCGCAATGTCTGTTTGAATTCGGCCCGGCGCGTGTCGGCGTTGATCAGGACAAGTTCGCTGCCGGCCATGTTCGCGTCATCTTCGAGGCGTTCGGTCGTGACCGCATAGCTGTAGCCGGTGTGGTGGGCTCCGCCGGCGAGAATCCACGCGGCGCAGGCGGTCTTGAAATCGGGCCGGCATGCCCAGACCGCGCGGGCGACGGGGAGGCGGCGCGGAAGCGTCGGGGATTTGACGGCGTCGACTTGATTGACGATGAAGACGGAAACGGTTGCCCAGATCGATGAGCGAAGCGTTCAGGGCCGGGCCGGCGGAGCATCAAACCCGAGGCGCACCGGGTCCTCTTTGCCGCCGATGCCGAGCGCATGAATTTCGAGCGAAGGCTTGGTTGCGGCGGTGGTTTCGCCGATTTCGAGCCTGTTCGCCCTGAGCACTTGGTGGCCCTGCGGATGCAGAGGGCAGCTGTAGTCCTCCATGAATGAGGTGCCGCCCATGAGGCCGGCGCCCATCACCTCCATCGCGCGAAGGAGCGCGGCGGTTTTCCGATCGCCCTCGGCGCCGAGGCCGTAGCTGTCGGCCATGAGGCGCTGCGACGCGAGGCCGGGGAGTTGGCCGGGGAGTTGGCCCAGGCCGTGGAGATCCGCGAACATCGTCGTGAAGCCCTTGACGCCGCCGTCGGCGAGGAAGGCACGCGCCGGCCCCGTTGCCGTCGCGCACCCTCGCGCAACGAATCGTGCCGGGCGCCCCCGCGGCGCAGCGCTTTCGCGACGGTGTCGCGCGATTCGTAGTCGCCCGTCAGGGCGGTGATGGCGGCGGCGCTGACGGCGTCGACCCATTTGACGAGATGCCCACCCGTAGCCGTTGACGGCGTAGCCGAAACGAATCTCGGCGGAAACTTTGTCGCCGTCGGTGACGGCGGCCTGGCGCATGTTGTCGCCGAACCGGGCGAACTTCGCGCCCGGCGTGGCGCGCCAGGCCCGCGCCGCGCGCATCCACGCCGCGAGCCGGCTCTGCACCACGGGGATGCTGCCAGTGACCGACGACGACCTTGCGATTGAGCCGCAGGCGCGTGTGGAGGAACCCGCCTTGCGGTCGCCGTGCGCGGACTGGTGCCGATTCAGGCTGTTGTCGTTGGCCTCGAGGCAGAGGGCGCGGATCTCGTCAGGCGTCTTGAGGACGGGCTTGAAGACGAGCTTCAACGGGAGGCGTTTCGCTGCGCCGAGGGCCGTCGACGAGGGTCTGCGAATTCCGGGCAATCTGGGCGAGCGTTTCCGGCCTGCACAGGTGAGGGCTGCCGGTGACGAACCAGATTTCGGAAGAGGCGAGTGAGATCACGTCAGGGAGGGAAAATCCGGGACGGACAGACGGTGCGAAAAAGAATCAGGCGTGGGCCGCGACCTTAAGCACCAGGAGGTCCTTCATGACGCGGGAGAGGTCGGAGGATTTGTTGATGCCGCCGAAGGCATCATGGGTCGTGCGGTAGAGCGCGTAGAGTTGATCGTAGACCTTGCGGTTGGCGGCAATGGGGCGGTAGCTCTTTTTGAGCACCGAGGTCATCTTCCGTTGCGCCGAAGGAAAATCTTTGTGCGCGCCCGCCAGGACGGCGGCGGAAATGGCCGAGCCCAGCGCACAGGCCTGCGACGAACCCGAGACCTGCATTGTGCAACCGGTGATGTCGGCGTAGATCTGCATGAGCAGCGGATTTTTTTCCGCGATGCCGCCGGCGCAGACGATGCGGTCGACCGGGACCCCGTATTCCTTGATGCGCTCAAGAATCGCGCGCGCCCCGAAGGCGGTCGCCTCGATCAGCGCCCGGTAGATTTCGGATTGGGTCGTGTAGAGCGTCTGGCCGAGGAGCAGGCCGGTGAGGAGTTGGTCGACGAGGATGGTGCGGTTGCCGTTGTTCCAATCGAGGGCCAGCAAGCCGGACTGGCCGGGCTGCTGTTTGGCCGCCTCCTTCGTGAGCTGGGCGTGCAGGGCGGCATCGCCGCGACACACGACCTCGACCCACCATTTGAAAATATCGCCGACGGCCGACTGGCCCGCCTCGATCCCGTAGAACCCCGGCAGAATGGCCCCTTTCACGATCCCGCAGATGCCCGGAATGTCGGGCACGGTCTTCGTCGCGGAGACGACCCCGCAGTCGCACGTCGAGGTGCCGATGATCTTGACGAGCACGCCCTCGGCGACACCGCAGCCGATGGCGCCGTAATGGACATCCATTTCACCGATGGCGATCGGGATGCCGTCGGGCAGCCCGAGTTTCGCCGCCCAGACGGGCTCCAGCGTGCCGGCCGCGGTCGTCGCGTCGTGCGCCTTGTCGTAGAGCCGGTCGCGCAGGGCGGCCAGCTGCGGGTCGAGCATCGCGAGAAATTCCGTGTCGGGCAGCCCGCCCCAATCGTCGGCGTAAAGCGCTTTGTGGCCGGCGCAGCACACGCCGCGGACGACGCGCGCGGGATCATCGACCCCGGCGAGCACCGAGGGAATCCAGTCGGCGAGTTCGACCCAGGAATGCGCGGCGGCGAACACCTTCGGGGCCACGTTGCGGCAATGCCAAATTTTTGACCAGAACCACTCGGACGAATACGTGTTGCCGCACTTGGCGATGAAGTGCGGCCGGTGTTGGGCGGCCAGTGCCGTGATCTGCGCGGCCTCGCGATGGGACGTGTGGTCCTTCCAGAGCCAGCATTGCGCCGCGAGATTTTTTTTCCACTTGGGGTCGAGTGCGAGCGGACGGTTGCAGGCGTCGACCGGAATGGGACTCGAGCCCGTGGTGTCGACCCCGATCCCGATGACTTTCCGGGCGTCGAATCCGCGGATTTTTTTCGCCGCGGCCAAGGCGCCCGTGACGCTTTTTTCGAGGCCGACGAGATAATCGCCCGGGTGTTGCCGCGCGAGATGATGGTCCTTCGGGTCAAGCAGGACGCCCTGCTGGCCGGAGGGATAGTTGAAGACGCAGGAGCCGAGCTCCGCGCCGTCCGCACAACGCACGACGAGCGCGCGGACGGAATTGGTGCCGTAATCGATGCCGAGGGTGAACATAGGGGAAAAGGAGTGTGAGTCGGTGAGGCCCGCTTGCCGCAGGCTCCACCGGGAATTTCGCGGATGGGAAGAATAATGATCGTACAGTGAGCGGCGGCTCGTCGTGGTGCAGTCAGCTGCCGCGCCGTCCGACGGTGCGATCGCCCTCACCCGACACCGGCACGGGCCTCGCGCCGAACCAGCCGGCCAATCTCGGGCGGCGCAGCGGTTGGTGGCCACCGGTGACGGTGAGGCCGATGCCGATCACTGGCCCGGCCATGAAGCCGCGCTCTTGGCTCGCGCGCGCGGCGCCCCGCACGCCGGGATCGTTGGGCGCCCAGACGGGCCAGCGCTTGGTTTCGCGCCGTTGCGTGAGCGGCCGGACGAGGGCGGGACCGGACCGGACGGCGGGCGCGCCGATCCCGAAACTCTTCGCGGCGAGGTCAGCAAGATTGGCACGGCCCGCGATGACCTTCGCCCCGTCGGGCACCGCCCGTTGGCTAGACGCAAAGCCGCAGGTCGCGGCGGCTTTTCCGGCGCCTTTCCCCTCGAAGCGAAACCTCGGCTCCTCGGGCTGCGTGACAGGAAAATCCCGTTGCACTTTCCTAGGTGCAGAGGCGGCTCCCGGCACCAAACCCGCGGCGAACCGGGCAACGAAAGAGATGAGGGCGATTTTCATCGTGTGTCGCACGTCATCCAAGGCACCCGGGGCGTGAGGCGCAAGCCGAGCCTGAACCCCTCTCCCCTACCGACGAACTCCCGGCGCCGCAATCCGCGCTCGGCCCTTACAGTCTGCGCAAGGTCGTGCCCGCGCCACTCGATAGGACCTGCACACGCTCACCCGTCACATACGGTCCGCCGCGCTGGATTTCCTGGACAACCAGGACGGTTTCGCCGGTGGAAAGTTTGACGGTCACCTCCTGGGCCGGGCGCCGCGTGAGGTGTTCCTCGGTGACCGTGCCGGCGATCGCGCCGCCGACCGCGCCGACGGCCCCGGCGATCGCCCTGCCCGCGCCCTTGCCCACGGTCGAGCCGACCGCGTGGCCGACCAATCCGCCGCCCGACAAGCCGATCGGGCCCTGGGTTCCGCTGATGGCGGTGTCGCTCGTCGCGACGACATCGCCCGTTTCGATGCGCATCGTGCGTCCTGCTTGGGAGCGATCGTAAATGCCGCTGCGGGACGTCGCGCAGCCGGCCGTGAGAAGGACGCCAAACGTCAGTGCGAGGAGGGATACATGCCGGGTTTTCATGGGAATAATCGGGAGCGATCGCCTGCCAGGAGTTCGGCCAACGCTAGCCGCGATTTGATCCAAAGAGCAACCGTAGACTGTTCAGGCAAACCACGAGCGTGCTGCCCTCGTGGGCGGCCACGCCGATGGACAAGGGCACCGCGCCAAACGCCGTGGCGATCACCATGACGACCACGACGCCCAGTGAGATGGTGAGATTCTGCCGGATCACCGCCCGGGCGCGCCGGCTCAAGCGGTGCGCGGCGAGAAAATTCTCGATGCGGTCGTGCATCAAAATCACCTCGGCCTGCTCCAACGCCGCGTCGCTGCCGCGCGCGCCCATCGCCACGCTGACGTCGGCCGCCGCCAGACACGGTGCGTCGTTCACCCCGTCGCCCACCATGGCCACTTTGCGGCCTTCGGCCCGCAGCGCCTGGATTGCCGCGACTTTGTCCTCGGGCGAAAGCCCCGCCCGCACCTCGTCGAGCCCGAGTTCCTGCGCCACCGCTTCCGCCGTGTGGCGCCGATCGCCGGTGAGCATCACCGTCTTGATCCCCATCGCCTTCAACTCCGCGAGGACCGCGCGCGATTCCGCCCGGATTTGATCCTTCAACAGCACGCGGCCGACAAGGTCCTTGCCGATGACCCACACTTCGCTCAACTCCGCCGCGGCCGGCGGCAACTGCTTCGCCCACTCGGCGAGCGGACCGCTTTCGAGCAGTTCGCGCCGGCCGAGCAGCAGCGTCGCCCCGCCGATTTTCCCCCGCAAACCCTGGCCGGTGATCGATTGAAAGTCATCCACGGTGAGCTCGCTCACGCCCTCGGACTTGGCATGGCGCACGATTGCACGCGCGAGCGGATGCTGCGACTTCGCTTCCAGCGTGTAGGCGAGCTGCAACACCTCTCGGTCCCGGCCCCGCGGGTAACTTTCGCACCCCACCACGGCCAGCTCGCCGGTCGTCAGCGTGCCCGTTTTGTCGAGCGCCACGGCCGTAATGTCGGCCAGCTTCTCGATGGCGGCGCCGCCCCGAAAGAGCACGCCATGCCGTGCACCCCACGCGATCGCGGCGAGAATGGCCGACGGAATCGACAGCACCAACGCACAGGGACTCGCCACCACCATGAGCGTCATCGCCCGATAAAAAGCCGAGCGCGTTTCGGGCGTGTTCGTGAAGGCCGGCAGATTAAAGCCCAGCCACCACAGCAGGAACATCGCGAACGAGCCGCCGATGACCGCGTAGGTGTAACCCGTCCCGAACTTGTCCGTGAAGCGCTCGCTCGGCGCCTTCAGTTTTTGCGCCGTCTGGATCAGACGGATGATTTTTTGCAGCGTGCTCTCCGCCGGCAACCGCACGACGTTGAACTCGACGACGCCCCACAGGTTGATTGTCCCGCTGAACACCTGGTCGCCCACCCCTTTCTCCACCGGGTTGGCTTCGCCGGTCAGCGTGGATTCGTCGCTCGCACTCTTCCCGTGCACGATCAGGCCGTCCGCCGCAAAGGCCTCGCCCGGCTTCACGCGCAGGCGCTGGTTCACCTGTAGTTCCTCCACCGCCACTTCTTTTTCCGAGCCGTCGGGCAACACCCGGTTGGCCCGCTTCGGCGAGGATTTGAGCAACGCGCTCACCTCCCGTTGCGTGCGATCCAACGCATATTCCTCCATCGCCCCCGACGCCGAAAAGAGAAACAGCAGCAACACAGCTTCGCCCCACGCGCCGATGAACATCGCCCCGACGGCGACGGCCAGCATGAGAAAGTGGATATCGATCTCCCGCTTCTTCAGGTTGGCCCACGTGTCGACCGCCGCGTCCCAACCGCCCGAGATCAGGCCAACGAGAAAAAATCCTTTCGCGACCCACGGACTGTCCGGCGCAAAATACCCCGCCACCACCCCCGCGATGCCGGCGGCGCCGCACACCGTCGCCAGCTTCGCCAAGAGCCGCCACTCCTGATCTTCGGGCAACGGTTCGGCGGTGATCTCGGGCCATTCCATCTCCCGCCACAGCCACAATTTCTCGGCCGTCACACAGGTGTCGCGCCCGATCACGGTCGCTGCGCCGTCCTTGCGCAGCGAGAAGCCCGCCGGCGCCGGACCCACGCCCTTCGCCGCCAGCTGCGCTTCGACCGCCGCGATGGTCGCCGCCAGTTTACTTTCCAGCCCGTCGAGCGCGATGTTCCCCACGGTCGCCACGGCGACTCTGTGCGCCGTCGGATCGATCCGCACCGCCGTCACCCCGGGCTGCGTCCGCAAGAACCGGACCAGCTCTTCGACCCACTCCGTGCCCGCCTGATCGTGCGATTCCATGGCCAGACGATCCCCGACGTCGCCACGGTCGGCAAATTCATTTGCGCCCTCCGGCGCCCCATCCATTGGTTGGCGGACTCAATCTCATGATCGGCCTTCGCGACGAAACCGGCTCCGCGCCTCCGCCTCCCAGCCACGCGCCCGCCCTCGCTGCGAAAATTTTCGCCGAGGACGGCTGGCTGCAGACCGGATTGAAGCTCGACCACCGGCCGCAGCAGGAAGAGATGGCCCGCGCCGTCGCCGCCGCGATGAAGGGCGACGAGCCCCTCCTGTTCGAAGCCGGCACCGGCGTCGGCAAATCGCTCGCCTACCTCGTCCCCGGCCTCATCCACGCCGTCGATACCGGCCGCCAACTCATCGTCTCGACCCATACGATCTCGCTCCAGGAGCAACTGGAGACGAGCGACCTCCCCAAGTGCCGCCGGCTTTTCAAGTCCACGCCGACCCTCGCGCGCTACGCGGAGTTCAAGTCGGCCGTGCTCGTCGGTAAATCAAACTACCTTTGCACGACGCGCCTCGGTCATGCGCTGGCCGACCGCTCAACGCTTTTCGCCGACGCCGACTACGACGAACTCAAGCGGATCGCCGAGTGGGCCGGGCAAACCGACAGCGGCCTGCGCCATGCCCTCCGCCCGCCGCCGCGCGCCGAAGTGTGGGACGCGGTCAACGCCGACTCGTCCTCCTGTTCGCGCAAGCACTGTGACGGCGAAAAATGCTTCTACCAGCGCGCCCGCGCCCGCATGCGCTCCGCGAACCTCGTCATCGTCAACCACGCGCTGCTCTTTGCGCTCATCAGCGCCGGCGGAGCGCAGGCCAACGGCACGACCAAGGACACGCGCGGGGTGCTCTTTGCCGACGATTTTCTGGTGCTCGACGAGGCGCACACGGTGCCCGAAGTCGCCACTGCCAACTTCGGGCTTTCGCTCTCGAGCTACGGGGTGGACCGCGCGTTAAAATATCTGTTCAATCCGCGCACGAAACGCGGCCTGTTCCGCAAGATCGGCGGACCCGAGGCGCAACAGCTCGTGATCGACGCTCTCGATGCGTCGCGCCAGTTCTTCGATTTTCTCGCCGCCACGCTGCTCGCCCAGCGCCCCGTTGTGCGCGTGCGCGAAGAAGGCGTCGCCGAGCCGACGCTCGACGGTCCGCTCGGCGCGTTGCACCGTATCCTCGGCAAACTTGGCGACAAACTGGAGGACGGCCGCGAGCGCGACGAATTGCTCGAGCAAAAACAGCGCGTCAAATCGCTCCAGTCGGGCGTCAGCGAATGGCTCACGCTCGGCGACAAAGGCCACGTCTACTGGGCGGAACGCGGCGGGCGGAAACAAACCATCGTAACGCTGCGCAGCGCCCCGATCGACGTGGCCCCGGCGCTGCGCCAACACCTCTTCGGCTGCGGCACGAGCGTCACCTGCGCCAGCGCGACGCTCGCGATGGGCGGCCAGGTCGAACCGTTCGCCGCCCGGATCGGCGCCGACTCCGCCCGCGCCGTCGTCGTGAAATCTCCCTTCGATTTCGACCGGAACATGCGGGTCTTCGTCGCCGCCGATGTCCCCCTCCCCTCGCCGCAGGAGGCCAAACTCGCCCTCGACGTGCTCGCGGATTATGTGGATTTTTGCACGCAGGCGGTCCGCGGCGGCTCGTTGGTGCTGTTTACCAGTTACACGGACATGCGCGCGGTCGCGGCCACGCTGGAGCCGGTTTTTCGCGCGGCGGGACGTCCGTTCCTGATCCAGGGGGCGGAGCTGTCGCGCACCGAGTTGGCCAACCAAATGCGCGACCTCGGCAACGCCGTGTTGTTCGGCACCGACAGTTTCTGGACCGGGGTCGACGTGCCCGGCGACTCCCTCGCCCAGGTGATTATCACCCGGCTGCCCTTCGATCCGCCCACCCACCCCATCACGGAGGCCAAGTGCGAGCATATCCGCGACGCCGGCGGCAGTCCCTTCAACGAACTCACGTTGCCCGACGCGCTGATCAAATTCCGGCAGGGCGTCGGCCGCCTCATCCGCACGCAATCCGACCGCGGCGTCATCACGGTGCTCGATTCGCGACTCCTGGCGAAGAGCTATGGCCGGCTGTTCCTCGACTGTCTGCCGCAAACCGCGTTCACCACCCTGACACGGGAAACGCGTAAGCAAAAATTTCATCCTTTCTCCTGACGCGATGCCCGGCTAGCTTGTCCACTAATCTCATGTCTTCGCTCCGCGCCGCAGCGCTTACCGACATCGGCAGAGTCCGCCGAAACAACGAAGACCGTTTTCTTTGCGACGAAGCCCTGGGGCTGTTCGGCATCGCCGACGGTGTGGGCGGCCTGCCCGGAGGGGCCGAGGCCGCGCAGCATACGGTCGAAGAAATCGTCGCTGCGATGCATGCCCTCGCGCCCGGCCACGAACCGAACCTCACCGCCGTCGTCCACCAGATCAACGAAAGCGTGGCGTTGCTCGGCCAAAAAATCAGCCCGGCCATGGGCATCGGCACAACCCTGACTTTCGGCTTCGTACGCGACGGGGTGTTCAAGCTCGCGCACGTCGGCGATTCGCGCGCCTACCTGTTTCGCAAGGGCGAATTTTTCCGGCTGACCGAGGACCACTCGGTCGAAAACGAAGCCCGGATGCGTCGCGCCAAGGGCGAAGTCGTCTACTATCACGAGGCGAATCGCAATGCCCTCACCCGTTGTATCGGCCAGCCGACCCCGCCCGATGTCGACCTGATCTTGCGCCCGATGGCCGTCGGCGACCGCTACCTGTTTTGCACCGATGGCGTCACCCGCATGATCCCCGACTCCGAGTTGGGGGAACTCCTCGCCGGGGCCGACACGCCGGATGAAGCCGTGCGCGGGATTGTTTCGCTCGCGGTGCGCCGCGGGGGTCCCGACAACGCCACGGCCGTGATTGTGTTCGTCGACGAGTTCTGAGACGTGGCCTCGCGCACCGAGACTTTTGCCGCGCTCGTCGCCCGCGATCCGGGCAATGAGCTGTTTCGCTTCAGTTTGGCGCAAGCCCTCGTGACCGAAGGACGCGGCGCGGAGGCCGTGCCCCATTTCGAAGCCTGCATCGCGCAGAAGGCCGATTGGATGATGCCGCGAATCCTGCTCGCGAAACTGCTGCTGCAACTCGGTCGGCGTGCCGACGCCCACCCGCTCCTCGCCGACGCGCTCCGCCTCGCCGTCGACCAGCATCACGAGGACCCCGAGCGCGAACTGCGGGCCCTGCTGGCTGACTTCTGAGGTTTCTCTGCGTTGGCGGAAAACCGGCCCGGTCTCACGGCCCCGTCGCAAAGCCGTCCTCGTTGCCGGCCGCCAGGGGATACGCCCCCGTGCGCGCAGTGCCGCTGCGGGGGGTGAGGAGCTCGATCACGCGAGTGAGTTCGATCAGGCTAAACGGCGCGTCGCGGTTCGTGTCGAAGGAGTGCAATTGACACCGATGCAGCTGGCCCGCTGCGCGTCGCGTCGGTGGCAAAACGATCTTCGCTCGTCGCGTCACCCGAATAGGCGCCCGTCCGCATCGTACCGCTGCGCCCGTTGTGGAGGTCAATCACGCGCGTGAGCCCGGAACAGGCTGATCTTGCCGTCGCCGTCGGAGTCGGCGGTGCGGCGCGTCGCGGCGGTGACGAGGGACAGCGGGGCGGGTTGCGCCAACAATGGAATGGTCGCGCCGCTTTGCCGCACCTCCGCACCGGCAACGAGCGCGACGCGGCCGGTCGTTCCTGCTCGGACATTCTCTGTGTAGGTGAAGGAGATCGAACCCGCCGGCGGCGAAGCCCAAGTCCAGTCAGCCAAGATGCCGCCGCCGGCGCTTGGGTTCACCGTCCCGACGTCACCGGTGGATGCCGCAAAACTCCAACCCGCCGGCAACAGCACCTCAGAGCTCGCGCCGGTCGCAGCCCCAGCGCAAGTGAGTGAGTGTGCCCGTGATCGTCACCGTCCCACCGACCGTGTAGCCGGCGCGCAGGACAGCGTGCCGCTCACTCGGGCCCGGGAAGACGACGATGATGCGGTCGTCGTTTGACAGGGCAAAGTCGGCGAAAGCCGCCGTGCGGGCGTCGGTGTGCAAGAGGGTGCGGGCGCCGGTGGTGCCCGTGGTGGCTCAGTAGGCCGCGGTTTGGGGCTGACGGTAAACCCGGGACGAGACCGTGTTGGTGAGGGTCGTCTGCCCGTAAGAGCTGGCGGCGTGGTAGAGGGTAACCTGGGTGTCGGCTAGGTTCTGGACGTAGGCGGCGGTGTACATCGTGCTGCCGTTTTTCAGTTCGCTAACGAGCTCGAAGAAATCGACGAGGAGGTGGAGAATTTTCTTTGCGCCGACCGTCCAGGCCGTGGCGGGCAGCGCCACATTGCGGGCGCCCGGATCGGTGGCCACGGGCAACGCGCCGAACCCGACGGTGTCGATCGGGGGAATCTGGTCCGGGCCGAGCCCCGCTTCGGTGGAAGCGAAACGACGCTCGGCCTCGACTGCGGCCGCAGGAGATGTGAAACGGAAAAATCCTTCACCGATTTCAGCGACCAGGGCGCCGGATGGATCCGCGCCGAGCCCCACGGCGGTGACCGGAAGGCCAGCAACCGGAGTCTCGTCCGCCTCCAGCGCCCGCACGGCCGCCTCATGCAGGGCCACCACGTCGTCGAGCCGCACGCCGTGCAGCGGCGGCCGACCTTCGTCGTCTGCCCCGCACGCGGGCCGTAGACAAACGGCCGATACTACGGGCCGCCGCGCCATTGCACGGTGGATTGAAACGGACTCGTGCTCAGGCCGGCCGGTTGGCGGCGGATGAGTCCAAGCGGTTCGAAGTCGAAGGCCAACACCGTGAAATCACCGACGGCGGAAAAAACGGGTCTCCAACTCCGCGACAGTGGCCGCGGGCCACTGCACCCGGAGCGCCGCGGGCACGGTCGCGTCGAGCGTGGCGAGCGGATCCGTTTCGATCAAAAGCCGCAGCGCGGCGCGACGGGTCCGCCCGAGGGCGACTCCCTCGGGCTCGAGGCCAGAACGTGCGGCGACCGTGCCGGGATTGGGAAAATAGTCCGTCCACGCGCGAAACACCGCGAGCGCCGGCGGCTGTTCGCCGGTCCACGCCTGGGCGCAGGTCAGCGCCCCGAACCCCGCGGGGCGCGACGTCGCGGGCGGCGGCAGCCCTGGCAACCGCGCGGCCGGCCGGGCGGGCCCGGGTCCGGTCGGGTCCCGGCACTCCCCGGCCCCGGCGGGGCCAAGACAGGCGGCGCGGCGGGCGATGCCCGGAGGGGACGAACCGAGGCGCGTCCCCTCCCACCCTGCCTCGCCGCAAAAATCACCGTGACGCAGAGCGCGAAGAGCCGAGAGGCGCGGAAACGATCCGGGTGACGCCCGCCTGCTAATCACGCGAGGGACACGCGGCAAACCTTCACGGTCCGCCCGTAAACCCGTCTTCCGTCCCGGCCTCGATGTGATACGCACCCGTGCGCACGGTGCCGCTGCGGGTGTTGAAGAGCTCGATGACGCGGGTCAGTTCGACGAGATCAATCCGGCCGTCGCGCGGTGTCGGACCGCGCGCGGTGTCGGCGCTGTGGAGCCGGATGAAGCTCGCCGGCGCACCACCGCTGCCGTCGGGATCAGTCGCGAAGCCGTCCTCGGTGCCATCGAGCGGCCGATAGCGGCCGGAACGGACGGTGCCGCTGCGCGTGTTGTAGAGCTCGATCACACGCGTCAGTTCGAGGAGCGAGATGCGGCTGTCGCGGTCCGTATCGGCGCTGTGCGCGAAATAGGGCGCCACCAGCAGGGGATCGGGCTGGGCCAGCAGCTCGATCGGCGCCAGCCCCTGTCGCAGAATGCCTAGCGCGACGATCTCCTTCGGGCCGGTCTGGCCGGCCGGCACGCTGACCGTATAGGTAAAGGTCAACGGGCTCGCGGGCGGCGTCGACCAGGCCCACTCCAACAGATCGGTCGCGCCGAGGGCGGGTTTGGTGTCGCCCTGCGCCGGACTCGCCGAGACAAAGAGCCAGCCGGGCGGCAACAACACGCGCCAACCGAGGCCGGTGGCGGGCGCTCCGGTGAACGTGAAGGTGTTGGTGACGGTCAGCTGACCGCCCGGTAGATAGCCTGGGGACAGCACCGCCTGCGTGGCGCCGGATCCGGGCGGAATCACGCCCAAGGTGGCGACATCGGAAACGGCGGTGCCGATGCCGTTGGCAATCGCGACCGAGTAAGCGCCGGTGTCGGTCGTCTGGGCGCTGGCGATGGCGAAGGTCGCGTGGGTCGCGCCGTTAATCGGCACGCCCGCTTTGCGCCACTCGTAGACGAGCGGAGAGGTGCCGCCGGCGACCACCGTGAACGAAACCGCCGTGCCGACCGCCACGGTGCGGCTGACGGGCTGAGTCGTGATGATGGGGGGTACACCTAGGACGACCGTAAGCGTGAACGCCTGCGTCGCGGCGGGAGCGATACCGTTACCCGCCGTGAGCGTGAAGGCGAACGGCGCACCCGTGACGTTCGGCGGCGTGCCGGTGAGTGCGCCCGTCGTGGCGTTGAGCGTGGCCCACGTCGGCAGCGCACCCGTCGTGACCGTGTAGGTCGGAGCCGGTTGGCCGGTGGCCACGACGGCAAACGTCGCGGCCCGACCTGTCGCGAAGGTGGCATTGGCCGGGCTGGTGAACACGGGCGCCACATTGACCGTCAAGGTCGCCGCGTCGCTCGTCGCGGGAGTCCCGATACCGTTGGACGCGATCGCGCGGAACTGGTCGCCGCTCATCGACGCCGTAGCGGCCGCAATGGACAATGTCGCGGTCGTGACGCCCGAGTAACCGGAACCTTCCGCGAGATTCACAAACCCCGTGGTGCCGGCCGGCTGGCGCTGCCACTGGTAGGTCGGCACGGGAGTGCCGGTGCCGGCAATGGTGAAGGACGCGGACTGGCCAACCGCAACCGCCACAGAGACCGGCTGCGTCACGATGGCCGGCGGGACAGAGGCCGCATTGACCGTGAGGGTCAGCGTGAAAGCCGGACTGGTGCCCCCGGCGTTCGTGGCGGTCAGCGTCACCGTGGAAACGCCGGCGGCGGTCGGCGTGCCGCCGATGACACCGGTCGTCGAGTTGAGCGCCAGCCCGGCCGGCAAGGTGCCCGTGAACGCGTAAAGCGTGATCGGGCCGGGGGTGGCGACGATCGAGTAGCTGAACGCGGTGCCAACCGTCGCCGCAGCCGTGGCAGCGCTGCTGATCGCCGGCGCGGCGACCGCGGCAGTGGCGGCGATCTGAAATCTCAGCTGCGTGCCGACGCCGGCCAGTCCGATGGCCCCGGGGACGGAGGTCGGATCGAGGGTCGTGAGGTTATAGAATTCCAGACGCGCCTGGTAGGTATTGCCGGCCGTGAGGGTCCCGGCCGGGATTAGGAAGCTGCCCGTGGACGCATCGAAGCTGCCGCGCCGGAAGCTGAGGCCGCCGGGCACGACGATCTTCAGTTCGACGTAGTTGCTGCCGACGTGATCGGAGAACGGATCAAAGGTCAGGGCGTAGTCGCTGCCCGCCACCACCTGCAGCGCGTCGGCCGACCAGGTGCCTCCGCTGATTCGCGGCGACGCCGGCACCGGCGCAGAGCCCGAGAGCGCGAGATTCACCGACACCGCATTGACCGTAAACGGATAAGAGCCGTTGAGGAAATCCGCCGTGAGGGCGGCCAGGCTGGCGTAGCTCGCCGGGGAAGAATATTCCCACCGCACCTTGTTCGCATCGTAGGCGAGTGAAGCGGCCGTCACGGCGCTGCCGGCCGGGGTCGTGAACGAAGGCGGCGGGAGTCCGGCGATGCTGCCGCCGAAAACCCGCGCCTCAAACGCGAAGGGCGTGGCGGAAAGCGGCGCCGGCGCGCCCGCGGAAACCTGTGTCGTCCGTTGCAGTTTGGCGATGCCATAGCCCTCAATCCCCGACGTGGCGGGGAGCGTCAGCGCCGCTGCGTCCGACGTGAGGTTACCGAGGCCGTTTGAGAGGTAACAGGTATAGGCACCGAGGTCGCCCACCTGCACGCCGTTCAGCGTGAGGGTCGGGCTCGCGGCCCCGGCAATGGTGGCGCCGCCGGCGGCGGTGCCGTTGACGAGGGCCGTGCCGTTCTTCCGCCACTGATACGAAATCGGTGGCGTGCCCGTGGCCCACACGCCGAACCAGGCGTTGCCGCCCGCCGGCACCGTGAACGCCTGCGGCTGTGTCTGGATGTCCAGCGGGCCCATCTCGCCCGAAACGGTCAGCACGGCGGCATTGGAGGTCGTGCCCGAGACTCCGTTCGTCACCGTCAGGGTGTAGCTGCCGACGGCGCCGGCGGCCACGTTGCGCAACGTGAGCGGGTTCGTGGTTCCGCCGGGCACGTCGATGCCGTCCTTTTTCCAAAGATACGTGAACGGAGCGGTGCCGTTCAGGGCGGCGTAGAAGCCGACATTCGCACCGGCCGGAACGGTCCGGTCGGCGAGCGGCGAGCGGAACGACGGGGCCGTGGCCGTCGTCGGCGCCACCTGCAGCTGGATCGCCCCGGTCGCGGTGGAATATCCGTCCACGGCAAAATAGTAGGTCGTGCCGGCCGTGGCCGCGAACGACAGCGCGCTCGTGGTGTTGCCGCCGCCTTGGTCGTCGGCGCCGATCAAGGTCAGCGCGTTGAAGGCCTCGCCGCGGTAGACCGCCAGAAGCGTGTCAAAATTGCTGCCGATGGTGTCCACCGCCACGGCCCCGGTGGCGGGAGCGACCCATTTCCACCACACCGAGGCGCCGCCGTGGTTCTGGCCGGCCTCGGCATGGCCGACGTGATCGGGCTCACCCCATTCCAAACCCGCGGCGACGTTGGTCCCTGTGACCGCGACGGTCGCACCGGTGAGCGTCGTGGCATTGGCAAACAGATCGTTGCCCGGGGGGGCCGCCGCCACCGTCAGCGCCAGCGGCGTGGACGTGATCACACTGGTGCCGGTGATCTGGACCGTGTAGGCCGCGGCATCGGCGAGTTGGACGTTGGTCAGCGTGAGCGTCGCGTTGGTCGCGTTCGGAATCGTTTCGCCGTTCTTTCTCCATTGGTAGGTGAACGGCGGCGTGCCCGCGACCGTCACCGCAAACGACACCGTGCCACCGACCACCGTGGTCTGATGGCGCGGGAGTGCGGTGATCATCAGCGGCTGAGCGCCGGAAGTGACGGTGAGCAACGCAGGGCTTGAGGTGGCGCTGCCGGTGCCGTTGCCCCCGGTGACGACGCACGTGTAGCTGCCCGCATCGGCGGGCTGCACGCCCGTGAGCGTGAGCGTCGGCGTCGTCGCGCCGGAAAGCGTGCCGCCGTTGACGAGATTCGAAGGACCGAGCTTCCACTGATACGTGAGCGGCGCCGTGCCGGTCGCGCCGACGGTGAAGGTAACCGTCGTGCCGGTGGCCGCGGTCTGGGAAACAGGCTGCGTACCGATCACCGGGGGCGCGAGTTCGCTCGCGAGAAAATTATCGAAGTGACCCTGCCCGGGTGTAACGGTCACCCCGCTCGACCCGCCTGCAAGCACGACCGCAAACGCGCCGCTGTCGGTCATGTTCCACGTGTAGGTGCCCGAACCAATGTTGACCGATTGCAGTTGCACCCAGGCGTAGCCGTTCGCGGCGCCGTCAGCGTCGAACCACGACGTAAGCGCTTTGGTGGTGCTGTTAAAACTGATGCGCAGGGCGGCGTCGGTCGAACTGTTCACGACCTCGATCATCCCGCTCGTCGGAACCCGCGTGCCGTTTCCGCTGAGGTCGCCGCCGAAATCATGCACCGTCGATGAACCCGTCCCATAGCGGTCAATGGCGATGTCCATCATGTTCGACTGCCCGAACGGTTTGAGCGCGTCGGCGGCGTTCATGACGATGAGGTTGAGGTTCACGTAGTGGTTCGAGCCCAGCGTCATCGCGGCGAGATGCACCTCCACCTGCACGGACCAGTCGTGCGTGTAGGAGCCGACATTCGCGGTCCACTCCCGCAGCGCAACGTCGTCACCGGCCGACGGCACGACCGAATACTCGAGGCGACCGTTGGCGAAGGCCAGGCGTCCGCCGCCGGACGGAATGGTCGGGACGCTCCAGTTGCTTCCCGTGGCAAACGCGTCGTTGCCCGAAAAGCCGCTGGTCGCGGGCGCCACGCGGAGCAGCGCGGCGCTGCTGGGGGTCGAACCGGCCGGGTTGCTGGCCACGCAGCGGAATTGCGTGCGACTGAGGATCGTCGTGGCGGTGGCGGTGAGCGTGGCCGTGGTCACCCCACTATAAGGCGTCGCGTCGGCCAGATCGCTCCACGTAAGCGCCCCGTCGGTCGAGCCCTGCCAGCGATAGGTGGGAGCAGGCGTGCCGGAGGCGGTCACGGTAAATGTCGCCGTCTGCCCTGCGCCGACCGTTTGCGCGACCGGCTGGGTCTCGATGATCGGGATGAGGGTGGCGAGCGTCTGGACTTCGGTATTGCCGAGGGCGCGGTTGTAGATCCGCACATCGTCGAGCGCGCCGTTGAGGAAAAAGCCGCGGTTATCGACCGAGCCCGCCGTGTCGCCCGGCGCGCCACGGTGACCGAGCTTCAGCGCTGCGGTGCTGGCGAGCGCGGCGGTGTCGGTGGCGGTCGCCACCGCGACGCCGTCGAGGTAGAGGGTGAACGCGGCACCGGAGCGCGTGACCGCCAGGTGATACCACGTCTCCGCCGCGACGGCGGACGACACCAGCTGGCGCCCGCCGTTGTAGCCGAAGAAGAGGGCGCCGTCCCTGAAGTTGATCCCCCAGCCGGGGTGCGTCGATTCGTTCTCCACGTAATCTTCGATCAACACCTGCTCGCGGGTGACGTCGTTGAGCCGCACCCACAGCGCGATCGAGAAATCGGCCGTGCCGAAGTCGCCGGTCTGCGTGCCCAGATCGACCCAACCGTCGGCACCGCCGAAGACAAACGCCTGGCCAATGCGCCCGACGGCATGGCTCACGCCGCCGTGGACGACCCCCGCGGCGTTGCGCAACGTTGCGTCCAGCGCATTGCCGTCGGCCGGCCACCAACCGACGAGACTTTGATCGGCCGTCGCGGATCCGACGATGAGCACGGGCGAGTTGCGGTTGGTCGTCGTGCCGTCGCCAAGTTCGCTGTAGCCGTTGTCACCCATTCCCCAGAGCGAACCGCCGGTCTTGATGAAGAGCGTGTGACGGTAACCGATCGCGGCCGCGGTCACGTCGACGGCCGCTTGCACCGGCGAGAGTCGCGCGGTGGTCGTGCCGTCGCCCAACTCGCCGCGGGTGTTTTCGCCCATGGTCCAGAGCGTGCCGTTCGTCTTCACAAAGAGCGCGTGACTGAAGCGGACCGAGACCGCCGCGACAACGGTGGAGATCTTCACCGGGGCGGCGCGGCTCGTGGTCGTGCCGTCGCCGAGTTGGCCGTAGTCGTTGTTACCGACGGCCCAAAGGTCGCCGTTCGACTTCACGAACAGGCTGTAGAACCAGCCCGCGGCGACCGCGGAAACGTCGGTCGCGACCTGAACTGGCGCGGTCCGGTTCGTGGTCGTGCTGTCGCACAACTGCCCCGAGTCGTTGGCGCCCGTCGCCCACAGCGTGGCGTCGGACTTGAGGAAGAGACTGTGCCAGTTGCTGCACGCCGCCGCCGTGACGCCGCTGGCGACGACCTGCACGGGAGTGAGCCGGTTGGTCGTGGTGCCGTCGCCCAGTTGGCCGGAGGTGTTGTCGCCGGCCGCCCACAACGAGCCGTTGGTTTTGATGAACAAGCTGTGGAAATAACCCGCGGCCATCGCGGCCACGTCGGTGGCGATCTGCACGGGCACGTCGCGTGCGGTCGTGGTGCCGTCGCCCAGCTGGCCGGAGACGTTGAAACCGACCGACCACAGGGTGCCGTCGGTTTTGAGGAACAGCGAGTGATTCAGCCCCGCCGCGATTTTCTGCACGCCGAAAGCAACCGGAGCCGGCAGGACCTGCCGCGGCATCGCGCAACCGGCCAGCTGACCCGAATTGTTATTGCCCATGCCCCACACGACGCCGTCGTTGGTCAGGAACAAACTGAAGTCGCTGCCCGCGGAAACCGCGACCACGGGACCCGGCACGCCCACGAAAAGGAGGGCGGCCCGCGAGGTCACGTTGCCCACCGCGCCGGTCACAACCACCGCATAACTACCGGTCGCGGCGGACGCCACGTTGGCGAGGGTCAGCGTGGCCGTGGTCGCGTCAGCGAGGGTCACACCGTTTTTCTGCCACACGTAGCTGAGCGGCCCGGTGCCGTTGGCGACGACCGTGAACGTGACGGTCGCGCCCGGCGCCGCCGCCAGTGAGACCGGTTGCGCTGTGATCGTGGGAGCCACCGGCGCGCTGACGACGATCGTCAGGGTAAAATCAGGGCTCGCGCCGCTGCCGTTCGTGGCCGCGAGGATCACATTGGACGAACCGGCGGTGGTGGGGGTGCCGCTGATCACGCCGGTCGTCGGGTTGAGCGACAGGCCCGGGGGGAGGCCCGTGGCCCCGAAGCCGGTCGGCGCATTTGTCGCGGTGATCGAGTAGGTGAACGCGGTGCCCACGGTTGCCGCCGCTAGGTTGAGACTCGTGATCGCGGGAACCGCCGAGCCGCCGCCCGCGGCCGTCACATGGAGTGCGATACTGCCGGCGCTGCCGCCGAAGCCACCGACCGCAATCTGATACACACCGCCGGCGACGGCGGAAATCGTCACGAGGCTCGCCGACCCCTCGCCCGCGTCGTCGTCGTCCGCAAGGCGAACGAGCTCAGCCAGCGACGTTCCGGTGTAAACGCCGAGCAGCGTGTCGAAGGCGCTGCCGTTCGTATCGATGATGACGTTACCGCTATTCGGAGCCGTCCAGGTCCACCAGACGGAACCGCCGCCGCTGCCGTGGTAAGTCGGCTCGCCGGTTTCGCGGGTCGCACCGACGTTCGTGCCCGTCGCCGTGACGGGTAGGCCGGTGAGAGCCGTGCGGTTGGCAAAGTGATCGTTGGCGGGGCCAGGAGGCGCCGCGTTGACGGTCAGCGTCGCGGCTGCCGACGTGACGCTGGCACTCGCGCCGTTGGTGACGACGACCGAGTAGTCACCGGCGTCGGCCAACTGCACGTTGCTCAGCAGGAGAGACGACGTGGTCGATCCCGAGAGGGTCGCGCTGTCGGTGAGCGCGGCAGAGCCTTTTCGCCAGCGATAGGTCAACGGCGGCGTGCCGGAAGCGGAGACACCGAAGCCCGCGGTGCCCCCGACGCTGACCGTCTGCGACTGCGGCGGATAATTGACCACCGGGTCGCCGATGCTGACGGTGGCGACGTTGGACGTCACGGAGTTGAGCGGGTTGGTGATGACCACCGTGTAGTCGCCGGCATCGGTGGGTTGCGCGGAGCTGATCCGGAGCATCGACGTGGACGTTCCGACGACGTTGCCGCCGTCGGCGAGTGCCGCGCCGGCCTTCTTCCACTGATACATCAAGGGAGCGGTGCCGGCCGCCGTCACGGAAAGGAACACGTCCTGACCATTCAGCACGCCTTGGCCCATCGGCTGATGGAGAATCGCCACGGCCTCGCCGGTCGTGGGCGCGAGCGCCAGGGTAAAGGCACTGGCGGAGCCGAAGCTGCCGTCGACGGCGAGGCGGTAGGACACTCCCGCCGAGGCAAAGAAACTTACGGTGCCCCCGAATCCCCCGACGATCCGCGTGAAGGCGCCGAACGTCGAGCCGGAGTAGACTGCCAATATGGGATCGAGATAGCCGCCGGACGCAACGGTCAGGGCCAACGCATAGGCGCCGCTCGCGGGGGCCGTCCATTGCCACCACACGGAATAGCCGCCGTGATTGTGTCCGCTCTCGGCAAACCCGCTGTGATCGGGTTCGCCCGCTTCCACGCTGGCGCCGACATTCGTGCCGTTGACGGTGGCCGTGCTGCCCGTGATTACCGCCGCGTTGGCCAAGTGGTCGTTGGCGGGGGCGGCGGATGCCACCGTCAGCCGCATCGCCGCCGACGTGATCGAGCCGAAGGTGTTCGCCACCGCAACGGTGTAAGTGGCGGCGTCGGTCAACTGCACGCTCGGAAAATTCAGCGTCGCGTGGGTGGCGCCGGAGATCGGCGCGCTGTTCTTGTTCCACTGGTAGGTCAGGACCGGCGAACCGGCCGCGGTGACTCCAAACGCAATCGTCTGCCCCACCAGCGCCGTTTGGCTGCGCAGCAGCCCGCCATAGAGCGAAGGGCCGACGCCGGACGAACCGACCGTGAGGGTCGCGGGATTGGAGGTGACAAAAGTCCCGCTGCCGCCGACGACCACGGCGTAGTTGCCGACATCGCCGGCCTGCACGCCGGTGAGCGTCAGCGTGGCGGACTGGGCGCCGGAAACGACGGCGAGCGACGCCGGACTGCCGTCGGCGAGCGTGCTGTTGTTCCTCGTCCACTGGTAGGTGAGCGGCGGCGTGCCCGTGGCCACGACGGTAAAGCTGACCGTGGCTCCGACGGCCACGGCTTGTGATTGGGGCTGCGTGGTGATCGCCGGTGCGACCGGCGCGGCGGTCACCGTAATGGTCAGGGTGACGGCCGCGCTCGTCCCCGTGGCGTTGGTTGCGGTCAACGTCACGGCACTGGCGCCGGCCGCCGTCGGCGTACCGTTGAAGACCCCGGTCGCGGGATTGAACGCGATTCCGGAGGGCAGCGTGCCGGTCACCGCAAAGGCGGTCGGAGAATGGCTGGCGGTGACCGGGAAACTGAAGGCTGTGCCGACGGTCGCCGCGGCGGTGGTCGCACTCGTGATCACCGGAACGGCCCCGGTGACGACGGTTTCGAACGCCCCCATGTCCACCGTGCCCTGGTTGGTCCGAGGTTGGCCGTCCAAATCGACCGCCGTGGCGGTCCAGGCGAGCGTGCCGCCACTGTCGATACAGGGCGAACCGGCCTGCAAGCGGTAGTTGCCCGCGGCGGTGTTCACGAACAGCGGATTGCCGGTGAGGTTGCCCGCGCCCGGCAGCGGCGCGACGGAGCTGTTGAGCGACGTGCAATTGTTCGTGTAGGTGCCGCCGCCATAACTCCACGCGACGTTGACGTCGGCGTATTCGGAGGCCGCGGTATTGCCGAAGATGATCGTATTGCGGATCTGCGGCGTCGTCCCGCCGCTGTCGCTGATCGCCATGAGGCCGCCCCCGCGATAGGCCTGATTGGCGCTGACGGTGCAGTTTTCGACCACGCCGCCTTTCCAGAGTGCGATCCCGCCCCCGTAGTTAACCGTCGCGCGGTTGCCGACGATGAGGCAATTGCGCACGCTGCCGCTACCGTTGACATACACGCCGCCGCCGCCGTCGCTGCCGGAATTATTTTCGATCCGACAGCGGTCAACCAGCCCGCCGCCGTCACAATAGATCCCGCCGCCATAGGCGCCCATGGTGAACGGCGTCGTGATGCTGTTGCCGGTAATCAGGGACGTTTCCACGGTTCCGCCGTTGTGCAGGAACACGCCCGCGCCACCGGCCCCGCCCGGCAACGCGATGGATTGCGTCTGCACGCAGCGGTTGTCGGCGATCGTGCAGCTCCGCACCGTCCCGAAGGCCTCGACATAAACCCCTCCGCCCTGCCCCAGCCCGCGGGTAATCGTGAATCCCTCCACGACGGCGCTCGCGTGATTGAGGAAGACACAGCGCGTCGCATTGTTGCCATCGACCGTGGTGACGGAGGCGCCGTCGATGCTCCGCACCGTGATGCCCTTGGCGATCTGGATCGGGGCCGTGAGCACGTAGGTGCCGGCGGCCACCAAAACGACGTCCCCCGCCGCCGCCAGATCGACCGCGCTCTGGATGCTACGGGTCGCGTCCGCCAAGCTGCCGTAGGGCGCAATCTGGTTGCCCGAGGGGCTCACATAGAGCGTGGCCGCCGAGGCGGCGCGATCCGGCGCGGCCACCGTGTCCCCCCGATCCGGGGCACCGGCCAGGCCCGCGAATCCGCCGTCGGACGCCGTCGTCGCGCGAGTGGCGAGCGGTGCAACATCCGTCGCCGGCAGCGTCCCCCAGCCCGGAGCGGCGCCGGCGAGCGTTATGGCGGCGGCAAATATCCCGCGATGAAACCAACGGCCGATGAACCGTGGGCGCGGAGATGGGTGCAGGCGCGCGGTCTGCACGGTCGGCGCGAGGAGCGAACAAGACGTGAACACCCGGGTAGTTTTCATGGGACGGAGCGGTTGAAGGCTTGGGCTAGACTGCGGCAAAAAAGGGGACGCGCCGGGCGGGGCGCCGATCCAGCGGTGCCCGGTGAGGCCGCCCGCCCGATCGTCTCCCGCCGAACCGACGCGCCCCCGTCGACGGGCGCGCAGCACGAGGCCGAGGGCGCTTTTTCCCAAGCGTCAGAGCCACTGCGACGTCCCCCGGGACGTTTGCTGTCAGCGTTGGTCGACACGGATCGGAGCGGAAAATAGCGGGAAGGGCGGACCGCGACGCCGCAGATTTTGGCGGAAGCGCGCCACTTCCTGGCAATGACCGGGTGTCTTCTTGCCCACAGCCGAACGGGTTCTCGCCCAAATCGACGCAAGCAGCCGCGGTCCCCGGCTGGAAAGGAGCCCGCGCCAACCGCGCGGAACGGTGGCTCAGGCGGGCAGAAACGGAGGCAATCCGGTGCGTTGAAAACAGGGTCCGGAAAATTTGATTGGATTTTCCCGTGGGAACCTGCACGTTTCCGCCCTCTTCCCGCCAGAGTAGCTCAGTGGTAGAGCAGAGGACTCATAAGCCTTTGGTCGACGGTTCAATCCCGTCCTCTGGCACCAAATTTCGCCGCACGCCTTCCCGCGTGCGGCGTTTTTTTATTTTTTCGCCGGGACGGCCACCTGCGCCGCCGTCGGATCGTCCACCAGCAGGCGCGACTGGACCTCGTGCGAGCCTTGGTAGAACGGCGGAAAGAGAATCAACAGGGCGCGCTCGTTTTTCTTCAGCTGCAGCGCCCCGGCATAGGCCTGATAGGTGCGCCCCCCCGCCGACGTGCGGAGGACAATTTTCGCCGACGAAGCGGTCGCCAACGGCGGGTTCAACCCGGCGGTCAGAGTGACGTCTTGGTTTCCAACCGTGCCACTCAGGGCCAGCCCGCTCAGATTGATGACCATCAGGGCGCCCGCTCCATGGCGGAGCGCACTGTCGTCCAGGACGGAGACTTGATAGCGGAGGCCGGAGGGCGGGATGGGCTTGATCGGCGTAAAAAGCAGCAAGGCGTCGCGGATATCGGGCGGGATAGTCACCGAGGCCACGACCGCGCCGCTCGGGCCATCGGTGAACCGCAGCGGCATCGCGCTGCGATAGTCGTAGCGCGGCGAGCGCGCCGTCGGGTAGAACACCACGGGCTGCCGCGGGGCGCCTGCGCGCGGGGTAAACCCCAGGTCGGCGACCGGGCGCGCCGAAAAAACGGTGAACCGCCCGGCCTGCTCGGCGGCGCGCGGAGTCTGTGCGGGCGCACGGGGTGCGAAAGCAAACGCCAGCAGGGCGATCCACACGCCGAGGGCGACGCGCCGCGAAAAAACAGCGGCGCCAAGCGTCAGAGGTCGGAGCGCGTGAGCCATCGGAAAGAAATAATTTTGAACCGGCGTCCGTTGGCCTGATTGAGGGCGCTGCTAAGCGCGGCGGGCGCGATCTCCGGCGCATCGCCCGTCGCCGGGTTTGGGTCAAAATACTCCGGCACGCGCTGCACGATCGCCTCACACCAGGCGCGGCCCGCCGTCGCGGCCGTCGCCGGATTCACCGCCTCGCCGTAAGCGCGAATCACGAAGGTGTCGGAGCGGGGAAAGAGCACGGGCGCGAGGGCGGTCAGAATATCCCCCTGAATGAGCTTTTGGGAGCTGAATTCGGGAATGTCCTGATTCAACCCGATTTTGGAATTCCCTGCGACATCCGTCCACGCCGCCGCCGCGATCGCCTGCTCGATGAGACTGTCGGGCGCACCCGCGAGCGGGCCGAGAAACTCCTCCATCGTGCGAAACGGACCGCTGGCCGCATGTTTGGCCTTCACCGCGTCCACGATCGCGGTGGCGAGCCCGATGACTTGGCTCGCATTGAGCGTTCGCATGCCCTGACGGAAGAGGTGGGTGTTGGCGGCAGAAACAATATCCGGCGCGGTGGGCGGGGCGACCGTGCTGGCGGCGTAGCCGAAATCCGCTTTGTAGGTTTCGTGGGCCGAATGGGAGAAGCGAAAGAACTGGGCATCCGCCGACGTGATCGGATTCGTGCCCGTGTTGGTGTCACTCGTCGTGCCACTGCCGAACGAGGAATCAAGGTAGCGAAAGGACTGCGGGGCCGGAAACCGCACGGAGCGGAGCACCGCCGCCCACGCCGGAATGCTGGTGGAATTGATATTGAAGGCGCCGCCCTGCAAAAGAAACTTTGACGAGAGGG
>JBIKOK010000227.1:0-10606 GCA_044358025.1 Opitutaceae bacterium
GCCAGCGGGTGCACACGCAGTGAGGCCATGAGTTCGGCGCGCTGTCGGCCGATGTTTTCGGAGGCGGCGCGGGCTTCGCGCGCGGTTTTGAGGGCGGCCGAGAGCACGCAGAGTTCGCCGATGCGTGCCCAGTTGGTTTCAGCGAATGCGCGCCACGCGTGGGCGGCGAGCGGGAGCTCGGTGTGCCGAAGAGCAGGGAGCGCCGACAGGAAAATGAAATCACGCAGTGTGGCGCGATCCCGCACGACGCCCTGCTGCACAAGGCCTTCGAGGCCGAAGGAGTGCGCATAGCTCCCGGTCGGGTAAAACGAGTCGCCCGCCTGCAGGAGGCCGACGAGCCAGGCCGCGTCAGTGTTGATGGCTGGGGCCGAGGTCATGCGTGGGTTGTGGGCCGCGGGCAAAGCGGCCGGGGCGGAAAATGGCGGTGGTTTGCGTGAAGGGGACCTTCAGGCGGTGGAGGAGTTGGCGCACGGCGGGCTCGTCGGGAGCGAGGAGGCGCGTCGGCTCGGACTGCAGTTCGAGGTGAAGATTGCCGACGGCCCAGCCGATGCCGGCGGCGGCGGAGGGCGTGACGTCGAGGGATACTTCGACGACGGACTCGGCCGATTGCTGGACGGTGTAGCGCGTGGTGGCGGACTGAAAAAACGACTCGCCGTGCTTGAGTGGGCTGGAGAGTTCAAAGCCGAATTCGGTGCCGTCCTCGGCCGTGCCGCGCCAGAGGCGTTTCGCGAGCGTGAGCCGTTCGACGCGCAGGGCAATTTCGGGGAGCGTGGGATCAGCCGCCGCGAGTGGGCCGGAAACGAACTGCATGAGCGGAGCGAAGCAGGGGCGACTCAGAACAAGAAGTAGCGCTGCGCCATCGGGAGGACTTTGGCGGGCTCGCAGGTGAGGAGGCGGCCGTCGGCTTTGACGGTGTAGGTCTCGGGATCGACTTCGATCTTGGGGAGCGCGTCGTTGAGCACCATGTCGCGTTTGCCGACCTTGCGGCAGCGCTGCACGGGCACGAGGCGGCGGGCGAGGCCGAGGTCGGCGAGCTTGCCCTTCCGGAGCGAGGCTTCGCTGACGAAGGTGAGGCTCGTCGAAGTGAGGGCTTTGCCGTGCGCGCCGAATTGCGGGCGGTAGAACGTGGGCTGCGGAGTGGGGATCGAGGCGTTTGGATCGCCCATGTTGGCCCAGGCGATGAAGCCGCCTTTGAGGACGGTCTCGGGTTTTACGCCGAAGAGCGCGGGTTTGAAGATGACGAGGTCGGCGAGTTTGCCGACGGAGATCGAGCCGACGATGTGGCTGATGCCGTGCGCGATCGCGGGGTTGATCGTGTATTTCGCGAGGTAGCGGAGCGCGCGGAAATTATCGGCGGCGGGATGCGCTTTGCCCTTGGGGTCCGCGAGGCCGCCGAACTGCGTCTTCATTTTGTGCGCGGTTTGCCACGTGCGGATGATGACTTCGCCGATGCGGCCCATCGCCTGCGAGTCCGAGGACATCATCGAGATCGCGCCGAGATCGTGGAGACAGTCTTCGGCGGCGATGGTCTCGGGGCGGATCCGGCTCTCGGCGAAGGCGACGTCCTCGGGGATCTTGGCGTCGAGGTGGTGGCAGACCATGAGCATGTCGAGATGCTCGTCGATGGTATTGACCGTGAAGGGCCGGGTCGGGTTGGTGGAGGACGGGAGGACGTTGGGCTCGCCGCAGACCCGGATGATGTCGGGGGCGTGGCCGCCGCCGGCCCCTTCGGAGTGGAACGTATGGATCGTGCGGCCCTGGAAGGCGCGGATCGAATCGTCAACGAAACCGGACTCATTGAGCGTGTCGGTGTGGATGGCGACCTGGACGTCGAGTTCGTCGGCGACGCCGAGACAGACGTCGATGGCGGCGGGAGTCGTGCCCCAGTCCTCGTGGAGCTTGAGCCCGATGGCGCCGGCGAGGATTTGCTCGCGGAGCGGGGCGGCGGTGCCGCAGTTGCCCTTGCCGAGGAAACCAAGGTTCATCGGGAAGGCTTCGGCAGCCTCCAACATGCGGTGCAGGTTCCATTTTCCGGGCGTGCAGGTCGTGGCGAACGTGCCGTGGGCGGGGCCGGTGCCGCCGCCGAGCATCGTCGTGATGCCGGAGCTGATGGCTTCGTCGACCTGCTGCGGACAGATGAAATGGATGTGGGTGTCGATGCCGCCGGCGGTGACGATGTGGCCTTCGCCCGCGATGACTTCGGTCGCGGCGCCGACGATCATCGCGTTTTTCTTTTTTGTTTTCGGGTCGGCGTAGACGGAGCCGATGCCGGATTGGATGCCGGGGTTGCCGGCGTGGCCGATGCCGACGATGAGGCCGTGTTTGATGCCGATGTCGGCCTTGATGATGCCGAGGAGCGGATCGAGGATGAGGGCGTTGGTGATGACGAGGTCGAGGCAGTCTTTGTCGAGGGCGGTGGGCGACTGGCCCATGCCGTCGCGGATGACCTTGCCGCCGCCGAATTTGATTTCGTTGCCGTAGCCGCCGCCCTCGGCGACGAGGTCGCGTTCGACCTGGACGAAGAGATCGGTGTCGGCGAGCCGCACGCGGTCCCCGACGGTGGGGCCGAACATCTCGGCGTATTGGCGGCGGCTCAGTTTGAGAGGCATGGGAGGGGACGGAGAACGAAAGACGGAGGGTTACACAGAGGTCACGGAGGTGGCACAGAGGCCACGGAGGAAGACAGATTCAGCGAGCTTTGGGTCTCTGGGGTGTGACTCGTTTCTGTTTGGATTTTGAGTCGAGCTTGCCGTTGATTTTTGCGTTCAGGCCGTAGACCTCGCGGAGGCCGGCGAGGGCGACGAGTTCGACTTCCTTGGTGTCGCCGGCTTCGAAGCGGACGGCGGTGCCGGCGGGGATGTTGAGGCGGAAACCGCGGGCGGCGGCGCGGTCGAAGCGGAGGGCTGCGTTCGTCTCGAAGAAGTGGTAGTGCGAGCCGACCTGAATCGGGCGGTCGCCGGTGTTGGCGACTTCGAGGGTGAGCGTCGCGAGATTCAGATTTGCGGGGAGCGGGCCGGCGGCGGCCACGATAATTTCGCCGGGAATCATGGTCAGCGGATCGGGTGGTGGACGGTGACGAGTTTGGTGCCGTCGGGGAACGTGGCCTCGACCTGGACATCGTGGATCATGTCCGCGACGCCCTCCATCACGTCGGAGACTTTGAGGATGGTCGTCCCGTAGCTCATGAGTTCGGCGACACGTTGGCCGTCGCGGGCGCCTTCGATGATCTCGTAGGTGATGATGGCGATGGCTTCGGGGTAGTTGAGTTTCAGACCACGGGCCTGGCGGCGCCGCGCGAGGTCAGCGGCGGTGACGATCAGGAGTTTTTCGCGTTCACGGGGAGTCAGGTGCATCGGCGGAGTGGAGAGCTGAGAGGGGAGAGCGGAGAGATCAAGACAGCACCGCGATCAGACTTGGAGATGTTTTTTCACGATCTCGTCGGTGAGCGAGGCGATCGCGCCGGAGACGACGACGGCGCCGCGGTCCATGGCGTAGTAGCGGTCGGCGACCTCGCGGCAGAAATCGACGTATTGCTCGACGAGGAGAATCGCGAGGGAGTGCTCCTGTTTGATGAGCTGCACCGCCAGCTTGATTTCTTGGACGTCGTGCGCGGCGCGCTGAAACACGTCGGCCGGCGCCTGGGGGGCTTTGAGTTTTTTCAACGTGTCGCCGATCTGGTCGATGATCGACGGTTGGATGCCCTCGGTGGGTTCGTCGAGGATGAGGAGCTTCGGTTTGGTGAGGAGGGCGCGGCCGATGGCGAGTTGCTGTTGTTGCCCGCCCGAGAGCACGCCGCCCTTGCGGGCGAGCATTTCCTTCAGGACGGGAAAGAGGCTGTAAACGCGCTCGAGGCCCTCCCGGTCGGAGGCGCGGCCGCGGCGGTGGACGACGAGGCCGACGTGGAGGTTTTCCTCGACGGTCAGGTGAGGGAAGATGTCGCGGCCCTGGGGCACGTAGGCGATGCCGGCGCGGGCGCGGACATCGGGGGCGAGTTTCGCGATGTCCTGACCTTCGAAGGTCACGGTGCCGCTGCGCACAGGCAGGAGACCGGTGATCGTGCGGAGCGTGGTGGTTTTGCCGACGCCGTTGCGGCCCATGAGCGCGACGACCTCGCCGGCGTTAACGGTGAGCGTGACGCCGCGGAGGATGCGCGAGCCGGCGATGTCGGTTTCGACGGAGGATAGTTGGAGGAGGGCGTTCATCGGGTGCCGTGTTTGCCGCGGCCGAGGTAGACCTCGCGGACTTTGGTGTCGGACTGCACCTCGTCGAATTTTCCTTCGCAGAGGACGGTGCCCTGGTGCAGGACGGTGACCTTGCCGTCGCGGGCGATCTGTTTGACGAAGGCCATGTCGTGTTCGACGACGACGATGCTGTGTTTGCCGGCGAGGGAGAGGAGGAGTTCGCCGGTGCGATGGGTTTCGTCGTCGGTCATGCCGGCGGCGGGTTCGTCGACGAGGAGCACCTGCGGGTCCTGGGCGAGGAGCATGCCGATTTCGAGCCACTGTTTTTCGCCGTGGGCGAGTTTGCCGGCGAGCCAGTCGCGTTTGGCGTCGAGGCGGATGAGGGTCAGCAGTTCGTCGATGCGGTCGCGCTGCTCGGAGCGGGTGCGGTGGAAGAGCGTCGCGAAGACGCCGCGCGGGCCCTTGAGTGAGAGGAGGAGATTTTCCCACACGCTGTGGTCACCGTAGACGGAGGGGGTTTGGAATTTCCGGCCGATGCCGAGGCGGTTGATTTCGTATTCGTTGAGGGCGGTGAGGTCGGTATCCCAGCCAAATTCGATCTTGCCGGTGTCGGGCTTGGTGCGGCCGGTGATGAGATCGAAGAAGGTGGATTTGCCCGCGCCGTTGGGACCGATGACGGTGCGGAGTTCCCCGCGGTCGAGGTAGAAATTGAGATTCGTGATGGCCTTGAAGCCGTCGAAGGTCTTGTTCACGCCCTCGACGGTGAGGATGAGATGGGTCTTTTCCCGGGGGGTGGTCATGATGCGACGGGAGCGGCGGTTGCGGCGGAGGCGGCGGTGCGGCGGGCCCACCACGTCTTGATACGGCCGGGGAGACTGACGATGCCGCCGGGGAGCAGGAGGACGACGATGATGAACATGCCGCCGAGGAAAAACAGCCAGAGGTCGGGGTAGGCGCGGGTGGCCCAGCTCTTGAGGGCGTTGACGACGATGGCGCCGATCACCGGTCCGACCAAGGTGCCGCGGCCGCCGACGGCGACCCAGACGACGGCTTCGAGGGATTTGTCGGGGGTCATTTCGGAGGGATTGATGATGCCGACCTGCGGGACGTAGAGGGCGCCGCCGACGCTCGCGATCAGGGCGGCGACGACGAAGATGAAGAGCTTGAAGCCGGCGGCGGCGTAGCCGCTGAAGAGCACGCGGTTTTCGCCGTCGCGGATGGCGCGCTGGATCAGGCCGAGTTTGGTGCGGCTGAGCCAACTGCAGCCGAGGTAGACGAGGACGAGGGTGACGGCGGTGGCGATGAAGAGGGCGCGTTGCGTGGAGGCGTCGCGGACGTCGGCTCCGAGGAGGAATTTGTAGTCGGTGAAGCCGTTGTTGCCGCCCATGAGCATGTCGTTGCGGAAAAACATCAGCGAGCCCCCGTAGGTGAGCGCCTGGGTGAGGATCGAGAAATAGACGCCCTTGATGCGGGAGCGGAAGGCGAGGAAGCCGAAGACGAGGGCGACCAGGCCAGGGAGGAGAATCACCATGGCGGCGGCGAAGGGGAAACTGGAAAACGGTTTCCAGAAAGTCGGCAGTTCGGTCCAACCGAGGAAGATCAGGAAATCGGGGATGGGTTTCTTGTATTGGCCGAGGTCGCCGATCATGCGCATGAGGTGCATGCCGAGCATGTAGCCGCCGAGGCTAAAGAAGAGCGCCTGGCCGAGACTGAGGAGGCCGGTGTAGCCCCAGAGGAGATCGACGGAGATCGCGAGCAAGGCGTAGCAGAGATATTTGCCCCACAGGTTGAGCGTGAAGTTGCTGATGACGCCGTAGGAATTCAGCAGCGGGAAGACGACGATCAGCAGCGTCGCGATGACGGCGACGGCGATGAACTCGATGCGGCGGGTGGTGGGAGCGCTCATGCGGGCGGGTGGCGTGGGGAGGGAGCGGGATCAGCCCTCGAGGCTGCGGCTCTTCGTGACGAAGATGCCGGCCGGGCGCCATTGCAGGAAGAGGATGATGGCGATGAGCACGGTGATTTTGCCGAGCACGGGATTGAGGAGGATTTGTTGCAGCGATTGGTCGGCGAGGCCGATGCCGAAGGCGCTGACGACGGTGCCGGGGAGATTGCCGACGCCGCCGACGACGACGGTCATGAAGCAGTCGACGATGTAGCTTTGGCCGAGCGAGGGACCGACGTTGCCGATCTGGCTGAGGAAGGCGCCGGCGAGACCGGCGAGACCGCTGCCGAGGCCGAAGGTGAGCATGTTTACGCGCTCGGTGCGGACGCCCATGCACGAGGCCATGTTGCGGTTTTGCATCACGGCGCGGATGAGAAGACCGAGGGAGGTGCGGGTGAGGACGAGCCAGACGCCGAGGACGATCAGGCCGGCGAAACCGATCACGAAGACGCGGTTCCAGCCGAAGATGATGTCGTTGAAGGTCCAGTTGTCGGAGAGGTAGCTCGGGCTGGAGACCTGGACGTTGTTGGAGCCGAAGACGCGGCGGAAGAATTGTTGGAGAAACAAGGATACGCCCCAGGTGGCGAGGAGGCTCTCGAGGGGGCGGCGGTAGAGCCACTGAATCACGGTGCGCTCCATGGCGATGCCGACGAGCGCGGCGGACAGGAAGCTGAGCGGCAGGGCGAAGAGGAAGTAGCTTTCGTAGAGCCAGCCGCCGGTGTTCATCCCCGGGAGGTGAAAGGAGAAACCGAACGGCGAGAGGGCGAGTCCGGTGCCGAACACATTTTGGACGACGTAGGTCGTGTAGGCGCCGACCGCGATCATCTCGCCGTGGGCCATGTTGATGACGCCCATGAGGCCGAAGGTGATGGCGAGACCGAGGGCGACGACGAGGAGGATACTGCCGAGGCTGAGGCCGCGGAAGAGGGTGCCGAAAAAGTTGACGGTGGTGAGGTGGCGGTCGACGGCGTTGAGCGCGGCGCGGGCGGCGGCGGCGAGCGAGGGGTGTTGGGCGGCCTCCGCCTCCTTGAGGGCGGCCCGGAGGGCGTCGGCGCTGCCGATGGGGTGGAGCGCTTCGAGTTCTTGGAGCGAGGCGAGTTTGACCTCGGTGCTGGCGTCTTTGAGTCCGATGAGGGCGATCGCTTCGCGGAGGGCGAGTTGGGCGGCCGGAGCGGTCTCGAGTTTTTGACGGGCCTGGAGGGCGGCGAGTTTCTCGGCGTCTTGGGCGAACCCGAGGGTTTGGATAGCACTGATGCGTTTCTTGAGATCGGGGGTGGAGAGATCGAGCAGGTCGAGGACGGCTTTCATGGCGCGGCGCAGGGCGCTGGTGTGCTCGACGGCGGTGAGATCGGCGGCAACGAGGCGGAGGGGTTGACCGGCGGGTGAGAGCAGGGGCTGGCCGGTGTCGACGCGGGTGGCGGCCTGGGAATCTTTCTCGTCTTTGTCGCCGGAGAGTTGGACGGGAATTTTCGCGCCCTCGGGCGCGGCGTAGACGAAGAGCGCGTCTTCTTTCCACGCGGCGAGGAGGCCTTGGATCGATTCGTCGCCGGAGCCGATCAGCGAGGTGATGATCGCGATGCGCTGCGCGGGGGTCTCGGCCAGGGCGGCCTGGGCGATGATCGGGCGCGCGGGGGCGGCGGCGTGGGCAGCGAGGCCGAGGCTGAGCGCAGCGAGGACGAGGAGGCGGCGGGCGCGATGGAAAAAATTCATCGTGAGGGTGCGATCCATGAATGCTAGTGCTGTGCCAAACAAAAGGGGCGGGTGCTGTTTGAGCACCCGCCCCGCAAGTTTTTGTGTCAGTGCGATGCTTCGCGTGAAACGCGAGGCGGGCGCGGCTTACTTGGCCTTGAACTTACCTTTGAGCCAGGGCTCGCCGTAGACGTTGTCGAAGGACTTCACAATTTTGAACTGACCGTCGGCCTTGGTCTCGCCGATGAAGACGTTCTTGGTGACGTGCATGTTCTTTTGCGTGGTGACCTTGCCGCCGGGACCGTCGAAGGAGAGACCGCTCTTGTAGGCGGCGCGGACCTTGTCCACGTCGAAGGAGCCGGCCTTCTCGACGGCGGCTTTCCAGAGGTAAACCCCGACGTAGCTGAGGACCATGGGCGAGCAGGTGACGCGGCCGTCTTTCACGATACCGGGCGTCTTGGTGGTTTTGAGCCAGGACTGGAAGTCGGCGACGAACTTTTTGTTGGCGGGCGTGTTGATCGATTGGAAGTAGGTCCAGCAACCGAGCTGACCGACGAGCTGCTTGGCGGGGAGGCCGCGAAATTCGTCCTCGGAGATGGAGAAGGAAACGACGGGGCACTTTTCCGCGCTGAGACCGGCGGCGGCGTATTCCTTGAAGAAAGGCACGTTGGTGTCGCCGTTGAGGGTCGAGATCACGCAGGCATCGCCGGAGGCGGCGAACTGTTTGATTTCGGAAACGATCTGCTGGTAGTCGGTGTGGCCGAAGGGGGTGTATTTGCCGGCGGAGATGATCTTGCCGGACTCGTCTTTTTTGAAGCCGCCGCCGATGTTTTCGAGTTTGACGCCCTTGCTGAGGAGGTACTCGAGGAGCACGAGGTTGGTGGTTTGCGGATACACGTAGTCGGAGCCGAGGAGGTAGAACTTCTTTTTGCCCTCGGCGAGGTAGTAGTCGACGGCGGGCGTGGCCTGCTGGTTCACGGCCTCGGCGGTGTAGGCGACATTCTGGGACTCTTCTTCGCCCTCGTATTGCACGGGGTAGAAGAGAAGGCCGTTGTTCTTCTCGTAGACGGGCAGGACGGATTTGCGGGAGACGGAGGTCCAGCAGCCGAAGGTGACGGCGACTTTGTCTTGCTCGAGGAGCTGCTTGGCTTTTTCAGCGAAGAGGGGCCAGTTGGAGGCGCCGTCGACGACGACGGGCTCGATTTTTTTGCCGAGGACGCCGCCCTTGGCGTTGATCTCGTCGAAGGTGAAGAGCAGCACGTCGCGCAGCGAGGTTTCGCTGATGGCCATGGTGCCGCTGAGGGAGTGGAGGATGCCGACTTTGACGGTTTCGGCCGCGTGAGCGGTGCCGAACGAAGCGCCGAGCGCGAGGGCGCCGACACTGAGCAGTTGGGTGATTTTGGTGATCATGATGGGACGGGAGGTGGGCTGGACGAGATACGGAGGCAAAGCAGTCGCTGAGCCGCCGCGAAAGCGGTGAGAACGGATCAGGTGAGGGAAGCGGGGGACGGTTCCGCGCCGGGCGCGGGCAAGAAAACGGTGGTCGCGGAATCGCGCGACCACCGGGGAGAAGCAAGGAACAGCGGCGGTGGGCCGCGGGGGGGCTTAGAACTTGAAGATCGACTGGACGGCGAAGAACGTCGCGCTGTCGGCGGTGTGCTTGCTGTAGTCGTAGTAAGATAGCTCGGCGCGAACGGAGAAGTTGTCGTTAACCTTGTAGGTCGGGGCGACGGTGAGCTTGGTGAACGAGGCGCCGCCGTTGCTCAGTTTTTCGCCGCTGACGCGGAAGGCGGAGGACCAGTTCTTGTCGACGGCGTAATTGAGGAAGAGGAGCCAGTTGTAGCCCTTGTCGCCGGGGCCGCCGTCTTTGGAGACCCACTCGGCCGCCACGGTTACGGCTTTGGTGAGATTATAGCTGGCCCAGAAATTGACGGTGAGGATCTCTTCGTTTTTGTGGATCACGTTGCCCTTGGTGTCGTAGGCGAAACCGGCCCAGAGGGTGACGTCGGGGATGGCCTTGTAGGTGAAGTAGCCTTCGAAGCCGGCGTTGCGCTTGAGTTCGCCGTCACCCTTGAGGTAGTTGGGGCCGGAGTAGACGGAGTCGAGGAGGGCGAGGCCCCAGCCGGTGTCTTTGTCGCCGCCGTCGAGCCGGACGCCGGTGTGGTAGCCGGGGATCGGTCCGAGAAAATCGCCGTTGGCGTAGGAGACCTGGGTCATGTTCGGGATATCGAACGCCTCGTAGCCGAGGTAGCTGAGGAATTTGCCCGCGGTGACGGAGGTGCCGCCGCCGATGTCGACGGTTGCGAAGGCATCGAGGACGGTGACGTCGCTCGGAGCGCCGGGCTGGTAAAAGAGGCTGACCACGCCCGTGACAGGCTTGAAGTTGCCGGTGAAGAGGGCTTTCGCGGCATCAAGGTCGAACTTGTCGACGGAAGTACCCGGATCGATTTCGGTGTTTCGATAGGAGCCGGCGGCGTAGCCGCCGACGGAGAGGCTATCGTTCACTTTGACATCGGCGAAGGCCGTCAGGGAAGAGGCGAGCGTGAGAGCCGCCGCGAGTTGGAGACGAGTTTTCATTGGCAGGTATGGGAGGTTTGCTGGATACAAGACATCGGAATCAGTTCCGACTGATATCCCGGTTAGCAGCATCCTTGCCAACCTGTGCGCGGCGCTCATTCCTATGACATAGAACCCTCTCATGACTCATGGGATGAGTCTGGACACGTGCATAAAGCACGAGCCGCCAAGGTATTTGGGATAAAATGGCTATGTCACGGAATCGGCTGGAACA
>JBIKOK010000228.1:0-10578 GCA_044358025.1 Opitutaceae bacterium
CCGTAAAATCGAGGTAACGGTGGTCGCCCGTCGCGGGCCAGAGGCGAATTCACTCGGGCGGCGCCATGAAGAGCGTATCGCACCACGATCAAAGCTCGCCGATGCCCCTCTGCTTGAATGTGACGGTCGGGAAGTCGCGCGGGCTGGCGAGGATGGCGTCGAAGCGCTCGCGCAGCGGCGCGATCCTCTTCGGGTTTTTGGCGCGCTGCCCCAGTTCGACCTAGGTTGGGCCGACGGCGTGATCGTCGGCGTGATATTTGCGCGGGCCGGGTTGGCACTGGTGGGTGTCGCCTATGCGGACCATCGCTTCACGGAAACGCGGACTGGAGGACGGGTGATCGAGGGCCATCATGTCGGCGAAAAGTGCGCCTTGCGTCCAGTTGGTGAGCGTGTGCTTGCCGGGATTCGCGAGCTGCCAATCGGCGGCGCGCTCCATCACCGCGAGGGTTTCGGCGTTCCCCTTGGGTCGGGGCGACGCTGGTTTGGGTGGTGCAGGCGGTCAGACCGCCGAGCACAAGCAGGGAACCAAACAGGAGGCGCATGGGCGGATTTTCTGCATGAGCCAACGGCGGCTCGACGCGAAAAGCGGGCTGGCCGGCAGTTAGTATCGGACCGCGCGACACGTCGTAATTCGCGGGCGATGCGGCGCGGGGCGCTTGGCGGCGGGGGCAGAATGGCTTTCACTCCTGCGCATGTGCTTTCCGCGCCCCTTCCGCCTGACTTTGGCCTGCGTCGTGGTGTCCAGCAGTTTCGCGGTCCCGCCGCCTGCGCCGTATGGCCCGCTGCCGACGGAACGCCAGTTGCAGTGGCACGCGCTGGAGGCCTACGCGTTTGTGCACTTCACGGTAAACACCTTTACGGATCGCGAGTGGGGGCTGGGCGACGAAGCGCCCGCGGTGTTCAATCCGACGGCGTTCGATGCGGACCAAATCGTGCGCACCGCCAAAGAAGGCGGACTGCGCGGGCTGATTATCACGGCCAAGCACCACGATGGATTTTGCCTGTGGCCCTCGAACTATACCGAGCACTCGGTGAAAAATTCGCCGTGGAAAAACGGCCGCGGTGACGTGGTGCGGGAGATGGCGGAGGCGTGCCGGCGGGCGGGGCTCGCGTTTGGCGTCTATCTTTCGCCGTGGGATCGCCACCACCGCGACTATGGTCGCCCGGAGTATCTCACGTATTACAGAAACCAGCTCCGTGAGCTGCTGACGAACTATGGCCCGCTCTTCACGGTGTGGTTCGACGGGGCGAACGGCGGCGACGGCTACTATGGCGGCGCCAACGAAAAGCGCAGCATCGACAACCGGAGTTACTACGATTGGCCGAACACGTGGGCCATCGTGCGCGAGTTGCAGCCGATGGCGTCGATGTTCAGCGATGCCGGGCCGGACTTCCGTTGGGTCGGGAACGAGAACGGCATCGCGGGCGAGACGTGTTGGGCGACCTTGGACATGACGAAGCCCATGCGCTATCCGGGCGGCGGTTCGGCCGGCCTCAATTCCGGCGAACGTCCCGGCACGCAGTGGCTCCCGGCGGAGTGCGACGTGTCGATTCGCCCGGGCTGGTTTTATCACGCCGGGGAGGACGCGGCGGTGAAGACGCCGGCGCAGTTGCTCGAGATCTACTACAAATCCGTCGGCCGCGGGGCGGACCTGAATCTCAATCTGCCGCCGGACCGCCGCGGGGTGATTCACGCCAACGACGTGAAATCGCTGCGCGAGTTTCGCCGGCTGCTCGATCTGACGTTCGCGACGAACCTCGCCGCGGGCGCGAAACTCACGGCGAGCCACACGCGCGGGGGCAGCGCGGACCAAGCGTTTGCCGCGGACCGCGTGCTCGACGGAAAACGGGAAACCTACTGGGCGACGGACGATGCGGTGACGACACCGGAGCTCGTGCTCGATCTGGGTGGGCCGAAAACCTTCAATGTGGTCGATCTGCGCGAATACCTGCCGTTGGGGCAGCGGATCGAGGCGTTTGCGGTCGATGCGTGGCGCGACGGCCAGTGGGAAGAGTTCGCGTCGGGCACGAGCGTGGGCAACCGCCGGCTCGTGCGCGGGGCGCGCGTGACGTCGGCAAAGGTGCGGTTGCGCATCACCCAGGCGCCGGTGGCGCCGGCGATCGCGGAATTTGGGCTCTACGCGGAGCCGGTGTTGCTGGATGCGCCGACGATCACCCGCAATCGCCTGGGGGCGGTGTCGATTCAGGCGAGTACAGCCGCAGCCATTGTGCGCTACACCACAGACCGCAGCGAGCCGACGGAGATGTCTTCGCTTTTTAATGCGCCGATCCCGCTGGCGAAAGGCGGCACGATCCGGGCGCGGGCGTTTTATGGCGAGGCGGGTAAGCCAGGCGAGTTGGCGGCGCGGAGTTTCAGTGTGAGCAAAGCGCGCTGGAAGGTCGTCGCGCCATCGGCGGCCGGACGGGTGAAGGAGACGCCGCGGCTGATGATCGACGATGCGCCGGCTTCCGTGTGGCGGGCCGAGCGGGCCGAGCCCATGGTCGTGGTGATCGACCTCGGCGAGTCGCTGACGATCGGGGCCGCCTCGTATTTGCCCCCGTCGGACGGCGCGCGCGGCGTGGTCGACCGCTACGAGTGGGCCACGAGCGCAGACGGGAAAACATGGACGACCGCGGACACCGGTGCGTTTGCCAACATCCGCGCCAATCCGATCGAGCAGACGGTCGCGTTCGCGACGCCGGTGACGGGCCGTTATCTCCGTTTCACCGCGTTACACGCCCTCGACGATTCGCCGCCGGCCGTGGCGGAGCTGAGCGTGACGGCTCCTTAGCCCAGCCGGCAGGGATGTTATCCGTCTGGATCGGGTGCGAGATGGGTCTTTTCCCGAACGGATAACTACGCGGAGCAAGGTCACCGGGAAGTATCGGGCCGGTTACGATTACGCAGCAGCGGTGATGCTGCTTGCGGATCGAAAAAAAAGGACGATCCACTGTGAGCCTTCGAAGATTCGAACGCTCTCCATCATGCATCTGATGAACTCACTGCTCACCCGCCGAAATTTCCTCGGCAGGTTGGCGACGGCCACCGGCGTAGCTCTCGCGCCTTCTTTACCACGTGCGTCCGCCGCCTCCGCGTCGAGTGCGCAGAAGTTCTCTTTCGTTCTCCTCGGCGATCTCCACTTCGACAAGCTGGAGCACCACGACCTCGCTTGGCTCGACCAGACTCATCCCAACGACCTCAGTCAGATCAAAAACTACAGCCGGATCACGGCCGAGGTGATGCCGAAGCTGTTTACGACGGTGCGCGAGACGGTGGCAGAGCTCAACCGCACGCCGGCGACGCGCGTGGCCTTCGTCCTGCAGGCGGGCGATCTCGTCGAAGGCCTCTGTGGCAATGAGGAACTCGCCGCGCGGCAAAACACCGAGGCGGTCGCGTTCGTCCGCGACGCGAAGCTGGGGGCGCCGTTCCTCTTCACGAAGGGGAATCACGACGTGACGGGCGAGGGTGCGCGCGACGCGTTTGCGAAGGTCTTTCATCCGTTCCTCTCGCGCGAGGCGGCGGCGGTCGCGCCGGGCACCGGCGCCGTGAACAACGCGTTTTTCAGCATCGAGAGCGGCAACGCACAGTTCGCGTTCTTCGACGCCTACCAGACCGCCGCGAGCCTGGAGTGGTTTGAAGCGGTTGCGGCGAAGCGCACCGCCGACCACCTGTTCGTCGTGGTGCATCCGCCGGTCGTGCCCTACGGCGCGCGGGCGACGTGGCACGTGTTTGCCAGCGAGAAGGAGAAGGCCAAGCGGGAGAAGTTTTTGGAACTGCTCGGGCGGCAGCACGCGTTGGTGCTCGGCGGGCACATTCACCGATACAATACCCTCGCGCGTGCGGCCGGCGGCGGACGCTTCGCGCAGTTCGCGCTGAGCAGCGTGATTAGCGGTCCCGCTGTCACCGCGAAGACGCCGCTCTCCGGCCTCGCCGATTACACCGGAGATCAGATCAAGGTGGAGCCGAAGTTTTCTCCCGATACCGAGACGGCCCGTCGCGCCGTGTATGAGGCGGAGAAGCCGTTCGTCAAAGCCTTCGAGTATGCCGACCTGCCGGGCTACGCGGTCGTGACGGTGGATGGTCCCCGCGTCACAGCGCAGATGTATGCCGGATTCAGCCGCCAGGTCTGGCGCACCGTCGATCTGACCGGGCTCCTGGGCCGGACGGGGTGAGGCTTCGTCGTCCCTTTCGTTTTTATGGCCATGAATATCGCTCGCTGTGCCGCGGTCGTTGCCCTCGGTTGGTCGGTTTTTGCTTCGCTGACCGTATCGGCGCAGGTCGTGCCGACTGCACCGTCCCAGAGTGAACCGCTCGTCACGCTGTCTCCGTTTATCCTCAGCGAAGATCAGGACGCGGGCTACGCGCCGACCGAGACGCTCTCCGGCACGCGCTTGCGCACGGCGGTGAAAGACGTCGCCTCGGCGATGACGATCATTACCGGTGATCTCATGAAGGACCTCGGCGCGCTGAACTACGCCGATGTGCTGGACTACGTGCCGAGCACGACGACCTACACGAACACGGCTGACGACGCCAATTCCAACGGCCCGCGCAGCGGCACGCCCTTCGTCGTCCGCGGCTACCGCTCGGGCTCGATCTCCACGAATTTCTTCACGTCGTTCACGAAGCCCGACGCCTACAATATGTCGCGGCTCACGTTTACGCGCGGCCCCAACTCGATTCTCTTCAGCATCGGCAATCCCGGCGGCGCGATCGACGCCACGACGAACAAGGCCGACCTTCGCCGCGCCTCGCACACCCTTGAGCTGCGCGGCGATTCGTTCGACGGATTCCGCACGGCGGTTGATTCCAATCTTGTGATCGTGCCGCGCAAACTCGCGCTGCGCCTCGATGTGTTGCACGACGACCGAGGGAGCCAGCACGCGCCGGCGAAGGATAAGCGCGACTCGATTTTCGGCACTGTCACTGCGCAGCTCACGCCGAACACCGTGCTTTACGCCAACGCCGAGGTCACGCGGCTGCGGCAGCAGATCCCGCGGCCCTACGAAACCTTCGACTGGGTGAACCCCTGGATCGCTGCGGGGCGGCCAATCGTTCCCGTGGCGCAGCGCACGACGGCCGTCACCGGCGTCGAGTTTCTCGCGACCAACGGCTATCCCGCCTACGTGCCCGGCGTCGGCGCGATGGATTGGTCGCGCATGAGCCGGGGTTCGCGGCCCTTCATCCGTGGGGCGCGGCAAAACGTGTTCAGCTTTGGCTCCGGTTCGCCGAACCGTCCGGTGCCGCTCACCCGCTATATCGCCGGCGACGCCGACCGCGTGGATTTCGACGACCAGAACTACTCGGTCATCGTCCAGCATCGCTTTGCTCCCGGCCTGAACCTCGAGCTCGGCGCGAGCAAGGATCACAACGACCGCGAGAATCTCGACGGCAACGGCATGGGCTTCGCCGTCGAAATCGACACCAACGCTCAGCTTCCCAACGGCCAGCCGAATCCCCAGGTCGGCCGTCCCTACACCGATCAGGCGCCCAAGATCGACCAGACGACGAACGACACCCACCAGCTGCGCGCGACGTTGTCCTACGAAAAGGATTTCAGCGCGGTGAAAGTATTCAACCGCGGCCTCGGCCGCATCTCACTCGCCGGCCTCTACAACAACGAGGCGGCGCACGGTTATCTTGAGACATTCACCGAGGTGAATCTCACACCGCTCGCGCTCTCGACGCCGGACCTGAGCGATGCGCGAAATAATCTCCGTCGCCGGTCGTATCTCGGACCCGACGGACCGGGCTACTTCACGTCGAATTTCGCCCCGATCAATGAAAACGGCATCCGGTCGAGCTGGGAGCAGACGCGTCAGCCGCGGAACGACTTTACCCGTGTGGCGTCGCTCTCCCTGGCGGGCCAGATCAATTTCCTCGATAATCTCGCGGCGATCACGGCCGGCCTGCGGCGCGACGAGTCGAAGATCACGCAGACAAACTACGTCCGCGATGCGCGCGGACTTTTTTCTTCCGGGGCGAAGGGCGGGACACCGCTCCCGGCCGTCGAAGGCATCGGCCGGCCCTACCTCTATGGTCTCGTGCTCAACCCGCACCGCCACGTGAGCCTCTACGTGAACAAGGCGATTAACTACCAGGCCGTGAGCCAGGGCGTGCGCACGTTCGCCAATGAAATTTTGCCCCCGGTGCGCGGTCGCGGGATGGACACGGGGCTCAAGCTCTCGCTGTTCCAGGACCGCGTCATGGGCACGTTCGGCTACTTCGAGACCTCGCAGCAAAACATCAAGGACACCGCGGTCACGCGCGGCCGGAAGACGACATGGATCAACCAAATCTGGGATGCGATCGACGGCAGCAAGCGCGTCGATCCCGCGGCCGGCGATGTGAAGGACCAGAAAACCCAAGGCCTCGAGTTTCAAGTGGTCGCCAATATCACGAAAAACTTCCGGTTGCTGGCCAACGCCAGCCGCAACGTGAGCGTGCTCCAGGATCAGGGCAGCTCCACGTTCCGCTATCTTGCGCAAAATTACGCCGCCTGGCTGGGGCAGTCCTCGCGCGCAGTGGTCAGCACCGACGGCACGACGATCGGGCAGCTCGTCGGTTTGATCAAACAAGAGGAGAGCGACGACCGCCGCATCATTGGCATCCGGCAGGTGCGTATCCACGAGTGGCAGGCGAGCGTCGTCGGCCGTTACCAATTCGAGCGCGAGCCGTGGCTGAAGGGCTTCGCGGCCGGCGGGGCCTTCCGGTGGCGCAACGCGCCCGTGATCGGTTTCGCGCGTGCCGGCACACTGCTCGACGCCACGCGGCCGTTTCGCAGCACGCCTTCGACGAATCTCGATACGTTCGTGGAGTATTCCCGCCCGTTTACCGCGATGGGACGCAAGATCCGCTGGTCCGCCCAGCTCCGCGTGCAAAACCTCCTCGACGATCGCACGCTGCTGCCCTGGATCGCGGAGGACGACGGCGCGGGCCGGCCCATCATCACACAGCGGCTGCGCCCGGGTGAGCGGCAGTTTGTGCTGAGCTCGTCGCTTCAATTTTAGAGTAGCGCAGGCGGTTGGCATCGGCGCTCACGAGGGGGTTGCCAAGCCCGGGGGCGGGCGTTTGCCTCGCGCCCTCCCATGAAAACCCTCGGCATCGACATTGGCGGGTCTGCGCTCAAGGGCGCGCCCGTGGACACCACGACCGGCAAACTGCTCGCGGAACGGTTCCGCATCGAGACGACGGCCGAGCAGAAACCGGCCGAGATGGCGAAGGCGGTGGCGGCGATGGCGAAACACTTCTCCTGGACGGGGCCGATCGGCATCGGCTTTCCCGGAGTGGTGGAGAGTTCGACGATCTGGACGTCGGCGAACCTCCATAAAAAGTTCATCGGATGCGACGGGGCGACGTTGTTCGGCGAGGCGACGGGTTGCCCCATCGCGATGATCAACGATGCGGCGGCGGCGGGGATCGCGGAAATGCATTTCGGCGCGGGCCGCGGTTTCACGGGCAAGGCACTGCTGCTCACGCTGGGCACGGGCGTCGGTTCGTGTCTGGCGTATCAGGGCGTCGTCGTGCCGCTGGAGATCGGGCATTTCCCGTGGGGCAAGCACGGCAAGTCGGCGGAGAAATACATCGCGGCCTCGGTGCGCGAGCAAAAGGACCTGTCGTGGAAGGAGTGGGGCGGCCGCCTCCACGAGTATGTGGAGGTGCTGGAGAAATTGCTGTGGCCCGAGTTGATCATCATCGGGGGCGGGGTGAGCGCCGACCACGCGAAGTTTTTCAAGTTTGTGAAACCGCGGGCGAAGCTGGTGCCGGCGGAGTTTTTCAACAACGCGGGCATCGTCGGCGCGGCGCTGTGGGCGGCGGAGAAAAAATAATGTCCTGCCCGGCTGCCGCCGCTCGAAATTTTACGCTCATGCTCTCCGTCGCTCCCCAACTCCGTCCGTCCCTCGATCCTGAGTTTTTGCCTGCGGCGCTGTGGCACCGGGCCTATCGCGAACTCGTGGCCGTTGATTCCGGTTCCCGGCCCTTCACGATTGTGCTCGGACGGACGGACGGGGCGGTCTTTCGGCACGACAGCCGCGTGCTCTCGGCGGGGCATCCGGCGGCGGCGCTCACGTTGACCTATGCGGAGCGGCTCTTGAAGTTTCTGCTCTGGATGAAAGGCGGACCGCAGGTGCTCGTCGCCGGCGCGGACGAGATCGCGGCGGCGCTGGCGAAGATTTACAGCCCGACCGGGGCGCGGGCATTTGACCACGCTTTCATGGGGCAGAAAATTTTCGGCCGGGCATTTTCGGTCGAGGCGTCGTCGTTCGACGCGTTGCCGGCGACGGTCGAGACGAGTCTGCCGATGGGTCGAAACTTGGGCGGCTGTCGCATCGGCTTCGATCTCGGCGGCAGTGACCGCAAGGCCGCGGCGTTGATCGACGGCGAGGTGGTATTCTCCGAGGAGATTGCGTGGGACCCGTATTTTCAGACCGACCCGAGCTACCATATCGAAGGGGTGCACGACTCGCTGAAGCGGGCGGCGGCCCATCTGCCGCGCGTCGACGCGATCGGCGGCAGCGCAGCGGGCGTCTATGTGAATAACGAGGTGCGCGCGGCGTCGCTGTTTCGCGGGGTGCCGGCGGAGGCGTTTGAGCAACACATCCGGCGGATGTTTTTCACGCTGCAGGAGCGGTGGGGTGGCGTGCCGTTCGAGGTCGTGAACGACGGGGAGGTCACGGCACTGGCGGGCTCCATGTCAATGAACGACCATGCCGTGCTCGGCGTGTCGATGGGCACGAGCCAGGCGGGCGGCTACGTCACCCCGGCGGGGAACATCACGCCGTGGCTCAATGAACTCGCCTTCGCCCCCATCGACTACCGGACCGATGCGCCGTGCGACGAATGGTCCGGCGACATCGGCTGCGGCGTGCAGTATTTTTCGCAGCAGGGCGTGGGGCGGCTCGCGAAGCGCGCGGGCTTCACTTTTCCCGCGACGTTGCCGCTGCCGGAACAATTGATCGAAGTGCAGCACGCGATGAAGGCCGGCGATGCGCGGGCGCGGGCGATCTACGAGTCCATCGGGGTGTGCTTTGGCTACGCGATTGCGCACTACGCGGAGTTCTACGAAGTGCGAAACCTGCTGGTCCTCGGGCGGGTGACGTCGGGCGAAGGCGGCGAGGTGATTCTGGAGCGGGCGCGGGCGGTGTTGCGCGCCGAGTTCCCGACGCTCGCGGAGACCCTCCAACTGCGCACGCCCGACGAGAAAAACAAGCGCCACGGCCAGGCGACGGCCGCGGCGAGTTTGCCGGCGCTGCGGGTGGCGCGTTGAGTGCCGGGCGCGCGCTCGATTCCCCATGCGTGCCGACTTCCTGATCGTCGGCCAAGGGCTTGCGGGAACCCTGCTCGCGTGGGCATGTGAGCGGGCGGGTTTTTCGTTCGCCATCGCCGACGCGGGACACGCGACCGCATCGTCGGGCGTGGCGGCGGGGATTATCAATCCCATCACGGGACGACGGCTGGTGAAGAGCTGGGAAATCGATGGGCGGCTGCCGGTGGCGCGGGCGGCGTATCGGGAACTCGAAGTCGCGCTGGGCGTGCCGCTGTGGCGTGAGATGCGGGTGCGGCGGATTTTTTCCGACGAACGCGAGCGGCGCGTGCTGGCGGACAAGCGGGCGAGGGGAGAGCTGGGGGTGTTTGCGGGGCCCGCGACGGAGGCGGACGACGGTTTTTGGATCGAAGGCGCCGCGCGGGTGGATCTGCCCGCGCTTCTGGCCGCGGCGCGCGAGCGTTGGCGGGCGATGGGGCGGCTGCGGACCGGTGTGACGGACGTCGCGGCGGAGCTGGCGCGGCACGATCTGGTCATCGATTGCACGGGAGTGGCGGGGGCGCGTGGCGGGGCGTTTGGCTTCGTGCCGTGGGAGTATTCGAAGGGGGAGACGCTGACGCTGGCCGTCGACGGGCTCGCGCCAGAGGTGATCTTGAACCGGGGGCACTGGGTGTTGCCGGTTTCGCCGGGTGTCGCGTGGATTGGGGCGACCCATCAGCCGGGTGCGATCGACGCAGTCCCCACGGCGGCGGCGCGCGACGCGCTGGAGGCGAGCGCCCGGGTGCTCCTGGCAGGCCGAGCGTTTGCGGTGACGGGCCAGATGGCAGGGGTGCGGGTGAACCTCCCGGACAAGCACCCGGTCGTGGGCCGCCACCCCGCGATGGCGCGGCTTGGCGTGTTCAACGGGCTCGGATCGAAGGGCGCCTTGCACGCGCCGGCGCTGGCGCGGCAATGGGTGAACCACGTGACGGAAGGGGGACCATTTGACGCGAAGGTGGATGTGGCCCGGTTTTTCGCGTGCCCTTCCTCACAGGCTTTGCCGCCGTAAATCGCCGTTCGTCGCAGGATCAGGCGGCCTGGGCGTTAAGCGGGTTTAACCACTTGAATCCGGCCGATCACACGCGAATGAACGCACCCGGTTTCCCCATGCCAAGCCGTTACCACGACGGGACGAATCAGCCCGCGGGTAAAAGAGGCGTTGCGATGGAAAAAGTGTCTGTTTCCGGGATGCGCGGTGTCTGCCGGCGGCACACTTTCGCCGTATGATTTTGGGCCGCCGCTCCGCCCAACACTTGATGCGCCGCATTAGTCG
>JBIKOK010000229.1:0-10551 GCA_044358025.1 Opitutaceae bacterium
CCCACCGTCAGAGCCGACGCCGTCGTGTCACCGAAATCGAGCAGCGAATCCCCCGTGATGTGCAGAGTGCCGAACGTCGCGGTCGTCCCATTCAGCGCCAGCGTGCCGCCCGCCAGCGTAATCGTGAGATTCGGCGCGTTGAAATTCGTCCCGAGGGTCAGCGTCGCTCCCGCGCGGATCACCAGTTCGCCCGTCCCCGTAAACACTCCGTCGAACATCCCCGCCCCTCCGCTCAGCACCAACTGCCCCGTGCCGCCCGCCCCAAAATCCACCGTGCCGCCCCCGCTCAGGCTGCCGACGGTCTGCGTGAAATCATTCAGCGAAAGCAGCGTCCCGTTGCCCACGCTCATCGCCGCCGCATTGTTAAACTGATTCGACGCCGCCGTGACGATGCTCCCCGCCGTGATCACCGTCGCTCCCGTAAACGTGTTGCCGATCGGCGAGGTCAACCGCAGTTCGCCCGCCCCTTCCTTCACGAGCCCGCCCGTGCCGGTGGCAATTTGACCCGACACCACGACGTTGCCCGCGCCCGCCGCCGTCACCGTGCGCCCCGCGCCGGAGACATCGCCGCTCAACACCAGCGTCCCGCCCGCGTCGGCCGCCACCCGCGCATCCGCCGTGAGGGCCACCGTGCCGCTCACGACATTCGTCCCCGTGCTCGCGACATTCCGCAGCGCTCCCGTCGCGCCGACGCCGTCGCCCGCCAACGTGAGATTCTCGCCAAACGTCAGCCCGCCCGTGCCCAGGTGCAACGCCGCCCCGCTCGCCACCGTGGTCACCCCCGCTCCGCCACCCAACGCACTGCCGCTGGTGCGCGCCTCCACGATCCCTTGGTTGATCGTGAGATTGCCCGTCCAGTTCGCATGGTTGGCCTGAAGCACGAACGCCCCGCCCGTGCCCGTCTTCGTCAGATTGCCCGTGCCATAAAATTGTCCGCTCGTCGCCGTCCCGTCGCCGATCGTCAACGCGCCCGCGCCCGACGTCGTGATCGTCGCCGCCGCACCCCAGCTGATCCGGTTCATCGTCAGCGTCTGGCCGTTCACCGACGCCTGCGTGATGCCCGCTCCTGTCCCGGAAAAGGTCAGCGTTTCATTGTTCGAACCATTCGCACCTAAAAGGGAAAACGCCGCGGCTCCGGCCGCGAATGTGACCGAGTTCACCGTGCGGTTGCCGTTCATGTCCGGCGTCGTCCGCACGCTGCCTTTAAACGTTAAATCGGTCGTGGTCGTAAATCCCGGGGTCGTATTCGGGCTCCAATTCTTCTTCGTGCCCCAAAAATTATCCGTCCCGCCGCCGTCCCACGTCTGCGCCCGCAGGCCGGTCACGCCGCTCATCAGCAGCAGGACAAACAGGATTGGAACACACCGTCTCATGCCCTCACTCTCGCACGGCCCGACCCAACTCACGAATTACGGCTCCTGACATTTCCGACAGGCAAAGCCCCGCTCCCGCCCCATGATCTTCCTCCGCCTTCTCCGCCTCCTCCGCCTGCTCTTCGCCTGGCCCGCGCTCGTCCTCGCCGTCTCCGCCGCGCCCCTCCCGGCCGACCTCGCGCCCTTTTTCCAGCCGCCCGCCTCCGCCGCCGCGGCACCCGACTCCCGCCGCTCGCCCCTCGTCCGCGCCGACGGTTCTCGCATCACCACCGCCGCCGCGTGGGCCCGCGAGCGCGCCGCGCTCCGCGCCCGCTGGTTCGCCCTCCTCGGCCCGTGGCCGGAACTCCTGGCCGCCCCTCAACTCGAAATCGTCCGCACCGAGTCCCGCGAAAATCTCGAGCAACACTTTATTCGCCTCGAACTCGCCCCCGGCTATTTTCAAAACGCCATCCTCCTCGTCCCGCGCGGTCCCGGCCCCTTCCCCGCCGTCGTCGTCCCATTTTACGAACCCCACACCAGCGCCGGCCTCGCCCTCACCCCGGCGGGCCAGCCGACGAAACCCCTGCGCGACTTCGGCTACCAACTCGCGAAACGCGGCTTCGTCGCCCTCTGTCTCGGCACGCCGGGCGGCGACGCCTACCATCCCGACCAGGCCGGCGCGAAGTGCCAACCGCTCGCCTTCCTCGCCTACCTCGCCGCCAACGCTCACACCGCCCTCACCCGTCTGCCGAACGTCGACCCCGCGCGCATCGGGATCGTCGGGCACTCCTACGGCGGCAAATGGGCGCTGTTCGCCTCGTGCCTCTCCGACCAATTCGCCTGCGCCGTCTGGTCCGACCCCGGCGTCGTCTTCGACGAGACGCGCACCAGCATCAACTATCAGGAACCGTGGTATCTCGGCCTCGACCCGACGCTCACGCGCCCACGTGGCCTCGTCTCCGCCGCCGCCCCGCGCACCGGCGCCTACGCGCAACTCCTCGCGCAGGGCCACGATCTGCACGAACTGCACGCCCTCATGGCCCCGCGCCCCTTCCTCGTCAGCGGCGGCGCGGAGGACACCCCCGCCCGTTGGCCCGCGCTCACCCACGCCCTCGCCGTGAATCAACTCCTCGGCTACGACCACCGCGTCGCGATGACGAACCGTCCGCTCCACGACCCCACGCCCGAATCCAACGCCGTGCTCTACCGTTTCCTCGAACACTTCCTCGGCTCGAAGTAGGGCGTTTTCTCCGCCCCGCCCTTCCCCCGCTCACGGCCCTTCATAAATCTCCACGGGCGCCGCCCCCGTCGTCCCGCCCACGCCCGACACCTGCACCGCGTAACGCCCCGGATCCCGCGTCACCCGCCGCGCCGCAGCGAAACGCCGGAACGGCTGTCCCAAAACGTCCACCGGCGTCGCCATCGCCTCCCGCCCCTTGCGCCCGCCGCCCTCCGCAGTCAACGTCCACCAAACCTACCGTTGTCACTCTCCCGTCGCTCGCCCCCTTTCCGTCCCGTCCAAGGCCGATGACGCGAACTGACCCAGCGCGCCCGTCCTGTCCCTCAAGCCGTCTCCACCGCCCACCATGACCTCCCTCCGTTTGCTCACGTGCTGCCTGCTTCGCGCCTTTCCCGCTCCGCGCGTCCTCCTCCTCGCCGCCACCGCCCTCCTCACCCCGGCCATCGCCGCCGCCCAATCCGCCACCGGCACTGTCACCGGCCGCATCTATAATCCCGCGACGCGCGAATACGTCCGCAACGCCGAGGTCCGCCTCGCCGGCACCGCCCTCGTCACCGAGTCCGAGAGCGACGGCACGTTCGCCTTCCCTTCCGTCCCCGCCGGCCCGGTCACGCTCACCGTCACCTACACCGGCTACACCGCCGCCCCCGACACCTTCACCGTCACCGGCGGCCAAACCGCCGTGCGCGAAATCAGCCTCGCCAGCACCCTCGCCGCCGCCGCCCCCGGCAAGGGCACGACCGACGAACCCCTCAAGCTCGGGGCCTTCATCGTCTCCCACGAGCGCGAGGGCAACGCCAAGGCCATCATGGAACAGCGCCGCAACATGAACATCTCCACCTCCGTCGCCGCCGACACCTTCGGCGATGTCACCGAGGGCAACGTCGGCGAATTCCTCAAATTCCTCCCCGGCGTCGAGGTCGAATACGTCGACGGCATCAGCCGCGGCCCCCGCGTCGGCGGCCTCGACCAGCAATACGTCGGCGTCACCATGGACGGCGCCAGCGTCGCCAGCGCCGATGCCTTCGTCGCCTACGGCAGCACCCTCAACGGCGCCGCCGGCAGCCAGTCCCGCTCCGTCGGCTTCGAACAAATGTCGATCAACTCCATCGAATCCATCGAGGTCAGCCGCACGCTCAGCCCCGACATGGAAGCCAACTCCCCCGCCGGCTCCATCAACATGCGCACCCGCCGCGCCTTCGACCGCAAGGGCCGCCGCGTCGACTGGTCGTTCAGCGCCGGCTTCAACACCCCCGACGCCGCCAATTTCGGCCAGACGCGCGGCTGGGACGACAACCTCCACCGCCAGTGGCGCCCCAACTACCAACTCGACTACTCCGACGTGTTCTTGAACCAGCGCCTCGGCCTCCGCCTCAGCGTCAGCAGCAGCTCCATCCGCTCTGAACAACAATACGTCACCCACACCTACAACAAGACCACCGTCGCCCCCTCCGCCACGGTCGCCGGCGACCTCCGCCCCATGGTCCTCACCGGCATGACGTTTACCGACGGCCCCCGCCTCTCCAGCCGGGCGAACATCACCGCGACCGCCGATTTCAAGGCCACCAACCGCCTCGTCCTCTCGCTCACCACGATGTTCAACGCCTTCGAGAACAACGCGCACACCAAAGCCCTCACCTTTAACGCCGCCACCAACGGCGTCGTCGCCGCCACCGGCCGCCAAAACGTCCTCGGCGACGGCCTCACCGACATTCGCACCAACGGTCTCGCCGCGAACACCTCGCGCACCCTGACCTACGGCGGCGGCACCGCGATCAAGCTCACCAACTCCTTCACGCTCACCCCGAAGTTCGAATACAAAGTCGGCGGCCTCACCCTCGACGGCACCGCTAATTTCTCGCGCTCCAAGAACGACTACGAGACCTCGAGCCGCGGCAGCATCCGCACCGAAACCCTCAACGCCCTCAGCGCCGATTTCCGCGCCACCCGCCCCCGCGCCAACTCCGCCGAATGGACCATCGTCCAGACCGGCGGCGCCGACTGGTCCAACCTCGCCAACTTCACCAACCCCCGCATTTCCGAGGAGGGTCGCTTCGCCTTCACCGAAATCTACACCGCCGAGGCCAACGCCAAATACGTCCTCCCGTGGCGCCTCCCCACCTTCCTGAAATTCGGCGGCAAGTGGGCCGAGGAAAACCGCAAGACCGACAACACCACGCCGTATGAGACCTACAGCTACATCGGCCCCGGCGGCAACATCCTCAACCCCAACGGCACCCTCACGCCGACGGGCACCTTTGCCGCCTTCCCCTCGCCGCGCCCGTTCAATACCAACATGGGCGACATCCGCGCCCTCACCCTCGCCAATCTCCCCGTCCTCACCAACCGCAGCGCGGTCTCGCTCGTTTACCGCGAACACCCGGAATATTTCACCAATATCGCCACCGCCGAAAATTACTACACCGCCTTCGTCGCCAACAAACGCGACTTCCGCCAGCACGTGACCGCCGGCTACGGCATGGCCAACACCCGCGTCGGCAAACTCTCGCTCCAGGGCGGCGTTCGCTGGGAGCTCACCGAGTCCGCGTCCCGCGAGTTCGATCCGCTCACCGCCGCCCAGGTCCTCGCCGCCGGTTACCCGATCGCCACCGCCACCCGCCGCGCGACCACCATCCCCGGCATGCACTACCAATACTTCTCCCAGCCGCGCGTCACCCGCGAGGGCGACTATGCCAATTTCTTCCCCAGCGCTTCGCTCAAATACACCGTCCGCCCCAATCTCCACGCGCAGGTCGGCTACAGCTACGCCATCTCCCGCCCGCCCGTCGACGCCCTCGCCGGCGTCTGGTCCATCAACGACCAGGCCCTGCTCATCACCGCGCCCAATCCCAATCTGAAGCCCGAGAAATCCGACAACTACGTCGCCCGCCTCGCCTACTACTTCGAGCCCGTCGGGAGCCTCACCTTCCTCGTGCAGCAGACCGAGATCAGCGACCAGCGCATCACCGTGCGCGGTGAGGCCGCCGACTTCGGTTTCGCCGACGACCCCGAATACGCGACCTACGATTTCCAATCCGTCACCAACAACAACACCCTCTACCGCTACCGCAGCCTGGAGCTCGCCTACAATCAGAACCTCTCGTTCCTCCCCGGCCTCTTGCGCACGGCCAACGTCAACCTCAGCTACACGCGCAACTACGCCAACCAATACTTCCCGGGCGTCACCCCGCACAAGGTTTCCGGCGCCGTCGGCTGGAGCTACGCCCGCCTCAGCCTCCGCGCCGGCGCCGTCTGGCAGGACGACACCCCCTTCACCACCGTCTTCGGCCGCTATCAGCGCCACAATCTCAAGCTCGACCTCAGCGGCGGCCTCCGTCTCTCAAAAAACCTCAGCCTCTTCTTTCAGGGCCGAAACATTCTCAACGATCCCAACCTCCTCTACGAAGGCGATCCCACCCGCAACATCCCCGCCGCCCTCTACCGCTTCGGCAACTACGGCGTCAGCTGGACTCTCGGCCTCAAGGGAAATTTCTGATTCGCGACCCGCCCGGTGGCCGGGTTCTCTCGCCCGATGCACCCCCTCCGCGCCGCCCTCGCCCTCTCGACCCTCTTCACGCTCAGCCCGCGCCCGCCCGCCTTCGCCGCCAGCAACACCGACGAAACCAAGGTCGGCGCGCTCCCCCTCCCCGACATCCTCCGCGCCGCCGACGGCACGCCGATCCGCGACGTCGCCGCCTGGCGGGCCCACCGCCCCGCCCTCCTCGAAACCTTCGCCCGCGAGGTCTACGGCCGCACCCCCACGGCATCGCCCACCGCCCGCCCGCCCGGCCTGCGCTGGGAAACTACCTCCACCGACCGCACCGCCCTCGGCGGCCAAGCCACCCGCAAAGAGGTCACGGTGCACTTCACCGCCCGCGCCGACGGCCCGAAGCTCCACCTTCTCATCTACCAGCCCAACGCCGGCTCCGCGCCCTACCCCGCCTTCCTCGGCCTGAATTACTACGGCAACCAGTGCGTCAACGCCGACCCCGGCATCACCGTCTCGACCGCCTGGATGCGCGCCAACCCCGAGTTCGGCATTGTGCAAAACCGCGCCACCGAAAAAACCCGCGGCGCCCACGCCCACCGCTGGGAAATCGAAAAAATCATCGCGCGCGGCTATGCCACCGTCACCGCCTACTACGGCGATCTCTGCCCCGACCACGTCGGCGGTCTCGCCGAATCCGTCGGCGCCCTCTTCGCCACCGGCACCACGGAAAAACGCGCGTCGGACGCCTGGGGCGCCATTGGCCTCTGGGCCTGGGGCCTCAGCCGTGCCCTCGACGTCCTCTCCGCCGACCGCGAGATCGACGCCCGCCGCGTCGCCGTCCACGGCCACTCCCGCCTGGGCAAAGCCGCCCTCTGGGCCGGCGCCCAGGACGAACGCTTCGCCCTCGTCATTTCCAACAACTCCGGCGCCGGCGGCGCCGCCCTCGGCAAACGCGACTTCGGCGAGACCGTCGCCATGCTCAACCAAAACTTCCCGTTCTGGTTCGCGTTAAACTTCCGCGCCTACAACGGCCGCGAGGCCGCACTCCCCGTCGACCAACATCAGCTCCTCGCCCTCGTCGCCCCGCGCCCCCTCTACGTCGCCAGCGCGTCCCTCGATCTTCACGCCGACCCCAAGGGCGAATTTCTCGCCGCCCGGTTCACCGAGCCCGTCTACGCCCTCTACGGCCAGCCGGGCCTCGGCGTCGCCGACCAACCGCCCGTCGATCATCCCGTCGGCGCCACCGTCGGTTATCATCTCCGCACCGGCAAACACGACATCACCGCTTACGACTGGGAGCAGTATCTCGCTTTCGCCGATCGCCACCTCCGCAAAAAACCGTAGCGCCGGAGCTCCGCCGCGTGAGCGGCGGGACCGCCGCCTCGCACAACCCTCGTCCCACTTTCCGTGAACCCCATTTTACCCCGGAGCGCACGTCCCTCGCCCGCCGCATTCACGGCGCCCATGACAGGGTCTTGCTCTGTGCTCTCCGTGTCGGAGCTGCTCTGTGGCTCCTGCCTTGGCTCCCCCCCGGCGCAAATCTCCAGACCATCCGCTCCGCCGCCCCCATGAGCACCCGCCGCATCGCCGCCGAAGCCGGACTTTCCCCGTCCACCGTCTCCCTCGCGTTGCGCAACAGTCCGAAAATTCCCGCGGCCACCAAGCAGCGTATCCGGAAAATCGCGCAGCGCCTCGGCTACCGCCCCGACGGCAAACTCACCGAGCTCATGAGCCACCTCCGCCTCACGCGCACCCGCCCGCGCGAGGCCTGCTTCGGCGTCGTCTCCCTTTATCCCGACGCCCGCCCGTGGACCCGCTCCCTGCACCTGTCCCGCATCTACGCCGGCCTGGTCGCCCGCGCCGAGGCGCTCGGCTACCGCCTCGAACCGTTTTGGCTGCGCGAACCGGGCATGACGCCCCGCCGCATGCGCGGCATTCTCGACGCCCGCGGCATCGAGGGACTCCTCTCCTTTGGCAGCCGCGAATTTTCCGACGAATGGCCGGCCGAACTCGACCGCTACGCCATCGTCACGCAGGGCCTCAGTATCCAGACGCCCCTGCACCGGATCGTCAGCCATGACTACCACGACCTCTGGCGCGCCCTCGATCGGGTCCACGCCCTCGGCTACCGCCGCCCCGGTCTGATTCTCGGCGACTACGAGGAAATCCGCAGCGCCCACGCCTACCTGAGCGGTTATCTCGGTTGGTCCCACCTGGTGCTCGGTTCGCCCGCGGCGATTCCCGTACTCCACCTCGACCGCGTCGAGGAGCCCCCGGTCGCCGCGTGGCTCGCGCAACACCGCCCCGACGTGGTGATCTTCGTCCACCACTACGACGCCCTGCCCGGTTTCGACGCCCTCCTGAAACGTCAACGCCTTCGCCTGCCGGAGGACCTTGGCGTCGTCGTCATCAGCCAAAACCTCGCGGGCACCCCCTTCTCCGGTCTCCAGGAAAACCAACCCCTCATCGGCGCCTGGGCCGTCGAACTGCTCGTCTCGCGGATCATGAACCGCGACTTCGGCCTGCCCGCGCACCCGCGCATCGAACTCGTCGAGCGCCAATGGATCGAGGGCCGCACGCTGCGCGCCCAGCCCGCCGCCCCCGCCCGCCCCGCCGTCCCGGTGCGCAAAAACGCCGCCGGAAAATCCGGCGGCGCGTGAAAACAACGGCCGTGGTGAGCGTCGGCCCGCCCGCTTACTTCTTCTTCGAGTCGGGCTTCTTGAATTCCTTGTGGCCCTCTTTCTGCGCCGCACCGAGCTCTTCGCAGATCTTCGCCGCTTCGTCATTCTTGCCGGCCTTGAGCGCGGCCTCGAGCTTCGCGACCGAGCCATTGAACTCCTTCATCTTGGCCTGATACTTCTCCTTCTGCTCCGGCTTCCACGCCGGAGTCAGTTTGGCGGACTCGACGGACGCGGCCTTGATCGTCGCGACCAGCTTGAGCGAGTCTTCGTTCTTCGACGCATCGGCGACCTGGCGCTTCAGCTTGCGGAACGCACCGCCCATTTTGTCCATCTGGTTGCCGAGTTCGGTCTCTTCTTCTTTGTCACCACCTTTGGCTTTGCCATCGGCGGCGCGCACGCCCGGCACGGTGGCCATGGCGCAAATCAGGGTAAGGAGCAGGATACGGATTTTCATGATGATTGTTTTGGAGGGTGCTTCGAAAGACGGGCCAGAGAAAGAAGGTCCGCCGCCCCGAGGGCAATCGGATTTCTCGCCACCGCCGGCCCGTCCCGCGCCAGACGCAGCTCCCCGCCGAAAGATTCCGCCTTTCCCGTCGACCCGCCCCCACTCCGAGGTTGCCCGCCCGCGTCCCTCCTCCTAATTCCACCGCCCCGCCCCTCCCGTATGAAGCTCCCCCCCGTCACCCGCCGCCATTTCCTCTCCGCCGCCTCCACCGGCCTCGCCGTCGGCCTCCTGCCGCGCTCCGCCTTGGCCGCCGCATCCCCGCCCGCGCGCTGGCCGATCGGCTGCTTCAACCGCCCGTGGACCAAGTGGTCCTACGACGAAGCGCTCGATGGCACCAAAGCCGCCGGCTACACCCTCACCGGCCTCCTCTCCCCCACCAAAGACGACGTCTTCACCAGCGCCAACGCCTCCCCGGAATACCTCGCCGCCCTCAAGGCCAAAATCGCCGCCCGCGGCCTCCGGGTCAATATGACCGCCCTCCGCGTAAAAACCGCGCTCCCCCTCGCCGAGGCCATCGCCGACACCCGCCTGCAAATCGCCCACGGTCACACGATGGGCGTCGAATTCGCCCTCACCTTCGGCGAGGACAAACCCGAGCGCTACGCCCATTATTTCAAAATCATGGCCGACGCCGCCGCCTACGCCCAGGAGCGCGGCATCAATCTCGTCATGAAACCCCACGGCGGCGGCAGCGGCTCCTCGCAGGAAATCATCACCGCCATCAAAACCGTCGGCCACCCCAATTTCAAAATCTGGTATGACGCCGGCAACATCATCTACTACACCGGCAAGGATCCCGTCGCCGAACTCGAGCCCCTCCTCCCGCACGTCACCGGTTTCTGCGCCAAGGATTGCTCCGTCGCCACCGGCCCCGACGGCAAACGCAAAGCCGACGTGATGATCCAGTTTGGCACGGGCCGGGTCGATTTCGCCGCCGTCTTCCGGAAACTGAAATCCGGCGGCTTCAACGGCCCCGTTATGGTCGAGTGCTGCCAGATCGGCGCGACCGCCGCCGAGACCACCGCCCACGCCCGCGCCAACCGCGAGTTCCTGGAAAAAGTCCTCGCGAGCGTCTGACCGCACACTCCGAGGTGGAGCGCGTTGACCCAACGCGCTTCCGCACACTCCGAGGTGGAGCGCGTTGACCCAACGCACTTCCGCACACTCCGAGGTGGAGCGCGTTGCCCCCAACGCGCTTCCTTCCCGCACACTCCGAGGTGGAGCGCGTTGCCCCCAACGCGCTTCCTTCCCGCACACTCCGAGGTGGAGCGCGTTGCCCCCAA
>JBIKOK010000230.1:0-10546 GCA_044358025.1 Opitutaceae bacterium
TCTCGCGGTGGATTTCCGCGGCTACCGCCTTCTCGCGTCGCCGCCGCCCACCCAGGGCCCCGCGTTGTTTCTTACGATCATGAAGGCGCTCGAAGACGAGACCTTCGGCGGCGGCCCGCTCCGCACTCCGGACAACCTCGACAAGATCGGCCGCGTCCTCCGGGTCGTCTCGCCGCTCGTCTCCCGCTCGGTCGGCGACGCTCCGCCATCTCGCGGACTCGTCGAGAAACTCCTCTCCCCTGATTCCATCCGCGACATCCGCACCACGGCCTTTGCGTCGAAGCCCTCCGGTCTCACGGTCGTGTTTCCCGACGACAATCCGTTCCACGAAAGCCCGATGGCCGCCACCACGCACTTTCTCGTCGCGGATTCCGCCGGCAACATCGTCTGCGCCACGCAATCGCAAAGCCTGCACTTCGGGGCGGGCGTCGTCCCCCCCGGCACCGGCGTCGTGATGAACGACTCGATGAGCAACTTTGCCTACACGAATCCCGCGAGCGTCAACTACGTCGCCCCCGGCAAGCGCGCCCGCAGCACGATTGCGCCCACGATCGTCTTGCGCGACGGTAAGCCCGTCTTTGCCCTCGGCATTCCCGGTGCCGCCCGCATCCCGACGGCGATGCTGCAGACGCTCCTCGACCGGCTCACCCTCCAGCGTCCGCTGGCGGACGCCATCGGCGACACCCGGATGCATTTTGTGCCCGCTTTGAATCCGACCGATCCGGCGACGATCGAAGGGGAACGCAGCTTCCCGTCGGCCGATGCGGCGGCCCTCGTGAAACTGGGCTGGAAGGTCGTCTTGCCCGAGGAGGCCGGGCGCGGCCGGCACTTCGGCGGCATCAACGCCATCGAGTTCAACGCCGACGGTTCCCTCACCGGCTACGCCGACCCGCGCCGCACCAACGTCGCCGTCGGCTGGTAGCGCGGTCGGCCCGGTCCGCCCGCCCCGATCCGCAGTGTTTCTTGAGCACTTTCCCCTTGCCATGTCGGCCCGCGCCCTCTGTTTTCTCGCCCTCCCTCCATGCAAAAGACCAAAAAGTCCGTCGCCAAGCGCTTCAAAATTTCCGGAACCGGAAAGCTGATTCGCCGCACGCCCGGCTTCCGGCACTTGCTGTCCGCGAAAAGCACGAAGTCCAAACGACGTGCCTCTCGCGACAAGCTCGTCGCCCCAGGCCATGCCAAGCCCCTTCTGCGGGCATTGCCGTTCGGCCTCTAAACCAGCCGTCCGCGCATAGGCATCAACCCAAACTTCGTCCGGCAGGTGAACTAAGCCGACCTGCCGACGATTAACCAAAAGGAATAAACCAACATGGCTCGTGCAACGAACGCTCCCGCCGCTAAAAAGCGACACAAGAAAATCCTGAAATACGCCAAGGGCTATTTCGGCAATAAGTCCAAGCTCTTTCGCTATGCGAAGGAAGCCGTCCAGCATGCCTGGCAATACGCCTACATCGCGCGCAAGAAGAAGAAGTCGGATCGCCGCGGTCTTTGGATCGTGCGCCTCAACGCTGCTTGCCGCAACAACGGCATCACCTACAGCCGCTTCATCGAAGGCCTCGCCGCCGCCAAGATCGAACTCGACCGCAAGGTCCTGAGCGATCTCGCGATCCGGGACGAAGTCGCTTTCACCGGCCTCGTCAAAGCCGCCCAGGAGGCGCTGAAGGTCAAGGCCGCCGCCGCGAAGACCGCCACCGCCTAAGCGGCTTTTCACCGCGGGCCCTCCGGCCCGCGCCCTGTCATATTTCCGAGGACGGGCTTCATCCGAAGCCCGTCCTTTTTCTTTTGCGAAATCGTTCTCGTTCTTCCTGCTCGCAATCGTTCTCTTTGCCTACCGCCTGAGTCCGAACTACGATCAAGTCTCCGCGAACGCAGGCCGGCCAGATTCCCTCTCCTCCCATGCAAGACACCCTCACCGCCCTTGTCGCCAAAGCGCAGCCCGAGTTTGCCGCGCTGACCGCGCGCCCCGAGTTCGAAGCCGCCAAGGCCCGCTACGTCGGCCCCAACGGCGAACTCACCGCGCTGATGAAACAGATGGGCACCGTCCCCAAGGACCAGCGTCCCGCTCTCGGCAAGCTCATCAACGAGACCAAGACCCGCCTCCAATCGCTCCTCGACGCCGCGCTGGCCCAGATCGAAACCGCCGAACTCCGCGCCCAACTCGGGCCCGCCGTCGACCCCACGCTGCCGTCCCCTGACGTCGGCCCCGGCACCTACCACCCGCTCACGCTCGTCCGCGAGGAGATGTGCCGCATCCTCCGCAAAGTCGGCTTCACCGTCGCCGACGGTCCCGAGGTCGAGACCGAGTATTACTGCTTCGATGCCCTCAACACCCCCGCCGACCATCCGGCGCGCGATGCCCAGGACACGTTCTATCTCCCCGAAACCGCCAAGTTCGCCAACGTCTCGAAGAAAAACCCCGAGGAAAGATATCTCCTCCGCACGCACACCTCGTCCGTGCAGATCCGCACCATGCTCAAGGGCGAGCCCCCCATCCGCATCGTCTCGCCCGGCCGCGTCTATCGCCGCGACACCACCGACGCCACGCACTCCGCGAACTTCCACCAGCTCGAGTGCCTCTACGTCGACAAGAACGTCACGGTCCGCGACCTCAAGGCGCTCCTCGACTACATCTTCGCCTCGCTCCTCGGCAAAGACACCAAGACCCGGTTTCGCCCGCACTACTTCGGCTACACCGAGCCCAGCTTCGAGGTCGATCTCACCGCGACGCACCTGCCCAAGGTGAAGAAACCCTGGATCGAGATCGGCGGCTGCGGCATGGTCGATCCCACCGTCTTCGCCGACGTTGGCTACGACCCCGAGGTCTGGAGCGGCTACGCCTTCGGCATGGGCCTCGAGCGTCTCGCCATGCTCCTCTACGGCATCGATGACATCCGCTACTTTTACCAAAACGACGTCCGCTTCCTGAAGCAATTTGCCTGAAAAGTAGGGCCGGTCTCTGACCAGCCCATCCGCGCCATCCGCGTAATCCGCGGTCAAAAAAATCCTCTCCGTCCGTTTCATTACTCTCCGTGAAAATTTCTCTCAACTGGCTCCGCGACTACGTCGCCCTCGACGCTTCGCACGACGAGATCTCCCGCGCGATCACCTTCCTCGGTTTCGAGGTCGAACAGATCATCCGCACCGGCGCGCCCAAACTCTCCCACGTCGTCGTCGGCGAAGTCCTCGTCCGCGACAAACACCCCAACGCCGACAAACTCTCCGTCTGCACCGTCAACCTCGGCGACACGCTCGGCGTGAAGACCATCGTGTGCGGCGCCCAGAACTATCAGGTCGGCGACCGCGTCCCCGTCGCTCTGCCCGGCGCGATTTTGCCCGGTAATTTCGAAATCAAGCAGTCGAAGATCCGCGGCCAGTCCTCCGATGGCATGCTGTGCTCCGCGAAGGAACTCGGTATCTCCGAGGACGCCGCCGGGCTCCTCATCCTCGCCGACCGCCCCGCGCTCGGCGCGCCCATCAATGACGTGCTGCCGCCCGGCGACACCGTGTTTGACATCGAGATCACGCCCAACCGCCCCGACGCCCTCTCGCACCTCGGCATCGCGCGCGAACTCGCCGCGTGGTTCAAACTCCCGCTGCTCTATCCGCAGGAAACCTTCCGCGGCGCCCTCTCGCTCGACGAGCCCGCCCGCCCCGATCTGCTCGGCTCCGTCCGCGTCGACAGCCCCGAAGACTGCCCGCTTTACACCGCGCACATTATCTCCGGCATCAAGATCGGCCCGAGCCCGGCCTGGCTTCAGGAGCGCCTCACCGCCGTCGGTCTCCGCCCGATCAACAACGTCGTCGACGTCGGCAACTATGTGATGCTCGAAACCGGCCAGCCTTTGCACGCCTTCGACGCCCGCAAACTCGGCGGCGCCCAAATCATCGTTCGTCGGGCCGTCGCCGGCGAAAAGCTCACCACCCTCGACGGCAAGGAGCGCGTGCTCACGCCGCACATGCTCGTCATCGCCGACGCCACCCAGCCCGTCGTCATCGCCGGCATTATGGGCGGCGTGGATTCCGGCGTCAGCGCCGACACCACCGACCTCGTCCTCGAGTGTGCGTTCTTCAAGCGCCAGAGCATCCGCGCCACCGGCAAGCGGCTCGGCCTCACGTCCGATTCCGCCTACCGTTACGAGCGCGGCGTCGACGTCCACAGTTCGCTCGAAGCGGCCTACCGCGCCATCGATCTCATTCTCGCCACCGCCGGCGGCAAAGTCGTCGGTCCCGCCTTTCACGTCGGCAGCGATGTGCCGTGGCAGCGCGAGATCATCGTCACGCACGACTACATCACCGAGAAACTCGGCTTCGACATTCCCGCCGCCGACATGCGCGCGGCGTTCGAAGCGCTGGAGTTCACCATCACCCGCGAAGAACCCACCGTGCATCCCGCGCGCGGCCCCGCCTGGACCGTCGGCATTCCGAGCTGGCGCGACGATCTCGACCGGCCCATCGACCTCGTCGAGGAAGTCCTCCGCCTCTACGGCACCGACAAGATCCCCGCCGCCGTCGTCTCGTCGCCCGGCCTCGTCGGTGACGACGACCCGATCGTGCGCTTCAACCGCCGCGTCACCGACTACCTCGTCGGCCATGATTTCAACGAGTGCGTGACCTACACGCTGCGGCCGGCCAAGGAAATCGCCACGTGGGTATCCGCCACCGCCGCGCAGGAACTCGCCCTCGCGAATCCCTTCGTCGAAGACCAGTCGCATCTGCGTCCGACGCTCATCACCGGCCTTCTCGAGTCGCTGAAGCTCAACCAATCCCGCGGCGTCGCCGCCACGCATCTTTGCGAAACGGGCCGCATCTTCATCGAACGCAACGGCCAGAACGTCGAGTGCGCCGCCGTCGGTTTCATCATCGCCGAGCCCGTGGCCCAGCGCTCCTGGCTCAAGCGCGAGCCCGTCGATTTCTACGCCGCCAAACACCACGTCGCCGCGCTCGCCGCCGCCGCCGGGATCGACCTCGCCCGCCAACCGCTTGCGGCCGGCACCGGCCCGCTCCTGGGCTGGCAGGAAGGTCACTCCGCGTCGGTCGGGAACATCGACCACGGTTGGACCGCCCGCTTTGGGCTCCTCGATCTCGCGATGGTCAAAGCCCTCGGCATCGCGGGCAAGGTCTACGCCGGCAGCTTCGCGATTCTCCCGGAGAAAATCACCGGCGAGACTGCGCGCCGCCGCTACGCCGACTTCAGCCTGCTGCCCGCCGCCTTGCGCGACATCGCGCTCGTCGTGGATGCGGCGACGCCGTCCTCCGAGGTGCAGAAGACCCTCGCCAAACTCGCCCGCGCCGCCGCCGCCAACGCGTTCGCGCTCGAGGCCGTCAGCGCCTTCGATGTCTACACCGGCCCCGGCGTCCCCGCGGGTAAGAAGAGCCTGGCCTTCTCCCTTGTCTTCCGCTCCGCCGACCGGACGCTGACCGACGAAGAGGTCAACGGCGTCTTCCAAAAAGTGCAGGACGAGGTTGCGGCGACCACCCCTTGGCAGATTCGCAAATAGCCATGTCCTCTGCGCCCCAACTCGACATCGACCACATCGCCAAGCTCGCCCGTCTCGCGCTTACACCCGAAGAGAAAGCGAAGTTCTCGCAGCAACTCGGCGACGTGCTCCACCACATCGCGCAACTGTCGAAAGTGGACGTCACCGGGGTCGAACCCACCGCGCACGCCTCGCCCGTCTTCAATGTCTGGCAGGCCGACGTCGCGCAGCCCGGCCTCTCCGTTGCCGACGCCCTGCGCAACGCTCCGGCCCAGCGCGACCACATGATCGCCGTCCCGAAGGTCGTCGAGTAGGTCGAACCTCGGTTCGCCCTCCGTTTCGCCCGCTCCGCCCCCATGCCCTCCGCCCTCCATTTCCGGACCATCGCCGACCTCGCCGCCGCCCTCGACGCCAAGCAGCTCACGTCTGTCGAGCTCACGCAGGCCGTCATCGCGCGCACCCAGGCCGTCGAGCCCCGCGTCCACGCCTTCAACTCCTTCGACGCGTCCGACGCGTTGGCGCAAGCCGCCGCCTCCGATGCGCGCCGGGCCGCCGGGCAGTCCCGCGGCGCCCTGGACGGCATCCCGATCGGACTGAAAGATGTCATCGCGGTCACCGGCCAGCCGCTCACGGCCTCGAGCAAGATGCTGCAGAACTTCGTTTCGCCCTACGACGCGACGGTCACGACGAAGTTGAAAAAAGCCGGCGCGGTTCTGTGGGGCCGGCTCAACTGCGATGAGTTCGCGATGGGGTCCTCGACGGAAAATTCCGCCTTCGGCCCCACCGGCAATCCGTGGGACACCACGCGCGTCCCCGGCGGTTCCTCGGGCGGCAGTTCGGCCGCACTCGCCGCGGGCGAAGCCATCGCCACGCTCGGCTCGGACACCGGCGGCTCCATCCGCCAGCCCGCCGCGCTCTGTGGCGTCGTGGGGTTGAAGCCCAGCTACGGCCTCGTCTCGCGCTACGGCCTCATCGCGTTCGCCTCCTCGCTCGACCAGATCGGCCCGTTTGCCCGCACCGTCGAGGACGCCGCCATCGTGCTCGGCGCCATCGCCGGTCACGACGAACGCGACTCGACCTCGTTCAAAACGGAGATTCCCGATTACCGCGCCGCCCTCTCGACCCACCGTGGCCCGTGGAAACTGGGCATCCCGAAGGAATATTTTGCGGACGGCCTCGATCCCGAAATCGCGGCGTCGGTCGAGCAGGCCATCGCGTTCTACAAAGCTCAGGGCTGCGAAATTCGCGAAGTCTCGCTTCCGCACACCCACTACTGCCTCGACACCTATTACGTCATCGCGACCGCCGAAGCGTCCTCGAATCTCGGCCGCTACGATGGCATCCGTTACGGCCATCGCTCGACGGCGGCCAAGGATGCGGTCGATATTTACGCCCAGTCGCGCGCCGAAGGTTTCGGGCCCGAAGTGAAGCGCCGTATCATTCTCGGCACTTACGTGCTCAGCTCCGGCTACTACGACGCCTACTATCTCCGCGCGCAAAAAGTCCGCACACTCATCCGGCAGGATTTTCTCAGCGCCTTCCGGGACGTCGACGCGCTCCTGACGCCGACCTCGCCGGTGCCCGCCTTCAAGATCGGGGAAAAGGCCGACCCGCTCTCGCTCTATCTCTGTGACATCTACACGATCGGAGTAAATCTCGCCGGCCTTCCCGCGATCAGCGTCCCCTGTGGATTCACGAAGAGCGGCCTGCCCATCGGCGCCCAACTCATCGGCCAGCCGTTCCAAGAATCCAACCTCCTCGCCATCGCCCACGCCTACGAACGCGCGCACGAGTGGTCGGCTCAGCATCCCGCACTCTGATTTTTTCGACACAGAGGAAAACCAGAGGAACACCGAGGCAACAGAGACGAACGTCTGAAACCAACCGCCCTATGTTTTCCGGTGGCTCGCTCTGTGAAACTCTGTGACTCCTCCGTGCCCTCTGTGGCAAAAAGAACACCGCAAAACTTCAGCCCCAACCCTTCCCCCTGCCGATGAACCCTGAAATTTTGTCACGGAGTAAATACAGGAGGAACACAGAGGCCACAGAGAGGAACCTCCAAACCCAGTCCGAATCTCCCTGCCTTACTCTGTGAAGCTCCGTGCTTCCTCTGTGTCCTCTGTGACAAAGATCTGATTCTGCCTCAACTGACCCTGCCACAAACATGAACCCCGAAACCAACCAACTCACCGAACAAATCATCGGCGCTGGCATCGAGGTTCACTGCGAGCTTGGCCCCGGCTTGTTGGAGTCCGCTTATCAACGCGCCTTGGCGCACGAACTCCGTCTTCGCGGTATTTCTTTTGAAGAACAAAAACTCTGCCCCATCACCTACAAGGATCTGGTCATCGATGACGCCTACCGCCTCGATTTCCTCGTTGGCGGGCTCGTCGTCGTGGAATTGAAGACCGTCGACACGCTCCTCGAAGTTCACGACGCGCAAGTCCTCACCTATCTGAAGTTTTCCCACTGCCACGTGGGCCTCCTCCTCAACTTCCGCTCCACCATCCTCACGCGCGGCCTCCGTCGGCTCGCTCTGTGAAACTCTGTGCCTCCTCCGTGCCCTCTGTGACAACCACCCTCGCCACGTCCTCGCCCAAGTCCGCCTACGAAGCCGTCATCGGGCTGGAAGTCCACGTCCAGATCAAGACCCGGTCCAAGATGTTTACGCGCGTGGCCGCCGGCTACGGACACGAGCCCAACACGCTGACCGACCCCGTGGTCCTCGCGCTCCCGGGCGCCCTGCCCGTGATGAACAAGGCCGCGCTCGACGCCATCATCAAGGCCGGCCTCCTCCTCGGCTGCGAGATCGCGCCCGTCTGCAAGTGGGACCGCAAAAACTATTTCTACCCCGATTCCCCGAAGAACTATCAGATTTCCCAATACGACCAGCCCATCTGCGTGGGCGGCGCCGTCGAGATCGAGTTGCCCGGCTCTGCCCGTAATGTGATGGGGGAGCATAAAAAAATCCCGCTCACCCGCATCCACCTCGAGGAAGACGTCGGCAAGCTAAACCACGGCGCCACCGACTCGCTCGTCGACTACAACCGCGCCGGCACGCCGCTGATGGAAATTGTGTCCGATCCCGCGATGCACTCGGCCGAAGAGGCCTACGCCTATCTCAGCTCCATCCGGGCGACGATGATTTACGGCGGCATCTCCGACTGCGACATGGAGAAGGGCCAGCTCCGCTGCGATGCCAACATCTCCATTCGCCCCGTGGGCGCCACCCACCTCGGCACCAAGGTCGAGTTGAAGAATCTCAACTCGATTTCCTTCGTCCGCGACGGCATCGACCATGAGATCAAGCGCCAGATTGCCGTCGTCGAACGCGGCGGCACGCTGGTGCAGGAGACGCGCGACTACGACGGCCAGACCGGCACCTCGCAGTCGCTCCGGTCGAAAGAAATGGCGCACGATTACCGCTACTTCCCCGATCCCGATCTCATGCCCGTGAAGGTCGACGCCGAGTGGAAGGCCCGCCTGCAGGCCGAGTGCCCCGAGCTGCCGTTCGCGAAACAGCGCCGCTTCGTCGAGCGCTACCAGCTGCCCTATTCGCTCACCTCCGTCCTGGTCTGGGACCGCGCGCTGGCCGACTACTTCGAAGAGGCGGCGACCCTCGCCGGGCCCGGCAAAGCCCAGGCCGTCGGCAACTGGATCGTCAACGACCTCCTGCGCGAACTCGCCGCCGCCCACCTCACGCTCGCCACCTCCAAGATCCGCCCCGCCCACATCGCCGCGCTCGTGCAGCTCGTCGACGCCGGCACAGTGCTCACCAACGCCGCGAAGGAAATTTTCATCGAAATGGCCGCCACGGGCGACCAGCCCGACGTCATCGCCGATCGCAAAGGCCTCAAGGCCGCGCCCACCGACACGAACGAGCTCGAGACATGGTGCCGCGATTCCATCGCCGCCAGCGCCAAGGCCGTCGCCGAATTCAAGTCCGGCAAGGACAGCGCGATCAACGCGCTCAAAGGCCCGGTGATGAAAGCCGCGAAGGGCAAGGCGAACCCTAAGCTCGTCGACGAGACCCTCCGCCGGCTGCTCGCCGCGATGTGAGCGGGCCGACGACCAAGATGGCTGCCGCCGAGGCGTTGTTGCGGGAGCGCTTTGGCTTCCCGTCCTTCCGCCCGGGGCAGGCGGCCGTGATTGCGCAACTGCTGGCCGGCCGCTCGGCGCTCGCGGTTTTTCCCACCGGCAGCGGCAAAAGTCTGTGCTACCAGCTTCCGGCGCTGTTGTTCGAGGGCCTCACCGTCGTGGTTTCGCCGCTGATCGCGTTGATGAAGGACCAGGTGGATTTTTTGCAGGCGCGCGGCATCGCGGCGGCGCGCCTCGATTCCTCGGTCAGCCGCGAGGTGTTCGACGAAATTCAAAGCGCGCTGCGCGAGCGGCGGCTGAAACTCCTTTACGTCGCCCCGGAGCGTTTTGCGAACGAGCGGTTTCTCGCCCACCTGAAGACCCTCACCATCGATCTGCTCGTGATCGACGAAGCGCATTGCATTTCCGAGTGGGGCCATAATTTCCGGCCCGATTACCTGAAGCTCGCCCGCTACGCCCGCGAACTCAACGTGGGCCGCGTGCTGACGCTCACCGCCACGGCGACGCCGGCCGTTGCGCAGGACATTTGCCGCGCGTTTGCCATCGCCCCGGAAGCCCACATCCACACCGGCTTTTACCGGCCGAATTTGTTTCTGCGCGTGACGGCGTGCACGCCGTCGGAGCGACCGCGCCGGTTGATCGAGCGGCTCAAGTCCCGTCCGTCCGGCCCGACCATCGTCTATGTCACGCTGCAAAAGACGGCCGAGACCGTGGCGGCGGCGCTGACTGCGGCGGGCTTTGCCGCCGCCGCCTACCACGCGGGCATGGAGGCGGAGGCGCGCGAGGCCGTGCAGAATCGGTTCATGGCCGCGGATAACGCCATCGTCGTCGCGACCATCGCGTTCGGGATGGGCATCGACAAGGCGAACATCCGCGCGGTTTTTCACTACAACCTCCCGAAGAGCGTCGAAAACTACGCGCAGGAAATCGGCCGCGCCGGCCGCGACGGGGCACCGGCGCACTGTGAGATT
>JBIKOK010000231.1:0-10521 GCA_044358025.1 Opitutaceae bacterium
ACCGGCGATCCGCCGCCCGCGGAGCGGCCGGCCCACCTCGGATAGGCCCACCTCGAAGGGCGCGTGCAGGAAAGTGAGGCCAACGTCGGTGAATATTTGGGAGTGTCAGGATGCGGAGCGAAGCGACGAAGCCATTCCGCTGGATCGACGCGGCGCGCTTCGCGCACCTCGCGATGACAAAAGTCGGAGTCTGATCCACCCCAGCCGGAGCGTGGAGATGCACCCGGCGGGAGCGGGCCCCCTAAATTACGCTGGTCTTGCCGCTGATTTGAGCTGTCGTGGGCCCCGCCTCCGGCTGGTCCCCGCCGTAGAAATCCCTCCGCCATGAAGTCACCCCGACGTTCTGTTCGCGCCTTCGCCCTGCTCGGTGCGCTCGCCGGACTTGTCCTTTGGTGGCGGACCTCTTCTTCCCCGGCCCGGGCGCTGCCGGACCCCGGGGCCGCCGCCGCCGGACCGCACACGCCGGCCGCCGTCGCCGCCCGCGCCGCACCGCCGCCGCGTTCCCCGGCCGCGCTCTCCCCCGTGCTCGCCGCGCCGGACTCGGCGCTCGGCCGGTTTCAATTTTGGACCCAACGCTACCTCGCCGCCGCTCCGGCCGACCGCGCCGCGCTGGTCCCCGAGGGCGTGCAGCTCGCGACGGCCCGCCGCCCGGTCTTCAAGGCGCTGATTGTCGCCCATCCGCGCGAAGCCTTGCGGCAGGCCGTCCCCATGGTCGCACGCCCACAGTTGCCCGCCGAGGTCGTCGCCCAACTCGAGGAACGCATCGGGGGCCGCGCCCAATTGCGCATCTATCAGTCCACCCCGCTCGATCCGGCCGCGCTCGTGCAGCCGCCCGTGGCGCGCTACGCGGAGTTCCCCGACGGGTCCACCTACGAGGCCCATGTTTACGGCCGCCGCACGGAGTCCATGCGCTGGCTGCCCAACGCCTCGCTCAACGGCGTCGCCCTCGACCGCGCACTCGCCGTGCACGAGAGTCCGCTTCGCCGGCTTGAGGTCGGCGAACTGCCTGCCGCCGGCAAACCCGCCGTCGAGATTTGCCCCGTCTCCGGCAAGACCACGCTCGCCACCCCGCCGACGGCGGCCATCGAGGAAGCCGTCGTGGCCGTCGAGGCCCACGGCGAGATCGTCTATCTCTGCGACGGCAGCCACGTCACGCTCTTCGAGGATCAGGTCGCGCAGCTCGAGCTGCAGGGCGAAGGCGTCACCGGCGGCACCCAGCGTTTCACCGGCGCGCTGCCCGCCTCGCCCTCCACCTCCCTCGGCGAGCTGCGGGTGCTCTACCTCCCGCTCACCTTCGCTGATCAGAACACCATTCCCGTCTCCGAGGCCAAATGTTACGAGGTCATGCGCGACGTCTCCGAGTTTTTCTACAAAGCCTCCTACGGCCGCCTCACCGCGCACGCCACCGTCACACCGCCGATTAAGCTTCCGCACAACGAAGCCTGGTATGTGCAGAAGGATTCGACCGAGGGTTTTAGCAAAGAGTTCGACGCCCTCGGCCTCGAGCATAGCCACGCGCGCGAGGAAGCGCGCAAGCTCGGCTACGACAGCGGCGATTTCGACGCCGTCGTCGTCCGCCTCACCGGCGGCCCGCGCAGCGCCGGCGTCGGCGGTTGGGGCGGCGGCACCAGCGTCTGGATGTATAACGATTCCCCCGGCACCGTCGCGCACGAGCTCGGCCACTGCTTCGGCCTCGCCCACGCCAATTACTGGGACACCGGCGGTGCCAGCGCCATCGGCCCCGGTTCAAATCTTGAATACGGCGACATCTTCGACGTGATGGGCTCCTCCGGCGCGAACTTCCCCCGCAACCACCTGAACGCGCAGGCCAAGAACCAGGTCCGCTGGCTCGCCAACGATTTCGTCCAGACCGTCACCACGAGCGGCACCTATCGCCTCCACGCCTTCGATCAGGCGCAACTCGATCCGGCCCATCGCTACGCGCTCAAACTCACCAAGGACACCCAGCGCACTTACTGGGCCGAGCTGCGCGCCCTGATCGACGCGGAAAACAAGTGGGTCGCGCACGGCCTCATCCTCGGCTGGCGCTGGCCCCTGAACAGCGGCCAGAATCTCCAGCTCATCGACACCACGCCGTCCTCGCCCGCCGGCCGCGCCGACGCGCCCCTCGTCGTCGGCCAGACCTTTTCCGATCCCGACGCCGACATCCATCTCACCACCCTTGCCGTCGCCACCGATGCCGCCGGCGAGCGCAGCGCCGATGTGCGGGTGAACGTCGGGCCTTTCCCCGGCAACCGCGCGCCTTCGCTCGCGCTCACCGCCACGGCGCTCAACGTCCCGACCACCGCCCCCGTCACCTTTGCCGCCACCGCCACCGATCCCGACGGCGACGCACTCGCCTACCACTGGCGCGCCTCCGACAACACCGCCGCCGCCACCGCCGTCGTCGGCCCCAACGCCCCGGCCTTCACCCGCAGCTTCGCCACCGCGGGCCAGTATGTCGTCACCTGCACGGTCTCCGACATGAAAGGCGGCACCGCCACGCGCCACCTCCTCGTCATCGTCGGTAACGGCAACGCCCGCTTCGCCATCTCGGGCCGCATCACGCTCGCCGGCCAGGGCCTCGCCGGCGTCGGCGTCTCCACCGGCACGGGCAACGGCGGGCTCACCGACAGCGACGGCTATTACACGGTGCCGAATCTCACTGCGGGGACCTACACCGTTTCGCCGCTGCTCTTCGGCTACACCTTCAACGAGCTCTTCAACAACAGCGTCTTCGTCGGCCCGGCTTTTTCCGGCGCCCATTTTTCCGCCGATCTGGTCCCCACCGTGTCACTCGTCGCCACCCCGCCGCGCGCCGCCGAGGCCGGCGTCGTCACGGGGACATTCACGCTCACGCGCACCGGCTCCGACGTCGAGCCGCTCATCGTCGCGCTCGTGCCGCCCACCGGCACCGCCACCCTCACGACCGACTACACGTTTTCGCCCGCGCTCACCGCCGGCACGCCCTATAACACCGTCACGATCCCCGCCGGCGCCGCCACGCTCGATCTCGTCGTCACGCCGGTGAACGACACCGTGAGCGAAGGCCCCGAGACGATCACACTCCAACTCGGCCTCGACTCCGCCTACGCCGTCGCGGGCTCGCCGACCGCCACGGTCACCCTCGACGACGACGACACCGCGCTCCCCAAAGTCTCCCTCACCGCCGACACCCTCGCCGCCCTGGAAAACCCCACGCGTACCGCCCGTTTCACCGTCGCGCGCACGGGCCTCACGACCGCCGCCCTCACGGTCTCGCTCACCTACGCCGGCACCGCCACGAGCGGCCCCGACTACACCGCGCTCCCCGCGACGGTTACGATCCCCGCCGGCGCCGCCACCGCCGCCCTCACGCTCACGCCGCTCAACGACACCGTCGCCGAGGATTTCGAGACCGTCGTCGCCACCGTGGCGACCGACGCCGCCTACGTCATCGATTCCGCCGCCCCGCGCGCGACCCTCACCATCGTCGACGACGACCAGCAAGTCGTCTCGCTCGCAATCGCCGATGCCGTGGCCACCGAGGTGAATCTCTCCGCTCCCGGCGCCGTGCCCGATCCCGCGATTTTTGTCGTCACGCGCAGCGGCGACCTCTCCGCGCCGCTCACCGTTTACTACGCGCTCGCCGGCACCGCCCTGCACGGCGTGGACTACGAGGCGCTCCCGGGCTCGGTCACGCTCCCGGCCGGGGAGGCCCGCGCGAGCCTCGTGATCACGCCGCGCTTCGATAGCCTCGGCGAACCCGCCAACGAGTCCGTCCTCGTGCAACTCGCCGCCGGCGGTGGCGGCGCCTACCGGCTCGGTCCGGTCAGCTCGGGCATCGTCACTATTGCCGACGCCGGCGATGCACCCTACGTCGAGGTGATCCCGCTCACGAGTGCGCGCGAGCCGTCCACCGCCGGCAAGTTCCGCTTCACCTTGCGCGGGAATGCCACGGCCGCGCTCACCGTTAACTACACTGTGAGCGGCACGGCCACCGCTGGCACCGATTACACCGCGCTCTCCGGCTCGGTCACCTTTACCAACGGCGGCGGGAATAATGCCGTCGACGTCACGGTCAGCCCCGCGAACGACGCGCTCGCCGAAGACCTTGAGACCATCGTCGTCACCCTCACGCCGAGCGCGACCTATCAGACCTGGGAGCCCACGCGCAGCGCCACGCTCTGGCTCTACGACGACGAGCAGCCCACCGTCTTCGTCGATGCCCACGGTACCGCCAGCAACGGCGTCGCCACGCTCGCCGAAAGCGCCACCACCGCCGGCAAGTTCTACCTCTCCCGCACCGGCAGCACCACCGCCGCACTCACGGTGAACTACACGCTCAGCGGCACGGCCACCCCCGGCGCCGATTATCAAACCCTCTCCGGCTCCCTTGCCATTCCCGCCGGCGCGCCCGGCGTCGACCTGCCCATCACGCCGCTGCAAGACGCCCTCGCCGAAGGCACCGAGACCCTCATCCTTACCCTCGCATCCGGGGCCTACGCGCGCGGCGCCCCCGCCACGCTCTACCTCACCGACGATGAGACGGCCACGCCCGCCCTCGGCTTCGCCACGGCCGGCAGCGTCGTCGCCGAGTCCGCCGGCACGCTCGCCGTGCCCGTCACGCTCTCGGCCGCCGCGACGGTTCCCGTGTCCGTCGAATACCTCGTCACCTCGCCCGGTACGGCGACCAACAGTGGTCTCCAGTTTTCCACCACGCTGCCGCGCTGGGTCCGGATCGTCCGCGCCGGCCCTGTCTTTACCTGCGCGCAATCCGCGGACGGCTCCGCGTGGTCGACGTTTTCCTCGCCCCCCACGGTGGTGCTCGCGGACCCCGTGCTCGTAGGCCTCGTCGTCTGTAGCTCCACCACGGATGGCACCACGGCCACCGCCACGTTCGACAATGTCACCCTCTCGACCGGCGCCCTCGGCTCCTTGACCGCCCGCGATGTCGGCTCGGTGGCGACGGCCGGCTCCTTCGCCGTGGGCGGCGGCACCTACACGGTCACCGGCTCGGGCTCGACCATCGGCGGGTCGGCCGATTCGTTCCATTTCGCGAGCTTCCCCGCGAGCGGCGATTTCACCTTCATTGCGCGCGTCGTCACCAGCACCGGCACCTCGACCAGCCGCTTCGCCGGCGTGATGGTGCGCGAAGATCTTCGGCGCAACTCCCGTCAGGTGCTCGTCGCCGCGCGCGGCACCACGCTCACGCAGCACTACAGCCGCACCGCCACCGCCAACACCGCCGATGCCACCGGCGTCGACTACACCTTCACGCCCGGCGTGCTCACCTTCGCCCCCGGGGTCACCACGCAGACGATCCCGCTCACCCTCGTCGACGACCTCCTGGCCGAGCCCAACGAGCACATTGTGCTCACGCTCCGCAACGCCAACGGCGCCGCGCTCTCCTCCACGCTCAATCAGCACGTCGTCGTCGTGCGCGACAATGACGTCGCGCCCCTCCAGCCCTCGATCGGTTTCGCCGCGGGCCAGCGCGGTTTAGCGGACGAGGCTCCGGTCGGCGTGAGCACGGTCGCCGAAGGTGTTGCGCCCACCGTCCTCGTCTCACTCAGCCAGCCCGCCGCCACAACGGTCACGGTCAACTATGCCGTCACCGGTGGCACCGCCGTAAGCGGCGCCGACTACACGCTGCCCGCCGGCACGCTCACCTTCGCGCCCGGCGAGACCACCAAGCTCGTCCCGCTCGCGTTCGTCGACGATTCCGTCGTCGAGTCCGCCGAGACGGTCGTGCTCACGCTGTCCGCCGCCAGCGGCGCCACGCTCACCGCCAACACTCTTCACACCGTGACGATCACCGACGACGATTTGCCCGTCGTCACGCTCGCCGCCACCGCCGCCGCGGCCTCGGAAAGCGGCGATCCGGGCCAGTGGATGTTTTCGCGCACCGGCGGCACCACCGCTGCGCTCGTGGTTGCCTTCACCGTGAGTGGCACCGCCACCGCCGGCAGCGACTACACCGCGCTCCCCGCGAGTATCACGATCCCCGTCGGTGCATCCTCAGCCCCGCTCGCGCTCGCGCCGCTGGCCGATGCGGCCAACGAAACCGCCGAGTCGGTTGCGCTCACGCTCGCGGCCAGCGCCAGCTACACCGTCGGCACCGCCTCTGCGGTCTCCGTCACGATTGCCGACACTAACACCCCCGTCGTCTCCATTGCTGCGACCGACGACGCGGCCTCGGAAACCGGACCCGATGCCGGCACCTTCACCGTCTCGCGCACGGGTGCCACCACGGCCGCGCTCACCGTCTCGTTCACCATCACCGGCACCGCCACCAGTGGCTCCGATTACACCGCACTCGGCACGAGCCTCACCCTTCCGGCCGGCGCTGCCGTCGCCACCCTCGTCGTCAATCCCGTCAACGACGCCCTCACCGAAGGGACCGAATATGTCGTCGTCTCCCTCGCGACCAGCGCGAACTACGCGCTCGGGGCCGCCAGCTTCGCGAGCGTCGTCATCGCGGACAACGACACGCCGCCGACCATCGTGGTTGCCCAGCCGGCCGCCAAAGCCGTCCAGCTCGCCGCCGGCGTCGGCCTGCATCTTGCCGCCCTCGCCACCGACGACGGCGCGCCCAACCCGCTCGCGTTCACGTGGGCGAAATTCTCCGGCCCCGGCGCGGTCACTTTCGGCACGCCCGCGGCCGCCGCGACCACCGCGACGTTCTCCGCCAACGGCCTCTATATTCTCCGCATCAGCGTCACCGACGGTCAGTTCACGGTCTTCGACGAGGTCACCGTGCAGGTCGGCGGCTTCGCGCCGGCCGCCTGGCTCGATGTCAGCCTCGGCGCGCCCACCACCCGCGGCGGTTCGGGCGAGATCGGCGGCGTGTTCACCGTCGTCGGCTCCGGCAGCGGCTTCACCGCCACCACCGACTCCGGCCATTTCGTCGCCCGGCAGGTCGAGGGCGCGACCTCCTTGGTGGTGGCCCGCGTCACGGGCTTTGGCGCCGGCGCCGGGGCCGGCGCGCTCGCCGGCGTCATGCTGCGCGAGACGAACTACCGGGGCGCCCGCCGCGCGGTGCTCGGCGTCAAGCCGTCCGGCGCCCTCGAATGGCACACCCGCAGCAGTGTCAGCGGCGCCAATACGCTCACGGCTGGCGGCACGGCGGTGTTCCCCGTCTGGCTGAAGCTCGAGCGCAACGGCGACACGCTCACCGCCTTCCGCGCCGCCGACACCGCGGGCGCGCCCGGCGCCTGGACCCCGGTCGGCGCCGCCCTCACCCTCGCCGCGCTTGCGCCGGCCGTGGACCTCGGCCTCGCCGCCACGAACGCCGTGCTCAACACCACGGTCGTGGCGGGCTTCGACCAGGTCACGCTCAGCCCCGCCGGCACCGCCCTCGTCGACGAGGACCTCGGCGTTCCCGGCACGGCCGGCAGCACCGTGGTCAACGGCTCCAGCTACACCCTGTCCGCGAGTGGCACGCTCGGCGACTCCGGGCGCTTTCGCTACCAGCAGTTCGTCGGCGATGTCACCATCACCGCCCGCCTCGTCAGCCACACCGGCAGCGCGCTCTCCGCCAAGGGCGGCGTGATGGTCCGCGACGCCAGTGCCGACTCGGCGGCGCACGGCATGATGGGCATCGCCCACTCCTGGGGCGGATACTTCACGTGGCGCAACGTGATCGGGGGCTCCTCCGCGACCAGCTACGGCAGCTCCGCGGTCAACCCGCAGTGGATTCGCCTCGTGCGCGCAGGCGACACGCTCACCGCCTTCCGCGCGACCAACGCCGCCACCAACACCCCCAACGCCTGGATCAAACAGGGCTCCACCCAGGTCTTCAGCGCCGGCGCGGCCATTTACGTCGGGCTCGCCGTCGACAGCGCCGCCACCGCGCTCAACACCGTCGTGCTCGACAACCTCAGCGTCCTCCCGGGCAACCTCGCGCCCGTGGTCACCCCGCCGCCCGGCGGCTCCTTCGCGCTCAACACCGTCGCGCTCGAGGCCACCGTCACCGACGACGGCCAGCCCAACCCGCCCGGCGCCGTCACCACGCTCTGGTCGAAGGTCAGCGGCCCCGGCACGGTGACGTTCGGCCAACCCAACCTCGTGGACACGAGCGCCCTGTTCTCCGGCTCCGGCACCTACGTGCTCCGGCTCACCGCCGACGACGGCGAGGTCCGGGTGTTTGCCGACACCACCTACGTGATCGCCGTCGCCGCGCCGCCCACGATCGCGACCGCCCCGCCGTCCCGGCAAATCGGGGCGGGCGGCGAGGTCACGCTGTCGGTCGTGGCCGGCGGGGTCGGCCCGTTCACGTATCAATGGCAAAAGGACGGCGTGGCCGTGCCCGGCGCCACCGCCGCGTCGCTCGTCCTCGGCGCCGTTGGCGTGGGCCAGGCCGGCAGCTATACGGTCGTCGTCGGCAATTCCGGCGGCAGCGTCACGTCGGCGGCCGCCGTGCTCGCCGTGGTGCCGACGGGCACCGAGGCCGGCCACCAGGTCGTAACGGCCGGCTACGTCGGCAGCACGCAGCTTACGCTGGCGCACACGCTGACCTATGCGGGCCCGGCCGCCGCGCTCGATTGGCAGACGGTGCTGCCGACGGGCTGGACGTTCGTTTCCGAGACCGGCAGCGCGGCGCAGGTAAAACCGGCCGTGGGCGCGGCCAATCTCCTCACGTGGTCCTGGACGACGATCCCGACGAGTCCGCTGGCCTTCCGTTTCGTGGTCGCCGTGCCGGCGGGGCAGAGTGGCGCCCAGGCGGTGGCTTCGCTGGTTAATTTGCGCCTGAGCGGGCCTGCGCTGCAGCTGCTCGCCCAACCCGATCCGCTCGTCGTCGTGGTGGGCGCGGCGCGCCACAGTGCCGACACCGACGCGAACGGCCGCCTTTCGCTCGTCGAGCTGACCCGCGTGATCGAACTCTATAATGCGCGCAACGGCACCGTCCGCACCGGCGCCTATACACTGGATGCGGCAACCGAAGACGGCTTCGCCCCCGATCTGGTTCGGTCGGGCCCCGCCGCGCTCACGCCCTATCATATCGCCGACACCAATCGCGACGCCCTCATCGGCCTCATCGAGCTCACCCGCATCATCGAACTGTATAATGCCCGCAGCGGCGCCGCCCGCACCGGCGCGTATCATCCGGATGCCGGGACCGAGGACGGCTTCGCGTCCGGTCCGTGAGCCCGCCGGCCGGCGGTCGATCTGAAGGGGTGATTAATTCCCATTCGCGATCACGTTGAGCCTAATCTCCCTGAATGTAGGAGCCTGCTTGCAGGCGATTCAGGTAGGAGACTACTCTGCCGGAAGGTAGGAGCCTGCTTGCAGGCGATTCATTGCAGGCGATTCCGCTCATAGCCATCGCCTGCAAGCAGTACATCGCCTGCAAGCAGGCTCCTGTAAATCGCGTGAATCTCAGCTCGAAAGCGAACGGGAACAAGCAGGAGTCACAGAGCACACGGAGCTCGACCCCAGAGGTCACAGAGCCAAACGGTCCAATCGGTGGGTAGGTTCAGGCCCGTCGGCAAACCGACCGGCGGCGTCCCGGAGAGCGCATCGCCGGAGGAAGGGTAGGAAGATTGGGTGGGTAAGAAAATTTTCCCAACCCGGAAGCAAGGCCGTCCAGGAGTTCTGACATCGTGTTTGGTCCAGCCCGGGATTGGTTCCACGGCGGGCTCAGGGATTCCTCTCCGAAAAATTTTCCTACCAGTAAAATCTTCCTACCTTTATTCAGACTTCTGGGCCGCGTCATCCCGCCGGCCGATCCTGCCACGATCAGCCCAAGTCGAATTCGCGATCACGTTGCGACTAATCGGCCGGAAGGTAGGAGCCTGCTTGCAGGCGATTCATTGCAGGCGATTCAGCTCGTAGCCATCGCCTGCAAGCAGGCTCCTGTAAACCGCGTGAATCTCATCTCGAAAGCGAACGGGAACAAGCAGGAGTCACAGAGCACACGGAGCTCGACCCCAGAGGTCACAGAGCCAAACAGTCCGATCGGTGGGTAAGTTGAGGCTCGTCGGCAAACCGACCGACCGCGTCCCGGAGAGCGCATCGCCGGAGGAAGGGTAGGAAGATTGGGTGGGTAAGAAAATTTTCCCAACCCGGAAGCAAGGCCGTCCAGGAGTTCTGACATCGTGTTTGGTCCAGCCCGGGATTGGTTCCACGGCGGGCTCAGGGATTCCTCTCCGAAAAATTTTCCTACCAGTAAAATCTTCCTACCTTTATTCAGACGTCTGGGCCGCGTCATCCCGCCGGCCGATCCTGCCACGATCAGCCCAAGCAGGCGTCAGAGAGCGCACGGCGTTCGGCCCTAACCTGCATCAATCACACATTCCTGAAGAAATTATTTTTCACAGAGCGCACCGAGGTCGGACACAGAGTTCACGGAGGCGATCACGCTGTCTTGCTCCGTGTCCTCCTTGACTAGGCTCCGTGTCCTCGGTGACTCCTGCCTTGGGTTCATTCGAGTATAAATCTTCCAGGCTAGCCGGCATCACTCACACATTCCTGAAGAAATTATTTTTCACAGAGCGCACCGAGGCCCGAACCGAGGACACGGAGGCCAAACACCTTGTC
>JBIKOK010000232.1:0-10514 GCA_044358025.1 Opitutaceae bacterium
CAAGATATGCGCACCGGGCCCGGCCGGCCCCGCGTCCGCCGGTTCCTCAACGCCCACCGCGGTCCGTTACACCTTCGCGCTGTTGTCGCACTTGAAGTGGACCTGCGAGCGGCGGAGCGCATGCGCCCGCAACGCCGAGGTCTGCGCCGGGTCCCGCGGCTTGATCAGGAACCGCCGCTGCTCCTCCGCTTCCTCGGCCGCCGCGGCCGCCGCAAAGCACACCAGCGTCTCCGCTTGGGGCGCCAGTCGGCTCGCCGGGAACCGGGTGTGCGCAGACAACCAGAGGACGGTATCGCGGAAAGAATCGGACGAGGAGGAGTTCATGGCGCTTAAGTGGGCGGCAGCATGAGCCGCACCCGCGCGCGCGCAAGCCGTTCGAGCAGCCGGCGCTCGTCGCGCAACGGCCACCAGTCGTAAAGATAGATCTCCAACGGACGCCACATCGCCACCCAGCCGCCGATCGTGAGCCCCTCGCGCGTCAACTCCGCCGCCGTCCCCTGCCCGATTTTCGCCACCAGTTCCCCGATGACAAAGCAGCCGGCCAAGAACACCAGCCCCACCGCGAGGCTCGCCCGCCCCCGCCGCATCAGCTGCCGGAACTCCCGCTCCTTCGCCCCCGCGCGCACCCGGAAATAATTCCGCAACGACTCCTCCAATCCTGCGGCCCGTTCCGGCTTCGGCGCCTCCGCCAGGTAAATTTCCAGATGAAACTCGCGGTCCGCGGCATGCTCCCGCGCCCAGCCCATGATAAATTCCTCGGCGTCGGCATCCAGGTCGCGCTCGTGAAAGGGCGAGGGATCCATCGAGTTGAACAGCTGCGCCAGATCGCGCAGACGCAGCTGGATGGTGGCGGGATCGGTCTCGGGCGGTTTCATTTTTTGCCCAACGCCGCCGTCCACGCCGCCTCGTCGAAGCCCACCAGCGCCACGCCCGCACCGATCGCGAAGGGGCGTTTCACCAGATTGCCGTTGGCCGCGAGGAGCCCGAGCGCCACGGCGTCCGACAGTTCGGGCAGCGTCTCGCCGAGCTTCTGCGCGCGATAGTCCGCGCCCGAGGTATTGAACAGTTTCCGGCGCTCGCCCCGACAGGCCGCGAGCATCGCGCGCAGTTCGTCCGGCGTCGGCGGGGTCGTGCGGATGGCCTGCTCCTCGAACGCCACCCCGTGCGCCCGCAGCCACTGCACGGCCTTCCGGCACGTGTCGCAGTTCGAGAGCGTGTAAACTTTCAGCGCAGTCATTTCACCCAGCTTGGGTCTTGGATGACGAATTGCCAGCGCTCCTTGTACTGCCCGAGCTCGCCGTAAAAACGCACGGTCTGGCCCGCCTGAAACTCGGCGCGAAGTTTTTTCCGGACATCCGCGTCATGGCTGAACACGTCGTAGGTTTCGCCGCGGAACTCCACCGCCAGCCGCGCTCCCGGCGCGACGACGCCCTCTACCCGGACAATTTTCCCTTTGTAACCGTCCGTGCGGAGGTTGGCGCCCGCCGGCAGTGCGGCCGCCGTGAGCGCGACTTTCGCCAGATCCATCTTGGCGTAATCGACGGTCAGGACCGGGGCGGCGTCGGCGGCCCCTTCGGCGGAGGCCCGGCGCAGCGCCAGATATTTGTCGGCCCGGTTGTCCGCCACCGTGATGAATTTCGCCGCGACCGGAAAATGGTCGGAAAACCCCTGCCCCGCCGGGCCTTCGAAGGACCAGCGCACCGGCAGCCCTTGAGCGTCCGCGTTGAGCCCGGCAAACTTGGCGACGGCGAAGGAATTATCGACGTATTGCACCCCGCGGTAGTCGTAGAGCCCGCGCGAGACGATCAGGTGCATGAGCGTGCCCCATTCGCCGCGATAGGTGTCGCTGCCGCGTTCCGCCACCGGCAGCTCGTACCACAGATTGTAGAGGTCGCGCGACGGGCCGCGCACCGCGAGTTCATTGCCCTGCGAGCGGAGCACGTCGTTGAGGGCCGTCGTCGTCATCTTCGGATAACGCTGCTTCTGGTTATACTGCGAGTTGAGGTCGCCGCCGATCACGACGTCGGCGTTCGGATCCGCCCGGAAGATTTCGTCGAGCCGGGTGCGGAGCGTGCGGGCGTTGCCGGACCGGGTCTTTTCCGTCTCGGGATCGCTCGCGCCGGATTTCCAGTGGTTGGCGAACAGATGGAGCGGCGCCCCGTCGACCTCGACCACCACTTCCAAAATGGCGCGCGCGCCCGGCGTCGGGTGGGCCCGCGCCTGCTTGATCGGAAACCGCGTGAACACCGCGCACGTGATCTCCTGCTTGCGCTCGCCGGGCGCCGGCGGCGTGTCGCCGATCACCATCCGGTAACCGGTCATCCCGGCATCCGCCAAGGCCTTGGCCAGCAGCGCCTCCGCCGGAAGATCGCCGATCGCCGCGTCAAACTTCGGGCCGAGCATCGCCTCCAGCCGGAGCCCCGCGTAGCGCGCCAGAATCCCGTCGTAGTCGGGCGGGGCCTTGCCCGGCGTCGCGTCGACCTCGATCTCGCTCAACAACAGCACATCGGGCCCGCGGCCGCCTTCGAAGCGCGCCACGGCCCGGGCGATGTTCTGCAGCTTGGTCAGCGCGTGGGCCCGGGTGTATCTGGCCGGCTGGAAATCCTCGTAGGTCGCGACGCCGTCGACGTCGAAGAGGTTCTCCACGTTGTAGGCGACGACCGTGAACGGCCGCGCCTGCGCGACCACCACGAACATCCAGCTCACGAGACAGAGTTTGAGACAACGCATCGCGCCACGTTGAGGGACGCGGTTGACCGGTGCAATCACGCCCGCGCAGACTCCGGCCCCGATGAAGCCCGTCCTCGAAGTCACCGGCCTGCGCGTCGTGCGCGGCCCCACCACGATCCTGCGCCGCGTCGATTGGCGCGTCGCCCGCGGCGAGCATTGGGTCATCCTCGGCGCCAACGGCTCCGGCAAGACCTCGCTCCTCAAAGCCCTCACCGGCTTCCTCTCGCCCACCGCCGGCGAATTTTCCGTGCTCGGCCGCCGCTACGGCGCCGCCGACTGGCGCGAACTCCGCCTCCACCTCGGCGTCGTCACCAGCGCCTTCACCGCCTCGATCCCGCCTTCGGAGGTCACGCGCGACACCGTCATCAGCGGCAAATACGCGCAGCTCGACCTCTGGCACGCCGGGACCCGCGCCGACCGCGGCGCCGCCCTGCGCCTCCTGCGCTCGGTCGGGCTCGCGCACCTCGCCGACCGCGAGTGGGCCTACCTCTCGCAGGGTGAACGCCAGCGCGTGCTCATCGCCCGGGCGCTCATGGCCCGCCCGCAACTGCTCATTCTCGACGAGCCGTGCGCCGGCCTCGATCCGGTCGCCCGCGAAAAATTTCTCCGTTTCCTCGAAAAACTCGCCCGTCGCCGCACCGGCCCCGCGCTCGTGCTCGTGACCCACCACGTCGAAGAAATCACCCCGGCCTTCACCCACACGCTCCTGTTGCGGGCCGGACGCGTCGTCGCCGCCGGCCCGCGCGCCGTCGTCCTCACCTCGGCCAATCTGTCGGCCACCTTCAACGCCCGCCTGCGCCTGGGCCGCACGGCCGGCCGTTATCGTCTCGGGGTGGCCGGACTGTGATCCCCCCGGCCGACATCCTCGGCGGCGCGGGACACATCGGCGTCTGGACCTGCCGCTCCCTCCTCCTGACGCCCGTCGCCGGCGGGCCCATCGGCGCGTTCGGTCTCTACACGCGCATCGACCGGCTGGTCACCTCGCTCGCGACGCAGACGCGCGGCTGCGTCGACGTCGCCCGGCGCGGTTGGCTCAGCGGCTGACTAAGGGTGCGGCCCGACGCCCTCCTCGCCTTCTCCTGCGCTGCACGCCGGCGCGCCGACCTCGCCCATGCCTCGCAACTTGGCGAGGGCCCCCTCTGCTTCCCGCTTTGCGTCGGACTCGCGGCGAGGATCCCGCCGCGGCCGGTCCCGAAGTTTTTCGACACCGGGCTCGCGATTCTCCTCGGCGCCGCCCTCGTCCACGTGCTCGGCGTGCTTTTCGCCGATGGCCTGCCCCGCTGGATGGGCGGGCCCCTGGTCGCCGCCTCCGCCTGGTTGGTCGCGGCCGGACTCCGGGGGTGAACCGGTGCCGCAACGCGTGAGCGGTGGGAGGCGCGACCGGCTTTTCGGCCGGTCGCCGCAGCCCCCCGCCGCCGGCCGCGAAATTCACCGGGCCAGAAACCGGGCCCCCTTAGCCGGAACGATTCAGTCTGCCGCAGGCCGCGCGCTGGCGCGCGCGCCGAAAACGCGCCCGCCCGCAGACGGCCGACGAAGTCATCCTTCGGGTTTTGAATATGCGAGGCCCCCCCCGAATCCGCCTGCCGCCACGGTCGTCGGTTCTTTCCGCCCGATCTGCGCCTCCCCGCCCGACCGCGGGAGTGCACGGCCCCAGAGCCGGGCGCAGTTTTTCGCCCCGCGTGTCGAGCGGCGCAATGTCGTCGCGGGGGTGCTGGAACCACCCCTGGCCCGCCACCGGCAGCGCGACGGGCCGGCGGGAAACCCGTCCCCCCCCAGTTCCCGCTCCCGTTTCAGCAGCCGGCCGCTCAACGCCGACGGCGGGATGCCCTCCGGCCGGTCTGGCCGCGCCCGACCGCACCCCGGGGCGCGCCCCCGGGAAGAGCAACCGACGAGGAGGGCGATGCCACCCTCGCCGTGCATCGATCGTCGCGATGGTCGCATCGAAATTATCGATTAACGCGCGGATGCCGGGATCGGTTAGGGTGAGCATGCACCTGCGATGGCTCGGCTCTCTGCCGGGCCGGGTTCCGGTGAACGCCCGAGAAAGGTTTAGCCATGAATCCGTTCCCACCGCCTGTTTCCACCCTCCACCGGGACGCCGGGGCCCGGCCCCCAGGCCACCCTCCGGGGGCTCTCGCCCCTCACCGGCCTCGGCGCCATCGGCGGGGGGCCTTACGGCACTTCTGTCGCCTAAACGTGCTCAATCTGTCCTCGAACCGTCCTCGAATCGTCCTCGAACCGTCCTCGAATCGTCCTCGAATCGTCCTCGAACCGTCCCACCAGGATCCCGCCAGGGTCCCGCCACCGGTCTTACCCCGTCCACGCGGCGCGGCGGACGTCCGGGTGGCCGCTGCCTGGCCTCCCCAAGCCCGCCGCCGCTGACCAGCCGCTCCGCGGCCTCATTCTGCCGCACCTGTCCGCTTCAATTTCAGCCGGGCCCATGAAGCCGGCCCGCCGCGACGCCAGCGTTCCGTTGGCGCCGCCCACCGCTCTGGTCGCGGCAGTGGCCGCCCGAGCGCAACGCCCCCGAAGAAACGAAGCCTGCAATGATCCGGCGCGGTGGGCCCCAGCAAGCCGAGCCGAGCGCCCCCTCCGCCCGCCGCCCGCCCCGTTGTACCGGGTCACACATCGTCCGGGCCGCGGCGCTACTTCCCCAACCGCACCACATCGCCCGACGCGAGCGCCGCTCCGTCGCCGGTCGGACGCGTGGCGGCATACACGATTTTTCCCGCCCGCACCACGTCCACCGCGCGCTGCGCGACGCTCATCTTCGCCGTCTGGCTCGCCCCCGCGAGGGTGAGGCCCTCGGTCCACGGCACGCGCACCATCGTCCCGGTCGCCGCATCGACCAGAGTCACCATCCCCGTCTGCGCGAGCCGGCTCGCCGCGTCGAGCCCGCCGCTGCCCGCCGCGCCCGCGGCCCGCACCGCGCTCACCGCCACTTTGCCCGTCGCGGTCACCACCGCGCCCGCCGTCTCGCCCACGGCGATCACGGCCGCGCCCGCGACCTTCACGGGCGCGCTCACCACCCGATACGCGAGGCAGCCGGCCAACGGCGCGCACCCCACCACCACGAGAACCATCAGCCCGGCCGGGCGCACCGGGCGTGGCGGCACGGGGCTCACTTTTTCACCGCGAAGATCTCGCCGAAAAAGTCTTTCATGTGCCCCCACGAACGCCGGTCGGCCGCCGCGTTGTAACCGACGCCGCCCACCAGCCCCGCCGCCTGCGCGATCGCGTCCGCCTGCGGATTCGTGAACGCATGGATCGCGCCCGCGTAGCTCACCAACTGATAATCAAATTTTCCGTCGTTCAGCGCCTGCGTGAAGGCCGCGAGTTCCTCCGCCTTGATGAACGGATCCACCGCCCCGTGGCACACCAGAAATTTCGCCTGGTTCGCCGCCGCCGCCGCGGCCGACGCCGGAATAAGGCTGCCGTGAAAACTCACGATGCCCGCCAGCGGCGCACCGCTGTAGGCGAGCGCCTGCACGGTCGCCCCGCCGAAACAATACCCGATCGCCGCCACGCGCGCCGCGTCGACCAGTCCCGTTTTCACGAGCTGATCGAGCCCCGCCCGCGCGCGCTCGGCCATCAGCGGCTGACCATAGAACCGGCCGGCAAGTTCGCCCGCCTGCTTCGGATCGGCCGTCACCACCTTCGCCCCATACATGTCGGCGGCGAACGCCACATAGCCGAGCTTCGCCAACTGCTCCGCCCGGCTCTTCGGATAATCCGTCAGGCCCCACCATTCCGGCAGCACGAGCACACCCGGCGCCTTGGCCGCGGCGGACACCTGCGTGTCGTCGTAGGCGAGGTAGCCCTCGAGCTTCACGCCCGCGTGCTCATACGCAACGGGCCGGGTGATAATTTTCGCCGCCGCGCCGGACGCGGCCGCGAGCAGCCCAAGCGACAGGAGGATTTTTTGCATGATCATGCGCCCACGCTGGGCGCCGCCGCGCGTGCGTCAAACCTGCGCCGCGGCCCGCCGCCTCACGCCAGCGTGCCGCCCGTGATGTAGTTGCGCAGATGCTCGGCCTCGGCGCGGTTTGCATCCGCCATCCACCGCGTGATGTCGCCGATCGAGATCACGCCGCGGATCGCGCCGTCCTGCAGCACCGGCAGATGGCGGCAGCGCCGCTCCGTGAAAATCGTCATCGTCTGTTCGACCGTCGCGTCGGGCGCGATCGTGATGACGCCCGGACTCATCACGTCGGCGACGAGCGCGCTCTTCGGATCGAGGCCGGCGCCGACGACCCGGCGGAGCACATCGCGCTCGGTGAAGATGCCGACGAGGCGCGGGCCGTCGAGGACGACGATGGCGCCGATGCGGTGACGGTTCATTTCTGCGACAGCATCCTGGACGCTGAGCGTGGGCGCGACGGAGTGCACGGCAGAGCCCTTGCGCTCCAGCAGGGCGGAGATCGGAGTGTTCATGGTTTTTTGGGAAAACAGCTGCGACCAACAAACCTCACGTGCGCTGTTTAGGGTGCCCTCACCATGCGCGCCCGCCGCCCGGCCGCAATCGCAAAGGCACCCATCCGGAAAACACCTTCGTTGTTCCGCCCGCCCGCCGGCGTCGGCCCTTCGCCCGACAGGGAGCGCCGCGCCCTCGCCGGTCGCCGACATCGGAACGGGACCCCGCAGCGGGTTTCGTCCCGCGGGTTTCGCCCCATCGGCGGACCGAGCCCGTTTTCCCCTTGCGGATGACCGCCGTTCGCCCGCATCAACGACCCTTTTTTCCATGCACGCCCAAGAACTTTCCCTCGACCTGATCAACCTTTACGGCGGCACGCAGGCGCGCGTCCAAACCACCGACGAAGCCGTCGAGAGCTACGCCGACGAGATGAACCAGGGCACCGTCTTCCCGCCCATCGACGTCTATTTCGACGGCGCGACCTACTGGCTCGCCGACGGTTTTCACCGTTACCTCGCCACCAAGCGCAACCAACGCCCGACCATCCAAGCCACCGTCCAACCGGGCGGCCGCACCGACGCCCTCCGCCACGCCCTCGGCGCCAACGCCACCAACGGTGTCTACCGCACCAACGCCGACAAGCGCAACGCCGCCGAGATCGCCCTCGAAGAGTGGCCCGACAAGGCCAACCCCGTCCTCGCCGAACTCTGCCGCGTATCCGTCGATCTGGTGCGCCGTTGCCGCAACGAAATGGCCCAGGCCGGCAAACTCGACCACCCCGAGACCGTCACCGGCCGCGACGGCAAAGAATATCCCGCGCAACTCCAACGCCAGCCCCGCGGCAAAACCGAAGGCCAGTCGAGCGACGCTTCCGCCGGCGGCGGGGGCGGCGGCGGTTTTTCCAAGGGCAAATCCGACCCCGGCGCCGTCGGCGGCAGCACGATGGAGCTCGAACGCGAGGCCCGCGCCATGATCCGCAAGGGCGAGATCAACCCGTTCGAACTGCCGACGCTCCTCACGGCCAACGCCCTCGATTACTCGGAGACCGTGATCAATCTCCTCGGCACCATGAAACGCGACGACCCGCGCCGCAACGAGGGCCTCACCCGCATCAAACGCTGGGTCGACCGGGCGCTCGCCGGCGAAATCGAGGCGTTCGTTCCGGCCCCCGCCGACGCAGACGACGCCGAGCCCGCGCCGACCGCGTGATCGGTCACGCCCGCACGGCCCAGCGCAGTTTCGCCGAGGAACTGCGCGGATTGGCCCGCCGCTCCTCCGGGCCGGCCCGCACGACCTCGTCGTTCGTCCCGGCATAAACCCCCGCGTCCACGCCGGCGCGAAACGCCCGCTTCACCCGCCGGTCCTCCCCGGAGTGAAACGTCAAAATCGCCACGCGTCCGCCCGGCTTCAAACAAAACGGCACGTTGCGCAGAAACAGATCGAGCACGCCGAACTCGTCGTTCACCGCGATGCGGATCGCCTGAAACACGCGGCGCACCGCGTCGTCGTCGGGCTCCGGATCGTGCCGCCGCTTGTGCTCCTGCAAAATTGCGCGGATCGCGTCCGCGAGCTGCCGCGTGCGCGTGAACGGCGTGCGCGCCCGGCGCGCCACCAGCTCCCGCGCGAGCAACTCGGCCTGCGGCTCGTCGGCGTTTTCCGTGAGCGCCACCGCCAGCTCGAGCGCCGACACCCGCGCGAGCCACTCGGCGGCGGACGGCGCGCGGTGCGGATTCAGCCGCAGATCGAGCGGACCGTCCGTCTTGAACGTGAACCCGCGCGCCGGATCGTCGATCTGCATCGAGGAAACGCCGAGGTCGGCCAAGAGGGCGTCCGCGCCGCCCGCGCCGAGGTCCGCGAGCACCTTCGGCAGGCCGGCGAAATTCGAGCGCACCGCCGTGAACACGTCCTCGCCCCACCCCGCCGCCCGCAACCGCGCCGTAGTTTTCGGATGCTCGACCGGATCGACATCGAGGCCGATGAGCCGGCCGCCCGGCGCGAGCAACGGCAACATCTCCCGCGCGTGTCCGCCGAAACCCAGCGTGCAATCCACCGCCACCTCGCCGGGCTGCAGCGCGAGCACTTCGAGGATTTCCGTCACCATGATCGGCCGGTGGCTGCCCGCGGGCGTCTTGCCCGACGCGATCACCTTCGCCACGTCGGCGGCGTAACGCGCGGGATCGTGCTCCTTGTATTTGTCCTCGAAGCGCCGCGGGTTCTTGCCCGCGTAGCGCGGACGCCGCCGGTGCGGCACAGGTTCACTCACGGGCGGCGTGGGTTCGGAGTCGGACATGGATGAAGTTATCCGACGCATGAAACCGCTTTCACCCGGAAAGACCATCCGAGATAAACCGGGCCGCGCGCTCTCCGGCCAACCGGGTTTCCGTTCCCTCACTTCCCCGTGAACCACGGCTTCGCCAGCGGATCGGTCGCGCAGAAATCTAACAGCAACTCGGCGACTTTCTGCCGACCGGCCGCGCTCGGATGCACCCCGTCGTCGCCGAAATCGCCGCGCTCCCACACGAGCGCATCGATCTTTCTGCCCCGTGGGCCGTCGGCCCAGAGATACGGCCCCCAGAGGAGCAACGGCACTTTCGCGGGCGCGAGTGCCGGGTCGCCTTGCAGCTGCCGCTCGATGAGCCAGCGCACCGCCAACGCCCCCTCAAACGCATACGGCTCGGGATTGAGCCCGCCCACCGCGTAGCCGCCGTAGGTGCGGCTGCCGAGATAAGCGAGGCGCAGGTTGGGAAACAGCGCGCGCGCCTGCTGCAGCACGGCGAGAGTGTCGCGCTCCAGCTTCCGCCCATGCTCCGGCAGCGAGCCCGACGGGCCCACGTTTGCGAGTTTGATCCACGCGACCTGCACCTGCAGCGGAGAAACCTGCGCCGCCGCGAGCCGGCGTTTCGCCTCTGCCCACGGCCGCCCGTCGACTGGCACCCACTGCGCCATCGCCTGTCCGCCCTGCGCGCAATCCACGATGGTCACGCGCGGTGACTTCAACGGCGAGGCATCGGCGAGCTGTTTGAAGCGGGCAAACTCCTGCGTCGCATTCGACATGCTGATCGCCACGAAACCAATCGTCCCGTCCGCCGCCGCCTCGCCGGCCGCCGTGAGCGGACGGATCTTCGCCAGCTGCTCCACGGCCGCGCGCCGGTGCGGCTCGGGCGGCGTGTTGTTGCCACCGCCGTAAAGCCCGCCCGCCTCGCCCTCGTAACGCTCCGTCGCCCCCAGATCGGTGAGCGGGGTGAGGCGCTCCGGGGCTGGGCGCTGGTTCGCGGGTCGCGCCCCGCCGCCCCCGCCGGCGTTGCGCGCGGCGACCGCCCGGTCCAGGTAAGCTTTTTCGTCGGCCGACAGCGTCGCCCCGCCCCGCTGC
>JBIKOK010000234.1:0-10507 GCA_044358025.1 Opitutaceae bacterium
CGCCCCCACTTTCCGCCACCCACCTTTCCCTTCCGTCGTCCCACCGCATGAATTCACCCGATCTCGCCGCCTTTGTGCAGCGTTTGCCGAAGACCGAAACCCACCTTCACCTCGAAGGTTCGCTGCCGCTGGAGCTCGCGCGGCGGATGGACCCGGAGTATTTTGCGACGCCGCCGGTCTATTGGCGGCCGGATTTTCGGTTCACGGATTTCGCGCAGTTTCAGGAGCAGTTCGACCGGTATTTTTTCAAGTGGTTTGTGTCACCGGAGAATTATTACGAGAGCTGCCGGCGGGTGATGGCGGACGTGGTGGCGCAGAACGGGGTCTATCTGGAGGCGAGTTTTCACCTCGGGACGGCGGAGCGGATCGGCGACGTGCCGTTCCGCGAGATTGCGCGGGCGATCCATGCGGCGAAGCCGCCGGGGCTGGAGTTGCGGCTGTTTCTCGGGATGTTTCGGGACCACTATACGGGGCGGTTGGCAAAGGTCGTGGACGAAGCGATCACGTGGGACGAGATCGCGGGCGTGGACCTGCATGGCTTCGAGCGGCCGGAATTTCAGCCGTGGAGCGCGGACATCTGGGCGAAGGTGCGCGCGCTGGGCAAAGTCACGAAGGCGCACGCGGGGGAATTCATGCCGGCGGCGGATGTGCGGCGGGCGGTGGAGTATCTCGGGGTACGGCGGGTGCAGCACGGCCTCTCGGCGATCGGCGATCCGGCCGTGATGCAACTCCTGAGGGATTATGATGTGACGCTGGACATGACGCCGATCAGCAACGTGAAACTGCTCGCGGTGCCGTCGATGCGGTCGCACCCGATCAAGCGGTTTCTGGATGCGGGGGTGCGCTGCACGATCAGCACGGACGACCCGATGCTGTTTGGAAACCGGCTGAACGACGAGTATGTGGCGCTGGGGACGGAGGGCGGCTTGGACCGCGCGACGCTCGTCAAGATCGCGCAGAACGGGTTTGCGGTCGCGGATCTGCCGGCGGGGGTGAAGGCGGGGTATGGGCGGGAGCTGGACGCGGTGCTGGCGGGGTGAGCTGCCAAGGAGTGCTATTGATCGGCAAAGCGTTCGTAACGATTTCCGAGGTGGGAGAACGCCTTGCGGTCGCAGCCCACGATGCCGGCGTGGGCGCATTCGGCAAAGGCGAGTTGCCAGGCGTCATTTTCACCAAGGCGTTTTCCGGCCTTGCGGGCGCGACGCTGAAGCTCGGCGCATTTCCGGGCATGCTTGAAACCGACGGTCTGCGGGATGTAGCGCGCGAGGAACGCCAAACCATGCGCTTCGTCGTCGAAGCCGGCCAGAAATTCGGCGACTGTGAGGCTCGAAACCAGCAGCGGTCGATCAGGGAGTGCGCGGTTACGACGCAGCCATTGCATGGCCCAACCGGCCCGGCCGGAGTCGATCTCGCGTTCGAGGTCGATCAGGAACGACGAATCAAGCAGCGCGGGAGGCACGGCGGCGCTTCGCTTCGGCGTTCTTGGCCAACTCGGATTCAGCCCAGTCGGCGAGTTCGTGCGTGGTGACGACCTTGCCGAGTGAGCGGGCGTGGATGAGTTCGGAGCGCGACAGGCCGGCTTCGACGGCAGTGCGGTCGAGTTGCTTCAGTTCGGCGGCGGTGAAGCGGGGGAGACGGGGAACTCTTCCATGGGTGAAAAAAAGAGTGGGCGGTAGCGTCGTCAACTACGGGCGTAGTTTTGGGGACGTTGACCGGTCCGGCTATCCGCCGTAGCACGCCAGGTATTTCAGGCCGGTGCTCGTGTTGAAAAGGACGACGGATTCTTCGGGGCGCACGGTACCGGCGGCGAGGAGGGTCTTGAGGGCGGCGTAACAGGCGGCGCCCTCGGGGGCCACGAAGACGCCTTCGAGGGCGCCGACTTCGCGGGTGCAGGCGATCATCGCGTCGTCGGTGACGGCGACGGCGCCGCCGCGGGAGGCGTGCAACGCATCGAGCATGAGGAAGTCGCCGATGGCTTTGGGAACGCGCAGGCCGCTGGCGCGGGTGGTGGCGTGGAGGTGTTCCGCGGCGAATTTCTCGCCGGCGGCGAAGGCGCGGACGATCGGTTGGCAGCCGTCGGCCTGGACGGTGAACATGCGCGGACGGGCGGAGCCGATCCATCCGAGTTTTTCCATTTCGTCGAAGGCCTTCCACATGCCGATGAGGCCGGTGCCGCCGCCGGTCGGATAGAGGATCACGTCGGGGAGGGTCCAGTTGAGTTGCTCGGCGAGTTCGTAGCCGAGGGTTTTCTTGCCCTCGGCGCGGTAAGGTTCCTTGAGCGTGGACACATCGAACCAGCCCTCGGCGGTTTTGCGTTTCGCGACCTCGGCGCCGCAGTCGGTGATGAGGCCGGCGATGAGGGTGACGTGCGCGCCCATTTGTTCGCACTCGATGATGTTGGCGCGCGGGGTGTCGCGGGGCATGAAGATGTGGGCTTCCATGCCGGCGCGGGCGGCGTAGGCGGCGAGGGCGCCGGCGGCGTTGCCGGCGGACGGGACGGCGAGTTTTTTCAGGCCGAACTGTTTCGCCATCGAGACGGCGGTGGTCATGCCGCGGGCCTTGAAACTGGCGGTGGGGTTCTGCGCCTCGTCTTTGATCCAGAGCGAACGGAGGGCGTGTTTTGCCGCGAGGCGGGGGGCGGGCAGGAGCGGGGTGAAGCCTTCGCCGAGGGTGACAATGTCGGTATCGGCGCGGACGGGGAGCACTTCGCGATAGCGCCAGAGGGATTTGGCGCGGGTGCGGAGGGAGTCCGGCGTGAAGGTGCGGGCGGCGGCGGCGAGATCGTAGTGGGCGAAGAGGGGTTTCGCGCAGCACGCGGAGACGTTGTGGGGAACAGTGGCGTCGTGCTGTTTTCCGCAGAGCGTGCAGGCGAGGTGGGTCAGGTGCATGGGGGAGAGGTGGCCGGAGAAAGAAGGGAGGAGAAGGCAAAAGGGGCGGGGCGCGCTGCGACCATGGTCTTAAGTTGGGTCGAGGGGCGGTCGCGCGTTGACGGAGCGGGGTTGCGCCGCGCAGTCTGGCGGACCTTCACCCATGTTGCCGATCGTCCAGATCTCGCTCGACCTCACGAATCTCGAAGAAGCGTTGGCCACGGCCGCGCTCGCCCGGCGTGCCGGCGTGGACTGGCTGGAGGCGGGCACGCCGCTCATCCTCGCGGAGGGGTTGCACGGGGTGCGGGCGTTGCGCGAGCGGTTTCCCGGCGTGCCGATCGTGGCGGATTTGAAGACGATGGACGGCGGTTATCTGGAGGCCGAGATGATGGCGAAGGCGGGCGCGACGCACGTGGTCGTGATGGCGCGGGCGCACGAAGAAACGTTGAAGTGCGTCGTGAAGGCCGGGCGCGACTACGGCGTCAAAGTGATGGGCGACAATCTCGGCTGCCCGGACATGGTGGCGGGGGCGAAGCTGATCGAGGACTTCGGGTGTGATTTTGTGATCCACCACATCGGCTACGACGAGCGGCGCGGGATTGCGGCGGCGGGGCGGCGGATGCCAAGTCCGATGGATCAGTTGCGGGAGATCGTCGCCGCGGTGAATGTGCCGGTGCAGGCGGTGGGCGGACTCACGTTGGAACAGGCGGTGCGGGCGCCGGAGTATGGGGCGCCGCTCGTGGTGATCGGGGCGCCGTTGGCGGTGGATTCGGACGCGTTCCGGACGGCGGATGGCAATTTGGAAGGCACGCTGCGTATCATATGTGACCGCGTGCATGGATTCGGAGATGTGGCGGTGGGGCGGGCGCGCGCTACGCGTTGAGAGGAAGCGGAAACGCCGAACGATTTTATCCCATGAAAAGTCCTGCTGTGGTCAATTTTTCGTCCGCGCCGCACAGCGTGGAATTGCGTGAGTTCGCGCGTCCCGAGCCGGGGCCCGACGATGTGATTCTGGCTGTCGAGGCGGTGGGCGTGTGCGGGAGCGACCTGCACCAGTGGACGGCGTCGCACAGCTGGAAGGTCAACTATCCCGTGGTGCTGGGCCATGAGTTCGGCGGGCGCATCGCGGCGCTGGGCGCGGGCGTCAAGGCGTGGAGCGAGGGCGATCTCGTCGTGAGCGAGACGGCGGCGGTCATCGACGCGAACAATCCGATGAGCCGGGCGGGTCTCTACAATCTCGACCCGACGCGCAAGGGTTTCGGGTATGGGGTCGACGGCGCGATGACGCGCTTCGTGCGGGTGCCGGCGCGTTGCCTGCACCGCGTGCCGGCGGGCTTGGCGATCGAGCATGCGGCGCTGACCGAGCCGTGCTGTGTGGCGTACAATGCGGTCATCAACAATGCGAAGATCCGGCCGGGTGATCGCGTGATTGTGTTGGGGCCGGGACCAATCGGGATTTTGTGTGCGGCGATGGCGCGGCTGGCGGGCGCGGAGGTCGCGCTCGTGGGCCTCGAACGCGACAAGGCGCGGCTCGACGTGGCCAAGGTTTACGGTTGCCAGACGATCATTGGCGATGCGACGGCGTGGGCGTTGGCGCGCGACGGTCTCGGGGTGGACGGCGTGATCGATGCGGCGGGTTCGTCGGCGGCGCTAAAAATTGCGTTGGAGTTGGTGCGGCCGGCGGGGTGGATCAGCAAGGTGGGTTGGGGCCCGCAGCCGCTGAACTTCTCGCTCGATCCGCTCGTGCAGAAAAACATCACGCTGCAGGGCAGCTTCAGCCACAACTGGCCGATCTGGGAGCGTGTGCTGGCGCTGCTCGCGTCGGGCCAGCTCGACGTGCGGCCGGTGCTCGGCGGCGTGTGGGCTCTGGAGGACTGGCACGAGGCGTTCGAAAAGATGCACTCGGGCGAGATTGTGAAAGCGGTGTTGAAGCCGGTGTGAGACGCTCCACTCGCTGACGCTCGCGGCTAAATTCAATCATGCGACTCAAAGACAAAGTTATCATCGTCACCGGCGGCACATCGGGGATCGGGCAGGCGATTGCGGAGCGGGCGGTGGCCGAGGGGGCGCGCGTGCTGGTGCACGGGATCGAGCGCGCGGACGGCGAGGCCGTGGTGGCGAAACTGGGCGCGGCGGCGGTGCTGCAGGTGGATGACTTGATTGATCCGGCGAGTCCGGCGCGGATCGTGGCGGCGGCGTTGGCCGCGTTTGGGCGCATCGACGCGGTGGTGAACAACGCGGCGATCGTGGCGCGCAGCAATCTGGCGACGACGAGTGCGGCGAATTTCGACCGGATGATGGCGGTGAACGTGCGGGCGCCGCTGCTGCTGATTCAGGCGGCGTTTCCGCAGCTGAAGGCGAACGAAGGCTGCGTGTTGAATATCGGCTCGATCAATGCGCACAGCGGGCAGGCGAATCTGCTCGATTACAGTCTTTCGAAAGGCGCGATGCAGACGCTGTCGCGCAACTTGGCGAACGCGCACTGCGCCGATCGCGTGCGGGTGAACCACCTGAACGTCGGCTGGGTGCTGACGGCGCGGGAGTATGCGCACCAGATCGAGCACGGGATGGCGGCGGACTGGCCGCAGCACGTGCCGGAGCAATTCGCGCCGTCGGGGCGCCTCATTATGCCCGAGGAAATCGCGGCGGCCGCGGTCTACTGGCTCGGGGATGAGTCCCGGCCGGTGAGCGGGGCGGTGGTGGAGCTGGAGCAGTATTCGATCATCGGGCGGAATCCGAACAAGAGCAGCACGAAGTAGGAGCAACGTCTCATGCCCAAACTCGCTGCGTTTCCGAAAGCCTTTATGCGTCCGCTGTGCAAAGACGGCACGATGACGTTGCGTGAGTGGGTGGACCTCGCGGCGCCGCTGGGGCTCGACGGCCTGGAGTATTACAGCGGGATGTTGGAGCTGGCGGATCCGGCGCGCTGGGCCGACGCGCGGCGGACGGTGGAGGCGCGCGGGCTGGTGATACCGATGCTGTGCTGCTCGCCGGATTTTTCGCATCCGGATGAGGCGTTTCGCCGCGGCGAGATCGAGAAGGAGAAGCACTGGATCCGCATGGCGGCGGCGCTGGGTGCGGGATTTTGCCGGGTGTTGTCCGGACAGCGGCGGCCGGAGCTGACCCGCGAGCGCGGCGTCGAACTCGTGGCGCAGAGCATCGAGGCGTGTCTGCCGGAGGCGGAGCGGTGCGGCGTGACGCTCATCATCGAGAACCATTACAAGGACGATTTTTGGAGTTACCCGGAGTTCGCGCAGAAGATGGACGTGTTCTGCGAACTCGTGGAGCGCGTGCAGCATCCGCGCTTCGGGGTGAACTACGACCCGAGCAATGCGTTTCTGGCAGGCGATGATCCGCTGGAGCTGTTGCAGCGCGTGAAGCATCGGGTGGTCACGATGCACGCGAGCGACCGTACGCTGATCGAAGGCACGTTGGAAGACCTGCGCCGCGAGGAGGGGGGGGCCGAGGGTTACGCGAAACGGCTGCGGCATGGCGAGATTGGGAAAGGTCTCAACGACTACGATGCGATCTTCGGGACGCTGCGCGGCGTGGGCTTCGACGGCTGGATCAGTATCGAGGACGGTGTCGACGGGATGGAGCAGCTGAAGGCGAGCGTGGCGTTTGTGCGCGGAAAGATGCGGCACTATTGGGGTGGCTGAGGCGGGGGGCGGGGAAGCGGGCGGGGCGGAGCCCGCGGCTTACTTGAGGAATTTCGCGAGGGAGAGGGCGGGAAGTTTTTTCAGGCCGGCGACGACGGTGGCGGCGTGGAGGTCGGCGCCGGCGGCGTTGAAGTGGGTGTGGTCCTGCGGATAGAGGGCGGCGGTTTTTTCGGCACCGAGTTTTTCGAACTGGTCGGCGACGGCGGCGCTGAGGTCGAAGAAGGCGGTGCCGGTGGCGGTGGCCGTTTGCGCGGACCATTGGCTGTGGCGGCTCGTGCGTGCGATTTTACCGTCCTTCCAATCGTTGCGGAGGGTGAGCGAGAGGACGACGGGCGTGGCGCCCTTGGCTTGGGTGTCGGCGATCATTTGTCGGAGATACCAACCGAAGGTGTGCACGACCTCGGGTTGCTTGGTGATGATGTTGTCGATCGCTTTGGTCTCGTTGCCGAGCCCGGGCAGGGAGCCGCGGGCGCGACGGGCGGCGGGCGGAACGGATGCGTCTTCGTTGACGGGACTGCCGTCGTTGTGGCCGAACTGGATGAGGACGAAGTCGCCGGGTTTGAGATCGGCGAGGAGCTGGTCCCAGAGGCCCTCGGTGATAAACGTGCGGCTGCTGCGACCGCCGCGGGCGCGGTTGGCGACGTTGATTTTCGTGAGGTCAAAATAGTGGGCGAAGGGTTCGGCCCAGCCTTGCTGGCGCTCGCCGCGTCCGCGGGCGGCGGTGGAGTCGCCGGCGACGAAGAGGGTGGGGAGCGCGGGGTTGAGCGGAGTTCGGGTGGGCGCGGGGTTTTTGGCAAGGTCGGGGGCGGCCCTGGGGGACGGCTGCGCGAGCAGGCCGGTGGCGAGGACGAGGAAGGTGAGGAGGGCAGCGAGTTTCATGGAGTGAGGGTGACGGTGAGTTCTCTTTGCTGAGCCGAGAAAGTGAAGTGGAGGGCTTGGCCGGGGAGGAGGGTCGGGTCGTTGCGGAGGAGGGTGGCGACGTCGGGGACTTTGGTGCCGTTGGCGGTGAGGATGACGTCGCCTTTTTGCAGGCGGGCTTTCGCGAGCGGCGAGATGGCGGGAACGTCGAGGATGAGAGCACTTTCGAGGTTGGCGAGGCCGAGGGTGGAGACTTCGCCGAAGTCGGCGAGCAAGCGGATCGTGGCGCCGAGCCAAGGGCGCGGGGTGGTGTCGCGCGTGGCCGTGGTGTCGCGCGTCGCCGTGGTGGCGGACGGCGCCGGGTGAAATGGACGCTCGAATCATTCAGGCATTTGGGCGGTGAGGTACGCGGAGCGCGCGGTGACGGTCCAGCTGGATTGCTTCGGCGCTGTGCTTCTCGCAATGACAGACAAAACTTAGAGCACGTGGGCTCAGTTGAGCTTCGTCGAGTAGGTGCGCCGGAGGAGTTTTTCGGGGACCGGGATGATGCAGAGGTTCATCGAGCGGCCGTCGTCGGAGACTTTGGCGGATTGGATCTGGATGCGGGTGCTGTCGGCGCTGAAGGTCGGGTGCGGGTGGTCGGCGGCGGTGCGTTGGTGGTCGGCGGAGAGGAGGACCATTTCGTCGGAGCGCCGATCGATCAGGTAAATATTACGCTCGAAATCGTCGCCGACGGCCCAGCGCCCGTCAGGCGAGCCGTGGACGTGCCAGAGGCCGCTGCCGGATTTTGTCTGGCCGGCGAAGCGCATCTCGCGCGTGCGGAGATTCACGATACCGAGGCCGGTGGGGTGTTCGCGGGTGCCGGAAATACCCCAGTCGTCGTTCACGCCGGGTTCGCGATGACCCATGACGGCGAAGGCGACTTCGTCCCGGGTGATGACAGCTTCGTGCGTGACCCAGTCGAAGGACGATTCGGGCCAGAGCGGGCGCAGGCCGGTGCCGTTGGCGAGGACGGTCCAGGTACGTTGGGGGGCTTTGCCGCCGGTCTCCCAGCAGAAGACGATTTCGCCGGGAACCCAGGGATTCGTCTGCACGTGGCCGATCTGAAAAGGGACGGCGACGATGAAGGTGGTTTCGCCGGTCTTGAGGTTCATGCTCGCGAGGCCGGTGGGGCCGGCGCCCAGGTGGCGCGGGCCGAAGGCGGGTTCGGGCTTGGTGCCGGGCGGGAGGTGTTGCGCGGCGAGGTCTTTATTGGCGACGCGGAAGTAGACGAAGTTTTCCGTCGGATCGAGGGCGACATCGCCGACGGCGCCGAACTCGGGCGGGACGGTGCCGCAGACGTGTTCGTAGGCGGAGGCGGGTTGAAGTTTGCCCGCGGCGCTGTCGGCGAAAAGTTTGGCGAGGTCGGTGCGGATGATTTGCGAGGGTCCACGCGGGCCGCCGCGACCCCCGCGGTCGCGGGCGGCGGGTGCGCCGGGCGCAGATGGATCGGTGCGCGAAGTGCCGGCGGAGGCGACGGCGTAGGTGTCGGGGGGAGGCGGGGCGGGTTCGCCGGGAAGCGGGAGGACGCGCAGAAAGTAGAGGCTCATCGTATGGTCGGCGAGGCAGAGCATGCCGGTGAAGCCGGACTCGGTGACCTGCACGAGGTCGCCGCTCGCTTCGTGGACGGCCATCGCTTGGCCGGGGACGCGGTTGGAGCGGAAGACGAGCCACTGGCCGTCGGAGGTCCACTGGTGGTGCGTCTGGTAGATCTTGGCATCGCCCGCGGCTCGGGTCGTGAGAAACGTGAGCGGGACGCCGGTGACTTCGTCGACGACGATTCTTTTCTCGGAAGGGAAGCGCGTGCCGATTTGGGCGGAGCCGGCCGTGAACATGAAGAGAAAGGCGAAAGCGAGAAGGGGGGCCGGGCACGGGTAGCGCATGGGGGGATTGTCGTGTGGAGCGGACAAAAGGTGCACGGGGAGGGGGATTGGACGGTCCGAGGGAGCGGGGGTAGTGAGGAGAAGGGTGGTGCCGGAAAATTCTCGTGTCCGGGGCGGAGCGGGCGCTTAGGTTGGAGCGATGAAAATTTTACCCCGTTGGTCTGTGGCGGCGATTGGTGGGCTGGCGGCGTCGGTGACGATCGCGTGGGCGGCGGAAACGAAAGCATTGCCGCGCAGCGCACCCGAAGCGCAGGGGGTGGGGTCGGGGGCGATTTTGGATTTCGTGAATGAAGCGGAGGCCAAGATCGAGGCGCTACACAGCGTGATGGTGGTGCGCCACGGGCAGGTGATCGCGGAAGGCTGGTGGGCGCCGTATGCGGCGGAGGAGCCGCATCAGATGTTTTCGCTGAGCAAGAGTTTTACCTCGACGGCGGTGGGGCTCGCGATTGCGGAGGGGAAATTGAAGGTGGACGACGAGGTGCTGAAATTTTTCCCGGACGAGGCACCCGCGAAGCCAAGTGCGAATTTGAAGGCGATGCGGCTGCGCGATCTGCTCACCATGGCGGCGGGGCACCATGCGGAGGACCTGCAGGGATTTTCCCTCACGACCGACGAGAGCGTGGTGAAGCGTTTTCTGGCGCTGCCGGTGGCGCACAAGCCGGGGACGTTTTTCGCCTATAGCACGGTGGCGACCTATATGCAGTCGGCGATGGTGCAGAAAGTCACCGGGCAGAGTGTGCTGGAGTATCTCCGGCCGCGGCTGTTTGAGCCGCTGGGGATCGAAAATCCGGTGTGGGAACAGAGCAAACAGGGCGTGTCGCAAGGTGGCACGGGACTGAGCATTCGCACGGAAGACATCGCGAAGTTCGGTCAGCTGTATCTGCAGAAAGGCCAATGGAACGGGGAACAACTCGTGTCGGCTTCGTGGGTGGACACAGCGACGTCGCGGTGGATGTCGAACGGGAGCAACCCGGCGAGCGATTGGGAGCAAGGCTACGGTTTTCAATTTTGGCGCTGCCGCTACGGGGTGATCCGCGGCGATGGGGCGCACGGGCAGTTTTGTCTCGTGCTGCCGGAGCTGGACGCGGTGGTCGCGATCACGGCGGGCACCCGGGATTTGCAGGGCGTGTTGAACGTCGTGTGGGCGAAGCTGCTGCCGGCGTTGCAGGCGAAGACGAGCGGGGCGCTGGCGGCGGATGCG
>JBIKOK010000235.1:0-10468 GCA_044358025.1 Opitutaceae bacterium
GACCCGTGCCACTGGCGGCGCGGGGGGCGCTGGGGAGGAGCGGGAGGGTGTCGATGAGGTAGAGCGAGAGGGCCTGGTGGAGAGAAAAATCGTCCTGGAGCTCGACGTTGACGCGGAGTTTGCGCCCGGAGGGAGTGGGCGGGATAAACTCGACGATCTTGCGGTCGAGGAGGGCGCGGAAGAGCTGCCAGGCGCGTTTGCGGAGCGCGCGTTTCTTGTGCGGCGTCTCGTGGCAGTCGGCGATCAGCTGCCGCATCGCGCGGCAGCCATCGGATTCGCGGCTCAACACGAGGAGGAGCATGCCGTGCGAGATGTCGAAGCGGGAGACGAGGCCCTCGGAGGGCGCGGTCTGGAGGCGTTCGAAGGTCTTCACGTCCCAGCCGACGCTGCCCTCGGGCGCGCGTTGCTTGACGAGTTTTTTCTGTTTCTTCGGGTCGCCCGCGGCTTTCTCTTCGGCGCGTTTGTTTTCGACCATGTAGTCGGGCGCTTGGGCGATGACATAGCCTCGGTCGTCGTAGCCCTTGCGGCCGGCGCGGCCGGCGACCTGGCGAAAGTCGCGCACGGTGAGGACGGCGGCCTTGGTGCCGTCGTATTTCCAAAGCTGGGTGAAGACGACGGTGCGGATGGGGACGTTGATGCCGACGCCGAGGGTGTCGGTGCCGCAGATGAGTTTGAGGAGGCCTTTTTGCGCGAGCTGCTCGACGAGGATGCGGTATTTCGGGAGGAGGCCGGCGTGATGGACGCCGATGCCGTGCCGGAGCCAGCGGCGGACCTCCTTGCCGTAGGGGCTGTTGAAGCGGACGCCTTCGAGGGCGACCTGCAGCGCGGCTTTTTCCTCCTTGGAGCAGACGTTGAGCGACATCAGCGACTGGGCGGCCTCGCTGGCGGAGCGCTGGGTGAAGTAGACGAGGTAGACGGGGGCGCGTTTGGCCTCGAGGAGCCCGGCGACGCGCTCGGTGAGCGGCGTCTCGCTGTATTCGAATTCCAACGGCACGGGGCGGCGGTCGCTGCGCACGGTGACGCTCGGCGCGCCGGTGACGCGGGTCATTTCCTTTTCGAAGAACTCCGTCGCGCCGAGCGTCGCGGACATGAGGAGGAAGCGCGCGCCGGGCATGGTGAGGAGCGGGACCTGCCACGCGTAGCCGCGCTCGGCGTCGGAGTAGTAGTGAAACTCGTCCATGATCACCGCGCGGACGTCGCTCTCGGCGCCGCGGTGGAGGGCGATGTTGGCGAGGATCTCGGCGGTGCAGCAGAGGATGCGCGCCTGCGGATTGACGGAGGCGTCGCCGGTCATCATGCCGACGTGCTCGGGGCCGAAGTCGCGGCAGAGGGAGAGGAATTTTTCGTTCACCAGCGCCTTGATGGGGCAGGTGTAGACGGAGCGTTCGCCGGCGCAGAGGGCCTTGAAGTGGAGGGCGGCGGCGACGAGGGATTTGCCGGAGCCGGTGGGGGTGTTGAGGACGACGTTGTGGCCGGCGAAGAGCTCGAGGATCGCCTCCTCCTGCTCCGGGTAGAGTTCGAGTCCGCGCGCGGCGGCGACCGCGAGGAAGCGGTCCATCACGGCGTCGGCCGTCGGCGAGCCGGGGAGGGGCGCGAGCGGGGCGGGCGGAGGCGGAGGGGCGGACGGTGACGACATCGCCGCCCACAAGGGACGGCGCGGGACAGCGAGACAAGGAGAAGCGGGGTGGTGGCCTGTGGCCCGGGCCACGGCGCAGGTGCCGGTGGTCCGCGCTGCATTGCGCGGCCGGCGGTGATTCCGGCAAATGGGCCCAGAGTTTCGCAAGAAACGCGGAGGCGTCGGCCGCGCTCCCTGCTAGGGTGGGGCATGCTCCCTTCTTTACCGCCGAGAGGTTTGTCCGCCTGGGGCGAACCGCCCCAGATTACCGGCGCGCAGATCCTGACGAATCCGCTGCTGAACAAAGGCACGGCCTTTTCGGAGACGGAACGCGACGCGCTCGGCTTGCGCGGTCTGTTGCCCCCGCGGGTGTTTACGATCGAGGAGCAGTTGCAGCGCACACTCAACTCGCTCCGCCGCAAACCGGACAACATCGAGAAATACATTTACCTGACCACTCTCCAGAACCGCAACGAGGTGTTGTTTTACCGCCTCGTCCTCGATCATATTGAGGAGACGGTGCCGCTGATCTACACGCCGACCGTCGGTCAGGCGTGTCTCGAATACGGCTCCATCTATCGCCGGCCGCGCGGGATGTTTATCAGCCTGCGCGAACGCGGCCGGATCGCGGAGATCCTGCGGCACTGGCCGCAGCCGGGCGTGCGCCTGATCGTCGTGACCGACGGGGAACGAATCCTCGGGCTCGGCGACCTCGGTGCGCTCGGAATGGGAATTCCCGTCGGAAAACTGTCGCTCTACACGGCGTGCGCCGGGGTGCATCCCGGCTACTGCCTGCCGATCACGCTCGACGTGGGCACCGACAACCTCGCGCTGCATGCGGGCGAAGCCTACATCGGGCTCAAGGAAAAACGCGCCCGCGGCGCGGTCTACGACGCGTTCATCGAGGAGTTCGTCACCGCGGTGAAAACGGTGTTTCCGAAGGCGCTCCTGCAATGGGAGGATTTCGGCAACACGAATGCGTTCCGCATTCTCAGCACCTATCGCCGCCGCATCCTGAGTTTCAACGATGACATCCAGGGCACGGCCTCGGTGGCGCTGGCCGGCGTCCTTGGCGCGCTGCGGCTTACCGGGAGCACGCTGGTGCAGCAGAAGCTGCTGTTCCTCGGCGCCGGCGAAGCCGGCACGGGCATCGCCGATCTCTATGTCGCGGCGGCCAAGGCCGCGGGCCTGAGCGAAGCCGACGCGCGGGCGCGCTGCTGGTTCGTCGACTCGAAGGGCCTGCTGGTGAAGCACCGGGGCGACTCGCCCCCGTCGCACAAGGCGCCTTACGCGCACGACCACCCGTTTGTCGCGACGCTCGCGGAGGCGGTCGAGACGCTCAAGCCCACGGCGCTCATCGGCGTGTCGGGCCAGCCGGCGACGTTCACGCAGGAGATTGTCGCGGCCATGACGCGCAATAACCCGCGGCCGATCATCTTTGCGCTCTCGAATCCGACGTCGAAAGCCGAGTGCACCGCCGCACAGGCTTACACGTGGTCGGACGGCCGCGCGATTTTTGCGAGCGGCAGTCCGTTCCCGGAAATGACGTTGAACGGCCAGCGGCATGTGCCCGGGCAGGGTAACAACGTTTACATCTTTCCGGGCGTCGGCCTGGGCGCCCTCGTGTGCGAGGCCACTGAGGTCACCGATGCCATGTTTCTCGCGGCGGCGCAGACGCTCGCGAGCCTCGTGGAACCGGCGGACCTGGCCGTCGGGCGGGTTTACCCGCCGCTCACCAAGATCCGCGAAGTGTCGCTGCGGATCGCCACCGCGGTGGCCGAATGGGCGCACGACGCGGGCCTCGCGCGGTTGCCGCGCCCGGCGGATATCTCGGCGGACATCCAGAGCCGGATGTTCCAGCCGATCTACCGGGAGTATATCTGAGTGTCCTTTTGGTTGTGTGGGGGCGGGCCGAGGTCGCGAAGACCGGGCCCGCCCTTTTTCTGTCCTCAGAGCTGCGAGTAGGCGGTCGGCACGAGGAAGCGGGCGGTGTTCTTCGACGTGTTGTCTTTGTACTGCGGGTCGTTTTTCAGCTTGGTCCAAATCGGGTGCGGGCCGAACGCCTTCCAATTGTTGAGATGGGTGGCGAGGTCGGGTCCGCAGGTGATGTAGCGCAGGTGCGGAAGATTCGGACCGGCGAGGGCCTGGCCAAAAAAGACCGGGGACATGCCGAGCTCCTGCATGACCTCGATCTCGCCCTGGTTGAACATCGCCATCTTATTGAGCGCGCGTTCCTCGCTGTGGCTCTGGTAGTCACGCATCTCGAAGATGCGGGTGGGCGTTTTGGACTTCGAGAAGGCGGGGACGGCGGTGCGGGGATAGCCGGCGAAGGACCGTAGCACCCACGTGTCGACGCGATCATAGGCCGGGGCGGACTTCGGCGTCGTCAAGTAGGCGGCGCCGGCGGCCTGGACCTTGGGATCCGTATTGAGGTCGGCGCTGACACTCACGAAGGACTCGAGCGTCGGGTGGGTGATCAGGACCCACACGATCGCGGGGTCCTCGGCCGTGCCGACCTTCGGCACGGAGGTGACGGCCTTCTTGTCGACGGCGACTTCGGTGAAGACGCCGACGGAGGCGATTCCCCGGGCGTTGAGGGCGGGGATCAGGGCTTTTTCGAGGTAGCCGTCGAGGAGGGCGGTCGAGGCGCCCGGCTTGAGGCGGTAGGCGCGGAGTTCGTAGTGGTCGCGGGCGGACGCGGCGGGTTTTTCGGCGGCGGCGGCGGTGGTGCCGGCGGCGAGCGCGGCGGTGGTCGCGGTGGCGGCCAGAGAGGATTTGAGGAAATCGCGGCGGGTGGTGGTCATGAGGAGGGGAGGGATGGGTTTAGCGGCGGAAAGCCTTCACGACGGCGACGAGCGCGGCAATCTCTTCCGCGGAGAGCCGGGCCTTGAACGAAGGCATCCGCTCGGCGCCCTTCTGGTCCTTCAGGCCTTCGGCGATCTGGTGTACGATGGCGTCGTCGGCAATTTTGCTTTCGGACAGGTCTTTGGCGCCGAGTTTTTTCCCGGCCGGGGTGCGGGCCTTGCCGTCGAGTCCGTGGCAGGGGGCGCAGTGGTCGGCAAAGACGACGGGGCCGTCGGCGGCGCGAAGCGGGACGCCGCCGGCCAGCAGGATGAAAGGGAGGACGAGGCGGAGGCCGACCACGGGCGCGACTACGCCGCGAACGCCGGGGCTTGGCAATCGCGGAACGGCGGCCCGCGCAATTCGGCGAGAAATGGTTCGCGCGGGCTGCGCCGACGTCTTTCGCTGCCGGTGCGTTTTCAATCTCACCCCGCTCCCTCGCACTATGTCCGCATCGCTCTCTCTCGCATTCATCGGCACCGGCGTCATGGGCCGCAGCATGGCCGGCCATCTGCAAAAGGCCGGTCACACGCTGCACGTCTACAATCGCACCAAGGACAAAGCCGCCGCGCTGCTCGAGGCCGGCGCGACCTGGCACGACCACGCCGGCAGCGCGGCCGCCGCAGCCGACGTCGTGATCACGATGCTCGGGTTCCCGGTCGACGTGGAAACCAGCTATCTCGGGGCCGGTGGAATCGTCGAGCGCGCCAAGCCCGGTGCGCTGCTGATCGACATGACGACGTCGAGTCCGGTGCTCGCGCGGAAGATTGCCGACGCGGCGGCCGCCCGCGGGCTCGCGTCGCTCGATGCGCCGGTGTCGGGCGGCGACCTCGGGGCGAAGGAAGCGCGTCTCGTGATTATGGTCGGGGGCGACGCGGCGGCCTTTGCCCGCGCGCAGCCGCTGTTCGAAATCATGGGCAAGAATATCGCGCTGCTCGGTGCGGCCGGTGCCGGTCAGTATTGCAAGATGGCCAACCAGATTGCGGTCGCCGTCGGCATGGTCGCGTGGGTCGAGGCGCTCGCCTACGCGAAAAAAGCCGGGCTCGATCCGGCCGCCGTGCACGCCAGCATCAGCGGCGGCGCGGCGGGCGGCTGGGCGATGACGAATCTCGCGCCGCGGGCGCTCGCGGAGAATTTTGCCCCCGGTTTTTACGTCAAACATATCATCAAGGATATGCAGATCGCCCTCGACAGCGCCGCCGAGTTGAAGCTCGACCTGCCGGGGCTCGCCATCGCGAAGAAACTCTACGAACAGGTCGCCGCGAAAGGGTGGGAAGACTGCGGCACGCAGGCGCTGTACCGGCTCTACCTTTCTCTCTGATTTCACCATGAAGCTCACCGGAAATTTTCGCGCCCGGGTCCTCGCCCGCGAATGGGTCGTCGGCACGTTCATCAACCTCGGGTCGCCGATCACGGCGGAAATGGCCGGCGATTGCGGCTTCGACTGGCTGCTGCTCGACCACGAGCACGGGCCGGGCGGCGAGGACACCTTGTTGCACCAGCTGCAGGCGGTGGGTGGCACGAACGCGGTGCCGATCGTGCGGATCGCCGCCAACGAGACGCCGCGTTTCAAGCGCGCGCTCGACATGGGCGCCCACGGCGTGATGGCCCCGTGGGTCAGCACGGCGGCCGAGGCGCGCGCGGCGGTGTCCGCGATGCGCTACCCGCCGCTCGGCGTGCGCGGCGTCGCGAAGATCCAGCGCGCCGCGGGCTTCGGCGGCGGCTTCGAGGACTACTATCTCAACGCGCACCAGTGGCTGCTGACCGTCACGCAGATCGAGACGCCGGAGGCGGTGGCCAACTGCGAGGAAATCGCGGCGGTCGAGGGCGTGGACGTGCTGTTCGTCGGCCCGACCGATCTCAGTTACAATATGGGCATCCGCGACCAGCTCGACCATCCGCGCTTCATCGAGGCGTTGGAAAAAGTCAGCGCCGCCGCGCAGAAACACGGCAAAGCGGCGGGCATCCTCGTGCACAATCCCGCGCTCGTCGCGAAACTGCGCGACCTCGGCTACACGTTTGTCGCCCTCGGCAGCGACGGCGGCAGCGTGCGCGCGGGGCTGATGTCGATCCTGAGCACGCTGCGCGGGAAGTAAGCACTGGGGTAGGAGCCGGCTTGCAGGCGATGGCGGACGTCAACCTACCCGCACACCTTGAATCGCCTGCAAGCAGGCTCCTCCCTCCGATTGTTTTATGAAAATCACCGACATGCACATCACGCCGATCGCGCTCGGCGATCCGCCCCTCCTCAACGCCGCCGGGCTGCACGCCCCTTACTGCCTGCGCACCGTCGTCGAGTTGGTCACGGCCGACGGGCTGACGGGGCTCGCCGAGGTGCCGGGCAGCGTGGCGGTCGACGCGGCGCTCGCGGCGGTGCGCGATGTGGTGATCGGAGCCGATCCGCGCAACTGGCACGCGCTGCGGGCGAAACTCGCGGAGCGCTGCTCACCCGAGACCTCGGTGTCGCGCGGTGACAAGCCGTGGGACGGCCGCACGCGCGTGCAGGTCTACAGCGCGCTCGACGTCGCCTGTCTCGACCTGCAGGGCAAGGCCTACGGCGTGCCGGTGGCGGCGCTGCTCGGCGGTGTGGTGCGCGAGCGGGTGCCGTATTCAGCTTACTTGTTCTACAAATACGAGGGCGCCGGCGGCGAGCGGGCCTTCGGCACCGACCCGGCCGCGACTGGCTGGGCGGCGGCGCGGCAGGCCGCGGCGCTGGATCCGGCGGGGGTCGTCGCGCAGGCGCAGGCGATGGTGAAGGAATTCGGTTTCGAATCGATCAAGCTCAAGGGCGGCGTGTTCGAGCCGGCGCAGGAAGTGGCCGCGATGAAGGCGTTGCACGCGGCGTTTGGCCCCGACGTGCCGCTGCGGCTCGATCCGAACGCGCTGTGGACGGTCGAGACGTCGATCAAGTTCGGCCGCGAGATGGAGGGGATTCTCGAATATCTCGAAGACCCGTGCCGCACGCAGGAAGGCATGGCGGCGGTGCGGCGGGCGTTGAAGACGCCGCTCGCGACGAACATGTGCACGACCTCGTTTGACGATCTGCCGGGCAGCGTGAAGCACGCGTCGGAGGACATCATTTTGACGGATCATCATTATTGGGGCGGGCTGCGCGCCTCGATGGAGCTGGCGGCGCACTGCCGGATTTTCAGCCGCGGCGTCTCGATGCACTCGAACAACCACGGCGGCATCTCGCTCGCGGCGATGACCCATCTCGGCGCCGCGATGCCGAACCTGAGCTACGCGCTCGACACCCACTATCCGTGGCAATGGGAGGACATCATCGTCGGCGGGCGCATGAGAATCGAAGGCGGCTGCGTGACGCTGCCGACAGGCCCAGGCCTCGGCGTGGAGCTGGATCGTGCGGCGCTCGCGCACGCGGCGGACAATTACCGGCGCTGCGGTTTCACCGAGCGGAACGACGAGCCGGAAATGCAAAAAAAGGTGCCGGGCTGGAAATTCAAAGCGACGCGGTGGTGAAGGGGCGTCCGTCGGGCGAGGAGGGAACGGCGGCGAAGGAAATGTCTCGAATCGCCCGCAAGTGGGCTCCTACCTTGGGCGCATGACTTCATTGCCCCAACGTTTTGCCGGAAAACAGGCGCTCGTCACCGGCGGTGGCTCGGGCATCGGCCGCGCGATCTGCGTGCGTCTGGCGGCCGAGGGTGCGGCGGTGGCCGTGCTCGAGCGCAACGCGGAGGCCGGGGCGGAGACGGTGGCGGAAATCCGGGCGGCGGGCGGCACGGCGCACGTGCTGGCGGCGGATGTTTCCCAGACGGAGTCGATGCGGGCGGCGTTCGCCTCGCTGGGAAAACTCGATGTGCTGGTGAACAACGCGGGCATCGCGCACGTGGGTGACGTCGTCTCCACGACGCCGGAGGACCTCGACCGGATCTACGCGGTGAACGTGAAGGGCGTCTACCACGGGCTGCATTTCGGCGTGCCAAAACTCCTCGCGTCGGGCGGCGGGGCGGTCGTGAACCTGGCCTCGCTCGCGTCGAAGGTGGGCTTGGCCGACCGGTTTGCCTACGGCATGAGCAAGGGCGCCGTCTACACGATGACGCTCTCGGTCGCGCGGGATTTTGTGAGCCGGGGCATCCGCTGCAATTGCGTCTGCCCGGCCCGCGTGCACACGCCGTTCGTCGACGGGTTCATCGCGAAAAACTATCCGGGCAAGGAAGCCGAGACGTTTGCCAAGCTCTCGGCCGCGCAGCCGATCGGACGCATGGGCGAGCCGGCGGAAATCGCCGCGCTGGTGGCGTTTCTCGCTTCGGACGAAGCGAAGTTTATCACGGGCTCGGCCTATGATATCGACGGCGGCGCGACGCTGCTGCGATAACGCGACGGAACACGTCCGTCCGCGTCCGGTGCGGCCCCGGTTTACCGCCGGCGGCGCCACACGCTCATCGCGATCACGCCGAGTCCGGCGAGGAGCAGCGCCCACGTCGAGGGTTCGGGGATGAGCTGGAAATTCGTCAGCGTGAGGCTGGTCGAGGAATAGTTGACGATGAATGAACTGAAGCCGTCGTTGGCGAAAAAGCGCGCGCCGGCGGGCGCGTTGGCAAACGTGCCGCTCAGCGCTCCGGCCGTGAGCAGGGTAAACGACGTGGCGCCGATCGCGGTGTCGCGGAAGGCGCCCTGAAGGTTCAGACTGAGGGTGCCGCCGAGCGAGGCGTGGCCGCTCACGCTGAGGAAATCATAATCGATGCCCTTCGTCGTGCCACCGAGGTCGAAGAGGACTCGCGACGTGCTCAGGAGGGTCAGGTCGCCGACGATCGCGAGCTGGCCCAGGGTGTTCCCGGGTGAAAGCAGCGCGGTATTCCCCGTCGCGGCACCGTTCGTGACGTTGCCGGTGATAGTGCCGTTGCCGATCGTCGAACCGCTGGCGAAGGTGACGCCGGCGTCGAAGACCGCGCTGGTCCCGGCGGCCAGACTCAGGTTGCCGCCATTCTGGGCAAACGGAGCGGTGGCGGTGAACCGCAGCACGCCGCCTTCGAGGCGGAGGCTGCCGGTGTTGGTGAACGGCACCTCGATGCGCGTGGTGCTGCCGGCGGTCGTCTTCACGTAGCTGCCGGCATTGGAAAAGGTGAAGGTGCCGCCGAAGCCGTTTCTGATCACGTAGTCGACGACGCCGCTGGAAACGTCGTGGAACGTGGCGCCGGCGCTGTTGACGAAGGAGCCGCCGTTGCCGGACTGGAGCGCGCCGCCGTGTTCCCAGCGGAAGGTGCCTTGGTTCACCATCACGGTCTGGTCGAAATTGTGCGGCGCAAACGTGCTCGCGGTCAGGGTCGCCCCGGGTGCGATCGTGAGCTGGCTCAGCGCGGTGATCGCCCCGCTCGTCCAACTCGACGTGCCGAGCAGACTGAGCGTGCCGCCGCCGTTGACCGTGCCGCCGGACAGCAGCAGGTCGTTGATCGTGATGGCCGTCCCGGCCGGAATGGTCGCCGTGCCGACACTCACTTGCGCGGCATAGGTCGCGAGCCCGGCGTTGTGGGGAACGGTGCCGGCGGGATTCCATTGGGTGGCGTCGGTCCAGTTGCCGTTGCGTGTTTCGCCGTCTCCGACCCACGTGAACGCGGTCGGTGGGGCGGCGAGGGTGACGGTCGGGCCGGTCGTCGTTACGGGCGGCGCCTCGACGGCGGCGCGGGTGATGGTGGACGTTGTGAGGGGCTGCAGCCCCGTGAGATTCGCCGGGTAGGACGCCGTAAAACTGAAGAGCGCGGGGCTCGCGGGCAGTTCGGTCGTGTAGGCCCAGCTGAGGACGCCCGTGGTGCCGGACGAGGGTTTCACGGGCGGCTCATTGGTGCCCGAGAGATAGCTCCAACCGGCGGGCAACGTGGCGGAAAACGCGAGCACCGACGGCGTGCTCGTATAGGTGAGGGACGCGGTGAACGTCAGACTGCCTCCGGCCGCGCTGATCACGGTCGTGCTCGGCGTGAGCACAATGGTCTGCGCCACGGCGTTGATCGCAAGGATCACGCAGGCCGCAAGCGAAGCGAAGGTCGATGGGCGCAG
>JBIKOK010000236.1:0-10442 GCA_044358025.1 Opitutaceae bacterium
ACGGAGCGCCCCAGGCGGCGCCGCCCTCGAATTTCGGCACGAGGTGCATGTGCAGGTGGGGGAGTTTGTCGGAGTAGGCCCCGTAGTTGATCTTGTGCGCGTGGACGGCGGCCTTGATCGCGCGGGCGGCGCGGGCGACGTCCTGGGTGAAACGGATGAGCTCGGCGTCGGGCAACTCGAAGAGTTCGTTGACGTGGCCGTGGTAGGCGACGACGCAGCGGCCCCGGTGGGTTTGCTCCTTGAACAGGTAGAGCGTCGAGGCGCTCAGCGGCGCGATCTCGATCATGAGATCATGCAGGCGCTGGTCTTTGCGGCAGTATTGGCAGTCGGGGAGTTCGCTCATGGCAGGAGAGGTGTGAGGCGCGGCCGGGAGGCGTTCAACGCTGCAATTCGCGCAGCGTCCGCTCGACGGCGGAGATATCGCGGAGGGCGTGGGCGGGGAGCGGGAAGTCGGCGTCGAAGACGTGCAGCGGGCCGTGGCGTTCGACGGTCACGGGCGACTCGTCGATCTGTCCGGCCGCATCGAGGGCGGGGGCGAGGCTGAGACCGAAATGCTCGGCGACGAAGCGATAGACGGCGGCGCGTTTCGAGGGACCGTAGTCGTGTTTTTCCAGCGGAAGATGGACGTTGGCGGTGTTTTTCCCGGCGCCGTAGTAGCCGTAGATTTTTTGGATGAAGGGGAACTCGATGGCGGGGACGTGTTGCGTCCAGTCGGCGCCGTCGGAGACGAGGAGCAGCGGGCGCGGCGCGGCGAGGGCGGCAATGGTGACGTTGTTGGCGAAGTGGTCGGCGCTGCGGTGGATGGGCTGCCCGCTTTCGCAGGGGCAGCCGCCGAAAAAATAGGACGACACCATCACGACGGGCGCGCTGAGGGTGACGCGCGGGTCGAGGGCGGTGAGCAAAAACGTCTGGGTGCCGCCGCCGGATTCGCCGGTGACCGCGACGCGCTTCGGGTCCGCCCCGTCGAGGGCGAGCAGGTAGTCGAGCGCCCGCGTGGCGTTCCAAATCTGGAGGGTTTGCGTGAACGGTCGTTTGTGGGCCTCCTGGCCGACCTGGCCGATGGAGTCGCCGTAGCCGACCATTTCGATGGAGAGCACAAGGGCGCCCATCCGGGCGAAGGTGCCGCCGCGCCGCTGCACCGTTTCGGTGAAACGGCCCTGCTTCTCGACGTCGGCCGGTTCCTTCACGAGGGCGCCGTGACCGTGGGTCGTCAGGACGACGGGGTAGGGCGCCTTGCCGTGGAGCGGGCGGTAGACATTTCCGGTGACGAAGTAGCCGGGGACGGATTCGAACGCGATGTTCTCGACCGTGTAGCCGTCGTAGGTGCGCCGGGCGCGGACAATGGGGTGGAGCGGCGTGCGCTTGGGCCACGGCGCAAGGCCGGCGCCCTCCTGGATGCGCTGGCGGATGTGCCGGCCGTAGGCTTCCCAGGCGGCGCGGTCGGGGAACTGGGCGAGCGCGGCGTCCAGCGTGGCCTTGCCCTGCTCGGGTTTGAGGTAGGCGCCGACGCACAGGGCGGGGCCGGTGGCGGGCGCGGGCGGGAGGCCGGCGGGGATCCAGGTGACGGACGGCGCGGCGGCGCCGGAGGCGAGCGTGGTGCACAGCCACAGCGCGGGGTAACGGAGGAGCATGCAGAGGACGTAGGCGGTGATCGCGGCGGCGTCACTCGTTTTTTCCGTTGGAACGGCGCCGATGATCGCGAACATGCGCGCTTCCATGTTGCCTCCCATTCCCGCCCGGTGGTCGCCGTTGCTCCGCGCCGAAGTCGCCCAGGACTACTACCGCGCGCTCGACGCGTTTCTGGAGGCGGAGGTGCGCGCGGGGAAAACCCTCCTGCCGGCGCGCGAGGATATTTTCAAGGCGCTGGCGTTGACCGCCTACGAGGACGTGAAGGTGGTGTTGCTGGGCCAGGACCCGTATCCGAATCCCGGCGATGCCCACGGGCTGTGCTTTTCCGTGCGTCCGGGCGTACGCGTGCCGGGCTCGCTGCGAAATGTCTACAAGGAGCTCCGGGCCGACGTGGGCTTTCGCATTCCGAACCACGGGACGCTCGAATCCTGGGCGCGGCAGGGGATGCTCATGCTGAACACGGTGCTGACGCTGCGGGCGAACGAGGCGTTCTCCCATCGCGACCGGGGTTGGGAAGTTTTTACGGACCGGATTATCCGTCTCGTGGATGCGAAGCCGACGCGCGTGGTGTTCGTGCTGTGGGGGAAGGCGGCGCAGAAAAAAAAGGAACTCATCACCGGCGCGCACCACCGGATCGTGGAATGCGCCCACCCCTCGCCCCTGGCGGCGCGGTTTTTCCTGGGCTGCCGCTGCTTTTCGAAAATCGACGCCCACCTCGCGGAAGCGGGCCTGGCGCCGATGGACTGGCAGATTCCGGACGCGCCGACCGGGCAGCTTACGATGCCGACGGAGTAGGGGGCGCGGACGGGAAATCGGTGTGGAGGTAGAGCTGCTCGACCTTCGTGCGGGCCCACGGCGTTTTGCGGAGGAACGCCAGACTGGATTTGATGCTCGGATCGTAATTGAAGCAGCGGACGTCGATGCGTTGGCCCAGTTCGGCCCAGCCGTAGTGGGCCACGAGTTGGGTCAGCAAGGCCTCGAGCGTGATGCCGTGCAGCGGATCTTTGTGTCGGACGGGGTTCATGGACGGGAAAAGGGTTCAGGCGGTGGCGTGCTGTTGGAGCACGGCGAGCGGGATGATTTCGAGGGAGCGCTCGTGCGTCGAGGCCAGCGCGATGGGCGAGGCAACGCCGGCGTCGAGACACTCGAGCCAGCGGGCGGCGCACACGCACCACCGGTCGCCGGGCTGCAGTCCGGGAAAATCATACTCGGGCACGGGGGTGGTCAGGTCGTTGCCGGCCGCGGCGCTGAAGGTGAGAAACGCGTCGGTCACTTCGACGCAGACGGTGTGGCACCCGCGGTCTTCGGCGCAGGTGTCGCAGTGGCCGTTGCGGAAAAATCCGGTGAGCGGGGCGGCGGAGCAGGGTTTGAGCGGGCCGCCGAGGACGTTGCGCGAGGGCAGGGGAGTCATGATGGGACCAGCGTGGCGGGTCGGCGGCGCGGTGCAACGCCGGGCTGGTGTTTCGTGCGGGGTCCGCCACAACTCAGGGTCGAACGCACCCACGCATGAAGCCGCAGCTTAAACTTGCCGAAACCACCACGCCCGACGGGGGGCGCCTCACGCTGCACGCGCACGACGGCGCGTTTTGCGTGCGGCTCAACGGCCAGGCGCTGATGGAGTCCACGGTGGCGACCTCGGAACGGCAGATCGGCGAACTCGCGACCGACCGCTTTCCGCGTTTCGGCAAATCGCGCGTCTTGATCGGCGGACTGGGCCTCGGTTTCACCCTGCGCAGCGCCTTGGAAGGCGTGGGGCCGCACGGCGTCGTCGAGGTCGCGGAATTGTTGCCGGCGATCGTGGACTGGAACCGCACCCATTTGAAATCGCTGAACGGCGCGCTGCTTGCGGACAAGCGCGTGACGGTGCGGGTGGGCGATGTCTGGGGGCCGCTGACGCGCGACGGGGCGGGGCGCTACGACGCCATCATTCTCGACACCGACAACGGGCCCACGGCGATGGTGCAGCGGCAGAACGCGCGGCTCTACGATGCCGCGGGGCTGCAGGTCGTGTTCAAGGCGCTGAAAGCCGGCGGGCGGGCCGTGATTTGGTCCGCGGCCCACGACCGGGCCTATGCCGCGCGGTTGGTGAAGGCGGGGTTCAAGGTCGAGGTCGTGCAGGCGAAGCTTCACGCGATGGCGAAGCGCGCCGCCTACACGCTCTATGTGGCGGACAAACCGCCCGCCGCGGCGACGTAACGCTCGATTCTCGACACGGCGGGGCGGCTCCGCAGGCTCTGGCGCATGGCCTCTACTTACGAAACCCTCCGTGCCGACATTATTGTTTCCATGAAAGCGCGCGACAGTGCCACGACCTTGGCGCTGCGCACCGCGGACGCCGCGATCAAGCGGGCGGCGATGGACGCGAACAAGGAAATCGACGAGGCGCTCACGATCGCGACCTTTCGCAAAGCGGTGAAGAATCTGGCGGACGCCAAGGTGGAGTTTGCCAAGGGCGGACGCGCCGACCTCGTCGCGGCGAACGAAGCCGAGATTCGCATTCTCGAAAAGTATCTCCCCAAGGGCCTCGATGCCGCGACGGTGGAGGCGCTCATCACCGAAGCCATCGCCGCCACCGGCGCGCAGTCGAAGAAGGAAATGGGCAAGGTCATCGGGGCGCTGAAACAGCATCCCGACGCGGCGCTCATCGACTTCGGGGCGGTCAGCAAGCTCGTGCAGGCCAAACTGCCGTGAACGCGGCGGCGCACCTGCGACGCGGGACGCCGTCCGCCGCGGCCGGCGCGGCGCGGCGCGACGGCCTGGTTCCGGCGGATCTGCCGCGGGGGCCCGGCCGGGCCGGGCGGCCGGCGAAACGCGGCAGGTGAGCGGCAGACGACTTTACCCCATGAATCCAAAAACAGCATTCACCGCATTTTTCCTCTGCTTCGTTGCGACGGCGAGCGGCGCCGAGGCGCCGCGTCCGCCCGAAGCGAGTTACGAAACGCGCGCGAAGCACGACCGCGACGGCATCGGAAAATTTTATCTGGGGCGGGAAATCGCCAAGGTGATGGGGCATCAGGCGGCCGGCTGGCTGGAGCGGCCGACGCGGCAGCAAGAGGAGCGCACGGACCTGCTGTTGCAGGCGCTCGAGTTGAAGCCGGGCATGGTCGTGGCCGATATCGGCGCGGGCAGCGGCTATTTTTCCTGGCGCATGGCGCAGAAGGTCGGCCCGACGGGAAAAGTCTACGCGGAGGACATCCAGCAGGAGATGTTGGATCTGCTCGCCGCGCAGATGAAGAAGCACCAAGTCGCCGCCATCGTCGAACCGTTGCTCGGCACTGTGCAGGATCCGAAGCTGCCGCCCGACTCGACGGATTTGATTTTGCTCGTGGATGTCTACCACGAGCTGGATTTTCCGTTCGAGATGACCCGGAACATGATCAAGGGACTCAAGCCGGGCGGCCAACTCGTGTTGGTCGAATACCGGGGCGAAGACCGGGCGGTGCCGATCAAGCCCCTGCACAAAATGACCGCGGCCCAGGTGAAAAAGGAAATGGCGCTGCACCCGTTGACCTTCGACCGCGTGATCGACGTGCTCCCGCAGCAGCATATTTTGATTTTCCGCAAGACCGTCGCCAACTAACCGTCCCCTCCGTCCGACCATGAGTGCCAAGAGCAAACCCACCCCGTCCAGCAGTCGCGTTGTCCCCATCCGGGCGGAGCCGATCGAGTTGGCGCAGTTCCTGAAATTCGCCGGTGCCGCCGAGAGCGGGGGACAGGCGAAGCAGGCGATCGCCGACGGCGAAGTGCGGTTGAATGGCGCGATCGAGACGCGCAAGGGCAAGAAGCTCGTCGCCGGCGACAAGGTCACGTTCGCCGGCCAGACCCTGGTGGTGCAGGTGTCGTGAGCGACGCCGCCGGGGCGTCGGACGACGGCCGGAGCGCGGCGCGTCTTGACCCGCGGCCGGGCGTGCGGTGACGATGCGCCCATGGCTACTCCCGCATTGCAGATTGAAACACTCGTCACCGGCACCGGCGCCGCTCCGAAAAAGGGCGACTCCGTGACGGTCCATTATACCGGCTGGTTCACCGACGGCGGGAAATTCGACAGCTCGGTCGATCGCGACGAGCCGTTTTCCTTTATCCTCGGTCTGAAGCAGGTCATTGCCGGCTGGGATCAAGGCGTGGCCCAGATGAAGGTGGGGGACAAGGTGAAGCTGACCATTCCGCCGGAGCTCGGTTACGGTCGGGAAGGTTACCCGGGGGCGATTCCGCCGAATGCCACGCTGATCTTCGAAGTCGAGTTGCTGGGGATCGAGTGAGCGACGGTTCGCGCCGGGGGAGGCGGTCGTGCCGCGCGGAGCGCGGACGACGAGCCGCGCGGCCCAAGCGAGACGACGCCGCCGACCGAGCGGGGGACGGAACTGGTTCCGGGCCCAACAGCGGCGGGCCGTTTCGGCGGACCGGCGGCGGCGCGACGAACCGGGCCGCCGGCACGATGGCCGGCTCCGGCGCTACGGCGAAACGGCTGGCGGCGCGCCGGCGTCGAGCCCCGTGCTGCGGAGAAACCGGCTGCGCCGCGCCCCGCTGCGGCCGTGGGCGGCTTCGCGTTGGCCGGGCTCGCTGTAGGGTTGGCGGCGGTAGCCCGGACGCGCCGGATCGGCGGCGCAGCGGATTTGATAAGCCTGCATGCGCTCGAAGAGGCCGAGGAGTTGGGCGGGCAGCGGGTAGCGGTCGAGGCCGGAGCGCTCGAGGGCGAGGAGCAGTTCGTGGGTCGCCTCGAGCGTCGACAGGCAGCCCTCCTGCGGTTGCTGTTTGATCACGTAGCGACTGCGGCCGGCGGGCGTGAACATGATGCGCGGGAGGCGTTGGAGGCTCGGGCTGAGACGAAGCATTTTGCGCGCGCCGCTCCAGGTGGCATCGAGCAAGAACACGACGAGGCGGCGGTCACCGAGGTCGGCGGGCGCCAGATCGCCGGTGGACAGATTGCGGGCCGCGAGCCCGGGGTAGAGGAGCACGGGGAAGTGGCGCGGGTCGTGGATCAACGCCTGCACCGCCTCGTCGTCGTCGAAACCGATGCCCATGTGAATCACGCTTTCGGCGAGGCACAGGTGGGTGAGCCGGCCGGTGTTGGCCCGCTCTTTCTTGAACTCCTTCGGATGCATCAGAAACACGAAACGGGTGCGGGTGGCCATCGGGGTGATCGACGGGCACCAACACAGGGCCGTGGGCCAGAAACACCGGTAGCACGTGTCGCGGCTCATGGGGCGGGCGGTCGCCGGCGCGGCGCGGCCCTCACTGTTTGAAATCCGTCGCCGGGCGCACCAGGTCGAGTTCCTTGATCCACGCGTTGCGGTAACGCACATCGTGGCCTTCGCATTGGAGCTTCAGGCCGCCGGGGACGTCGGTGATGCCTTTGCCGCCGTCATTCCCGCCGTCGAGGCCGGAGTTCGCGCCGCCCCAGACCTGGTTGATGGTCTGGTTGCCGTGCACCTTGATGCCGTTGAAGTAGAGCGTGACCATGGCGGGCTCGGTGCGCTTGCCGTCCTTGAACCGCGCCGCGCGAAACTGGAGGTCGTAGGCGTTCCATTGGCCGAGGCCCTTGTAGGCGAAATACGGAGACGGCGTTTCGTTGATCACGGCGCCCATGCCGTGCTTGGTCGCGTCGCTGTCGCAGATCTGGATTTCATAGCGGTTTTGCAGATAGACGCCGCTGTTGCCGCCGGGCTTGGTGACTAGGAACTCGATGTGCAGGCGGAAATCGCGGTAGGCCTTTTTCGTCACGATGTCGGCCGCGCCATACTTGCCGAGGGTGGCGGCGGGATCGTCGGTTTGGAGGACGGTGCCGCGGTCGACCGGATCGTCGACGATCTTCCATTTGATGGGGAGCGACGAACCGAAGCGCGGTCCCGTCCAGTAGGTCCACTGGTCGTCGAGCGTTTTGCGGCTGCCGTCGAGGAGGACTTCGGCGCCGGGGAGCGGCTTGGCGCCGAGGCCGATTTCAGCGAGGGCGGCGGGAGCGGTGGCGCCGAGTCCGACGAGGACCGTGAGGAGGGAGGTGAGGCGAGGGCGGGATTTCATGGGGATGGGTTCATTCCCAAGCTCCAGCGGACGGGCCCGGGGCGCAAGCTTCTGTGGAGGGGGGGCGCAAGCGGGGCGAGTCCGGCTGGACGAAACGGATTTGTCGTTCAGGGTGCACGGCATGCACCTCGGAGGAATCCACCACCTGACGGCCGTGACGGCCCGCGCCTCGGACAACCACGCGTTTTATACGCGGATGCTCGGCCTGCGCCTCGTGAAGAAAACCGTGAACCAGGATGACGTGTCCGCCTACCACCTGTTTTACGCCGACGGGCTGGCGTCGCCTGGGAGCGACCTGACCTTTTTCGACTGGCCGGTGCCGGCGGAGCGCCGGGGGACGAACAGCATTGCGGGCACCGGGCTGCGCGTCGCGAGCGAGGCGAGTCTGGGGTGGTGGCGGGACCGGTTTGCCGTCGCGGGCGTGACCCAGCGCGCGATCGTGGAGCGCGACGGGCGCGGCACCCTCGATTTCGAGGATTTCGAGGGACAGCGGTTCAGCCTCATCGTGGACCGTGAGCCGCGGGCAGCGGCTCATCCGTGGGCGAAGAGCCCGGTGCCGGCCGAGCACCAGATTCTCGGGCTGGGGCCGATCACGCTCAGCGTGCCCGCGCTGGCGCCGACCGCCGCCACGCTGACGAAGGTCATGAACATGCGGCGCGTGCGGGACTACGCGGCGACCGGCGCCGGAGCCGCGGGCGGGGCGGTGCACGTTTTCGAAATGGGCGCGGGCGGTGCGTCGGCCGAGGTGCATGTCGCCGTCGAGCCGGGTTTGCCGCGGGCGCGGCAGGGGGCGGGGAGCGTGCACCACGTCGCGTTTCGCACGACGGTGAAAGACTACGGCGCGTGGGCCGAGCGGCTGGAGGAACTCGGCCAGGGATCGAGCGGACCGGTGAACCGGTTTTATTTCCAGAGCCTCTATTTTCGCGAACCGAACGGGATCCTGTTTGAGATCGCCACCGACGAACCGGGGTTCACGGCCGACGAGCCGCTGGATCGCCTCGGGGAAAGGCTTGCGTTGCCGCCGTTCCTCGAAGGGCGGCGCCGCGAAATCGAAGCGGGGTTGAAGCCGTTGCTTTGAGGTCCGGCGCGGGTTCGTTCCGCGCCGGAGTCGGGACCGACGCTGGGGGCGGACCGCCGCGGTCAGGCCGGCGAATCGGCGTCCCCTGCGCGCAAGCGCGCTCGCCGGCGCACGGCCCGGGTTGGCGCGCCAGCCCCGGGGCACGGGGTGCGCTTTGATCCGGGAGGACGCGCCCAGTCCCAAACCTTGGCCGGCGGCGATACACACCCGGTGCGGCGCAGAGGGATGGCCCGCCCGCGGCCTCCACCGCGGGTGCCGGTGAGCTCGCCGCCAGATCGCCCCGGGCCGCCCGCGCGTGATTCGGAGCGTGAGGGAGGCGCCGGTGACGGTGAGGGAGGATGCCTCGCGGCCGGGCGGATACCGGCGGCGGTCCGGAATAAAAATCGTCATCCGAGCGTGAATCTGCGTCCACTGTCATCGTGTCCGTTCTCCGCGAATCCGCCCTACCCCTACCGGCCGCCGATCTTGCCCGGAGGGTAGGTGAGGGCGCGAGCGCCGTTCTGGTGGAGGACGGTGATGCCGAACGCCACACGCTCACGGCGTTTTTAGAGTACATGGGGTTTGCGGTCACCGCCGTGGCCAGCGGGCTTTGCTATTACCAGGAACTCGCCAGCCGCGCCTTTACGATCGCGGTGATTGACCTGGGTTTGCCGGATCAGGCGGGTGAGATCCTCGTCGAATACACCCGCCAGAATACCGCGAGCGGGATCGTCGTCGTGACGGCGCAGGACCGGGTGGAAGCGCGGATCGATGCGTTCCGGGCCGGCGCGGATTTGTTCTTCAGCAAACCGGTGGATTTGCGCGAGCTGACCGCGGCGATCGGCAATCTGGTCCTGCGCAAAGTGGAAAAACAAAACGGGGTGCCGCCCACGCGGTGCGCCGAAAGCGCCCCGGGGTGGACCTTGTTGGCGATGGAGCGCGCGGTGCGGACGCCGAAAGGCGCGGTGGTGGAGTTGACCGCGATGGAATTCAAGTTGCTCAGCCTGCTGATGGTGCAGGGCGGCACGGTCACCCGGGCCTGCCTGCTGGCCGAGCTGTATCAGAGTGAAGAGAGTAGTGCCGGGCGGGCGCTGGAGGCGTTGATCCATCGCACCCGCCACCGCATCGCCGCGGAAACCCAGTTGCGGCCCCCGATTCTGACGCACCATGGGGTCGGTTATTTCTTCGCCGGGCCGATCGCGCGCGGTTAGCCGACGGCGCGGTCCTCCGGGCGGCGGCGCGCGGTCGCATCAGACCAGGTCAGGAATTGTCGGATGATATGGGGTGCGCACCCGCGGTGGGGGTGGTAGGATGAAGCGGGCCGGGGCGACGAACCAGCGCGCTGAGCCCACCACCCATGCAGCGGACGGCGAATCCAGCCTCTTTCATCCCGGGATCGAATTTTCGATGGCCGCCGCCGGGCATGGGCACAGGCGAACGGCGAGGCGGTGCGGACGAAGGCGTGACCCAAGACGGCGGCGGTTCGGCGAGGGGAGGGACCTGGCCATGAGCCCACCGGCCAATGAACCGATACCTCGTTCTTGACGATGTGCTTTTCGACCTTCAGGACCTGGCCATGAGCCCACCGGCCAATGAACCGATACCCGAGCTGATGCGCACGGGCCGGAGCCGGTTTTTCCTGAGCTTGGCCGTTTTTCTGGCCGGGCTGCTCGTCACCGCCGAAATCGCCCGCTACACGCAGGCGTCGGAGGATGAGATGGACCGGATCGATTTCGAA
>JBIKOK010000237.1:0-10440 GCA_044358025.1 Opitutaceae bacterium
TTTGAGCATGTCGCGCTGTTTCAAGTCGGCGATGAGCGCGTAGCAGCCCTGGTCGGTATCGCGACACTGGATGCGCAGATGCTCGGGGAGCGTGCCGTGTTGGTCCCAGCCGCGGTGGTTGATTTGCACGACGCGCACGCCGCGCTCGACGAGGCGGCGGGCGAGCAGGCAGCTCGCGGCGAACGAGCCGGGTTCTTTCACGGCCGGACCGTAGAGGTCGAGAGTGGCGGGCGTCTCGGCCCCGAGGTCGGTGAGCTCGGGGACGCTGGTCTGCATGCGAAACGCCATTTCATACTGGGCGATCCGGGTGAGGGTCTCGGGATCGCCGTGGCGGGCCTGCGCCTGGGCGTTGAAGCGGGAGAGCGCGTCGAGCATCGTGCGGCGCGTGGCGGAGTCGACGCCGTGGGGATTTTCGAGAAAGAGCACCGGATCGCCCTGGGCGCGGAGGGCGACGCCGTTGTGCGTCGAAGGGAGAAAGCCGCTGCTCCACATGCGCGTGAAGAGTGCCTGGGCGGCGACCTTGGGCGAAAATTTCGGCGTGAGGACCACGAAGGCGGGCAGGTCGTTGCTCTCGCTGCCGAGGCCGTAGGACAGCCAGGAACCGAGGCTGGCCTTGCCGGGAATTTCGCTGCCGGTCATGAGGAAGGTGCACGCCGGGTCGTGGTTGATGGCGTTGGTGTGCACGGAGCGGACGAGGGCGATGTCGTCGACGATCTTGGCGGTCCACGGGAGGAGTTCGCTCACCCACGCGCCGCTTTGGCCGTGCTGGGCAAACTTGAAGAGCGAGGGGGCCACGGGGAAATTGGCCTGGCCGCTGGTCATGGTGGTGATGCGCTGGCCCAGCCGGATCGATTCGGGCAGTTCCTCCTGGAAACGCGGCTGCAGCGCGGGCTTGTAGTCGAAGGTGTCGAGCTGCGACGGCCCGCCGTTCATGTGGAGATAGATGATCCGCTTGGCCGTCGGCGCGAAATGGGGGAAGCCGCCGAGCGGGGGAAAGAGGCGCGGGGACGGCGCGGGAGCGGCGCGGAGGCGCGGGGCGAGGAGGTTGAGGGCGACGCCGCCCATGGCGAGGCCGGCGCCGGAGAAGAACTGGCGGCGCGTGAGATGGTTCAGGTAGGCGTGGGCGGGATTCATGGCGCGGCGCTCAGTTGCGGGTGATGGCTTCGTCGAGGTTGAGGAGGAGGTTGCCGACCATGGTCCAGGCGGCGATCTCGGGGGCGGGGGCGACGGCGGCGGATTTCGATTCGCCGTTGGTGAGGATTTTTTCGGCGGCGGCCGGGTCGGCGGCGAAATGGGTGCGATGGCGGGCGAGGGTGGCGGCGAGGAGCTCGCGCTCGGCGGAATTGGGTTCGCGGGCGGTGACGCTGCGGAAGGCGAGGGCGAGGCGGCGCGGGTCGGTGGAGTTTTCGGCGAGGAGTTTTTCGGCGAAGGCGCGGGCGGCCTCGAAGTGTTGCACGTCGTTCATGAGGGCGAGGGCCTGGAGGGGGGTGTTGGAGCGGCCGCGCCCGGTGCAGAACATCTCGCGCGACGGGGCGTCGAAGGTGGACATCGCCGGCGCGGGGGCGGTGCGTTTCCAGAACGAATAGAGGCTTCGGCGGTAGAGGGCGGGGCCGTGGTCCTGCACGTAGGTCTTGGTGTTGCTGCCGCCGAAGGCGACGGGTTCCCAGATGTTGATGGGCTGGTAGGGGCGGACGGGGGCGCCGCCGAGGGTGGGGACGAGGAGGCCGCCGACGGCGAGGGCCTGGTCGCGGAGGACTTCGCCGTCGAGGCGGAGGCGCGGTCCGCGGGCGAGAAGCCGGTTGGCGGGATCGAGTTCGAGGAGGGCGGGGGTGACGTCGGAGCTTTGGCGATACGTGCGGGAGGTCACGATGAGGCGGACGAGGTGTTGGACGTCCCAGCCGGAGCGGACGAATTCCGCGGCGAGCCAGTCGAGCAGGGCGGGATGCGTGGGCGGATCGCCCTGGGCGCCGAAATCGCCGGGGGTACGGACGAGGCCGGCGCCGAAGAGCTGTTGCCAAAAGCGGTTGACGGTGACGCGGGCGGTGAGGGGGTTCCGGACGTCGACGAGCCAGCGGGCGAGGTCGAGGCGATTGGGCGCCGCAGCGGCGCCCGTTGAAGTGGACGAGGACGATGCAGTGCGGGCGAGCGGTGGGAGGAAGGCGGGGGTGGCGGCGGTGACGAGGTCGCCGGGCCGGTCGTATTGGCCGCGGAGGAGGATGTGGGCGGGCAGCGGCGCGGGACGTTCGCGGGAGATGGGGGTGACGGGGTAGGTGAGCTCGTAGTGGATCTGCTCGGCGAGGAGGCGGCGGGCGGCGTGGGCCTCGGGCTCGAGGGCGGCGCGGAGCGGGGCGTAAATGAATTCGCGGTGGTAGCGATCCAGGCGCTGTTTTTCCTCGTCGTTCTGCTGCGTGGGCGAAAGGCCGATGAGGAATTTGATATCGTGGCGGATGGGGACGCCTTCGACGAAGCGGGCGTTGGCGCGGAGGGCACTGGCCCACGCACTGCTGGAGAGCAGCGGGTCGGCCGCGGCGTCGGGCGAGGTCAAGGTGGCGCCGGCGCGGTCCCACCAGGCGGCGCCGTCGCTCTGGGTGATGCGGAGACCGGTGAAGGTGTGGCGTTCGCCGAGGCCGGAATCGCAAGCGGTGATTTCAAGGCGGGTGTAGGTGCCCGGGGCTGGCAGGTCGCCGCGGCGGCGGGCGGTTTGCGCAACGTCCGGGCCGAAGGCGGCGAGGTCGCCCCAGACGAAGCGGACGGTTTTTTCCTCGCTGAGCAGTTCGAGACTGAGGGCGCGCGGCGGGTGGGCAGGATCGGGATGGACATGGACGAACGCGATCGCTTCCGAGCGGACGAGGAGGTTGATGTCGCCGGCGGTGAAGGCGAAGGGGTGGGCGGCGGCGCCGTCGAGGCGCAGGGCGCGCGTGCCGCCGACGACGGGGACGGCGGGGCCCGAGACCCATTGACCGGCGGGGGGCGGAGCGGCAAATCCGGCGGCGGTGGCGAGGTCGGAGTCTTCGGCCCAGACGACTTCGTGGGTGATGGGTTTCTTGGCGTATTTCGGGAGCGGTTTTTCGAGGAGAAGCTGGGCGGTGCGAGCGGCGAGGGCGGTTTCGAGAGGGACGACGGCGGCGGTGACGGTGTCGACGCGCTGCTGGGTGGGGGCGTCGGGGGCGATCACGGCGATCGGCCCCGCGACGCGGACGTTGCCGTCCCAAGGTCGGTCGGCGAGGCCTTTGAAGAAGGCGCCCAAGGCGTAATATTCGCGTTGGGAGAGCGGGTCGAATTTATGGTCGTGACAGGAGGCGCAGTTGGCGGTGAGTCCGAGAAAGACGGCGGCGGTGGTGTCGGTGCGGTCGCCGGTGTTACGGGCTTCGGCTTCGGCCTCGATGGCGCCGCCTTCGGACGTGGTCAGGTGGAGGCGATTGTAGCCGGAGGCGACGAGTTGATCGATCCGCGGCCGAGGGAGGAGGTCGCCGGCGAGTTGCTCGACGGTGAACTGGTCGAAGGGGAGGTTGGCGTTGAAGGCGCGGACGACCCAGTCGCGGTAGGGCCAGATGGTGCGGACATTGTCGAGGTGGAGGCCGTGGGTGTCGGCATAGCGGACGGTGTCGAGCCAGTGGCGGCCGAAGTGTTCGCCGTAACGCGGGGAGGCGAGGAGGCGGGTGATGGCGCGGTCGAGCGCCGCTGCGCGGCGAGTGGAGGTTGAAGCGGTGGACGTTGCAGCAGAGGCGGGACCGTAGTCGGCGAGGAAGGCGTCGAGTTCGGCCGGCGTGGGCGGGAGACCGGTGAGATCGAGCGTGAGGCGGCGGAGGAGGATTTCGGGCGGGGCCTCGGGGGCGAGCGTGCGTCGGTGGGGGGCGAGTTTGGCGGCGATGAACCGGTCGATCGCGCCGTCGTTTTCCTTCGCGCCGGCGCCGGGCGAGGGGAGGGCGGGGCGGGTGACGGGTTCGTAAGCCCAGTGATTTTGGTAGACGGCGCCCTGCTCGATCCAACGCTTGACGAGGGTGCGTTGCGCGGGCGTGAGCGGTTTTTTGTGCGAGTCGGGCGGAGGCATGGCCTCGTCGGGATCTTGGCTGAGGATGCGCTGCCAGGCCTCGGAGTTGGCGAGGTCGCCGGGGACGAGGGCGCGCACGCCGCGGCGGTCGGCGGTGGCGGCGGCGGGCTGGTCGAGGCGGAGTTTTCCCTGGCGATTTGCGGCGTCGCTGCCGTGGCAGGCGAAGCAGTTGTCGGCGAGGATGGGCCGGATGTGTTCGTTAAACGTGACGTTTTCCTCGGCGGCCGCGCAGGCGGACGAAGTGAAGGCCAAGAGGCAGAGAAACCGGCGGTGGGTGGGGATCACGGAGACGAAGGGGAACAGAAGGTCCGAGGATTTGCGGCAATGGCCGGAGCGTTAAGCTTAAACTTGCAGGAAACGCGGTTTTGTTGGCGGGTGGAAGAGACGGTGCGGTCGCCGGGGAATTTCCGTGACGCCCGCGGGCAGACGCTTTCCGATGAGCGGGAAGCCCACGCTCGCGGCCGGCGCAGCGGAGATCGGGCGAGCGCACGTCATCCGCCCCCGACCACCCCCATAATGAACCCAGTCTCCCTCGTTTTTGTTTTCGCGGCGATCGCGCTGGCGCGACTGACCGCGCGGGGTGCGACCGGCGGAGTGGAGTGCCGGTGGGCGGCGACGCCGCCGGTGATTGACGGCCGGTTGAACGACGCGGCGTGGGGCGCGGCGCAGGTGGTGGAAAATTTCCGGGCGGCGTGGCGGCCGGAGGGGCAGCGCACGCCGCCGACGGCCACGCAGGCGCGGCTCCTGTGGGATCGCGATTTTCTCTATTTTGCGGCGGAGATGACCGATGCGGATCTGTTTGCGCCGGTGGCGGAGAACGACGGGGCGTTGTGGACCGGCGATGTCTTTGAGCTGTTCTTGAAGCCGGCGGCGGATCGACCGGGCTACTACGAGTTCGAGTTCAATCCGACGAATGCGAAGCTCGACCTGTTTTTGCCGGCCCGGGATTCGGGTGGTTACGGACGCCATGCCCGGGACCGGGAGTTTCACATCGAGACGGCGGTGCGGTTGCGCGGGACGTTGAACCAGCGGGGCGATACGGACCGGGGCTGGACGGTCGAGGGGCGGATTCCGTGGAGCGATTTTCAACCGACGGGCGGGCGACCCGCGGCCGGCGAGGAGTGGCGCCACGCGCTGTGTCGCTACGATTACTCCTTGGGACGGAAAGAACCGGCGCTGTCCTCCAACGCGCCGCTGACACAGGCGAGTTTTCACCGTTACGAGGACTACGCGCCGCTGACGTTTGTGGGCCCGGCCGAGGTGGCGGATGCGGCGCGCGTGCGGTGGGAAGGCTCGCGGTTGGTGGGTTCGCCCGAGCCGGCGCCGAAGTATGCGGCCGTGCGGGCCTTCCCGCGGTTGGCGGTCAAGCATCCGGTGGCGCTCGAGCGCGAGCCGGGGACCGACGGAATTTTTCTGGTCGAAAACTACGACTGGCAGGAGCGGCGCAGTGTTGTGCGGCGATTGGTCGCGCGTCCGGACGTGACGGAGGCGGAGACGCTGTTGGAGCGCAAAGAGCATTTCTACAGCGTGGCATTCCATCCGCGTTACGGGGAAAACGGCTGGCTCTACCTCGGGAGCAACGGGCCCGGCCCGGGCGGGAAACTGCACTCGCGGATCGAGCGGTTGACGATCGACCGGCAGCCGCCGCATCGGATTGTGGACGGCTCGGCGGTGACGATCATCGAGTGGGAATCGAACGGGCACAACGGCGCCGCCGTCGCGTTCGGGAACGACGGGATGCTGTATGTGACGAGCGGGGACGGCACCAGCCTCTCCGATCGCGACAACGCGGGACAGGATACGGCGTCGCTGCGGGCCAAGGTGCTGCGGCTCGACGTCGACGGCGCGGCGCCGGGTGAGCCGTATCGCGTGCCGGCGGACAACCCGTTTGTGGGCGTCGCCGGCGTGCGGCCGGAGACGTGGGCCTACGGACTGCGCAATCCGTGGCGGATGAGCGCGGATGCCGCGAGCGGTCAGATCTGGGTGGGGCAAAACGGGCAGGATCTGCGCGAGAGCGCGCACCTCCTCGTGCGGGGGGCGAACTACGGTTGGAGCGCGTTCGAGGGCTCGCGGCCGTTTCTGGCGGGGCGGTTGCGGGGTCCGGCGCCGTTTACGCCGCCCACGATCGAGCACACGCACTCGGTGTTTCGTTCGCTCACGGGCGGTCTGGTCTACCGCGGCGCGCGTTTTCCCGAGCTGGTCGGCGCGTACATCTACGGGGACTACGGGACGGGCCGGGTGTGGGCGGCCAAGCACGACGGCACGCGGTTGGAGTGGAACCGCGAGCTGGTCGACACGCCGCTGGCGATCGCGGGGTTTGGGCTTTCGGCGGAGGGGGAGCTGTTGATCGCCGATCACCTGGGCGATGCGCTTTACCGGCTGGAGCGCGCGCCGGCGGGTCCGGCCACGGCACCGTTTCCCACCCGCCTGAGCGAGACGGGGCTCTTGGCCGAGACGCGCGGCCTGCGGCCCGCTGCCGGGGTGCACCCCTTTGTGATCAATGCGCCGGCGTGGCATGACGGCGCGGACGCGGAGCGTTGGCTGGCGATGCCCGGGGTGAAGATGGCCGAGCAGAACGGTCCGTGGAAATCGTGGACTTTTCCGGACGGCACGGCGCTGGCGCAAACGCTCAGTTTGCCGGCGCACGACGGGAAGCCGGCCCGCCGGGTCGAGACGCGCGTGTTGCTCAAGCAGGCCGGCGATTGGTCGGCGTACAGTTATGTGTGGGACGCGGCGCAAACGGATGCGGTCCTCGCCGCGGGCGAAGGCACGCGGCTGACGATCGACGATCGCGAGTGGCTGGTGCCGAGCCGCTCGGACTGCCTGTCGTGCCATTCGCGCGAGGCGAATTTCGCGCTCGGTCTGACCAACGCCCAGCTCAACCGGGACGCGACCGTGGACGGCCGGGCGCAGAATCAGATCGCGGCGTTTGTCGGGCGCGGGCTCGTGCGGGGAAACCCGCCGGCCGCGCGGGCGCCGCGCTTGGCGGATCCGACCGACCGCAGCGCGCCGTTGACCGAGCGGGTGCGCGCCTATTTCGCGACGAACTGTGCGCATTGCCACATTCCCAACGGCGGCGGCAACGCCACGATGGATCTGACGCCCTGGGTGCGGCCGGAGAAGCAGCACCTGCTCGACGCCGTGCCGTTGCACGGCGATTTTGGACTGCGCGACGCGCGGCTGGTTGCGCCGGGCAACGCGGGGCGCTCGGTGTTGCCGCTGCGGGTGGCGGTGCGCGGCACGGGCCAGATGCCGCCGGTCGGCACGATGGCGGGCGATCCCGCGGGCGTCCAACTCCTCTATCAATGGATCCAAAGTCTCACGCCGCCGCCGTGACGGGTGGCGACGATCAGGGAGGGGGGGGCGTCGCGCAAAGTCAGGTCGAATGACCCGCTGGCGGGCGTTCAGGCAACGCCCCCGCGTGGGCACAGACCGCCGCGGCGGTTTCGCAGGCGACGCGGGCGAGGGTGTTCAACGGCTCGCCGCGCAGCAGACCGACCACGAGGGCGGCGGTGAACGAATCGCCGGCGCCGACGGTGTCGCGGACCATGGTCGGGATGCCCGGCTGATCAATCACCGCGGTGGCCGAAACGAGCAGCGCCCCGGCGGCCCCGCGGGTGAGGGCTACGAGATCAAGGCGGTGGCGAACGAGGAGGGCGCGGAGCGAGGCGGTGTGGTCGGGCCCGTGCGGGACGCCGCAGGCGGCGAGGACGGCGTCGAGCTCGTCGTCACTGAGTTTCAGCACGCTGGCCTCCGCGATGGATTCACGGATCAACGCGTCATCGAAGAACGGCCGGCGCAAGTTCACGTCGAGCACGCGCAGGCGGCCGCGCGACTTGGCGACGGCGAGGGCGCGCCGGATGGTCGCGCGCGAGACCGGATCCCGCTGTCCGAGCGTGCCGAAGTAAATCGCCTCGACGCCGGCGAGGTGGGTTTCGAGCGCCGGAGTCCACGCGATCCGATCCCAGGCGGAGCCGGCGTGAATTTCGAACGTGGGTTTGCCCGCGGCATCGACGCTGACGCCGACCGCCCCGGTGGGTGCGTCGGCGATGGTTTGGACGAGCGACGGATCGAGACCGAAGCGGCGGAGGATGGCCGTGGCTTCGCGACCGCGCGGATCGTCGCCCACGGCACTGAGCATTGCGACGCGGGCGCCGTGGAGCGCCGCGTGGCAGGCAAAGTTGGCCGGAGCGCCGCCGAAGCGCGGGCCCTCGGGGAAGAGGTCCCAGAGCATTTCGCCGCAGGAGAGGAGGGATGCGTGGTGTGGCATAGGCCGGACGGACGGCGGTGCTGGCCGAGGATCGCGCGGCTGGTTTTCTCCCCAAACGACGGTTCAGAAGAATGTCACGTATTACGTGACAAACGCGGGGAACTTGCGGGGGGCGGGCGTCCAAGGGACCCGCGCGACCGGAGCGGATTATTTCGCGGGCAACACCTGGACGGCGTCGATGTGGGCGTTGCCGTTGGCGGAAGTGGCGTCGACCTCGACGGCGAAGGGTTGGCCGGCTTTGAAGCGGAAGGTGCCGAGAGAGAGCCACACCTTCTCGATCGTGGCGGGTTTCTTTTGATTCACGGTGATTGCCGCGGCGCCGTCGGCGTGGCGGACGGTGACGGCGGTGTTGCTCGCGCGGTTTTCGTGCGGCGCGGTGGCGAAACGGACTTCGTAACGGCCGTCGGTCGGGACCGTGAACGGGAACGTGGCGGTGTGGCCGGCGCCGCGGGCGTAGGCGTAGTCAGAGCCGATGTGTTCGAGGCCGGCGCCGGAATTCCACGTGCCGGTGAGCTTCGCGGCTTTGTTGTCGACGACGATACCTTTGAGGTTGGCGAGGCTGGTGACGCCGCCGCGGCCACCGGTGTCGTCAACGGGGCCGGGAGCGGGGCCGGAGATTTGGAACGGAGCTTCGAGCGTGGCGCGGCGGGCGCGACCGGGGAGTTTGAGGAGGCTGTCGACCTCGCTCCAGTGTTTTTCATAGACCCCGCGGGGCGTGGTGTTGCGCTGAATGGCGACGGCGGCGGCTTTGCCGACGACTTCGCCCATCATGCCGATGGTCTTCATGACGCGCACGGTGCCGAGGGCCTGGTCGGAGACCGAGATGTTCCGGCCGGCCATGAACATGTTTTCGATATTCACCGAATAGAGGCAGCGATAGGGAATCGGGTAACCGAAATTGCGGTCGATGCGGCGGTCGTGCTCGGCGACGGAGATGAAGGGATTGTCGGCGAATTTCGTGGCGTATTCTTTTTTCGCGAAATGGAGGTCGATGCTCCATGTGCTGGGGACGCAGCCGTCGGGGAAATTCTTTTTCGTGATGATATCTTCGTGGGTGAGCATGACGTCGCCGACGATGCGGCGGGACTCGCGCGTGCCGCCGACGTAGGCGACCCAGTCGAGTTTGGCGTTGGGGTGTTCGGGTTTGCCGTCGCGGTTTTTCATCGCATTGAAGGCGCCGAACACGGCGCGGAGATTCCAGTCGCGGATGAGTTCGAGATCGTTGATCGGGTGTTTGTTGAAACCGCTTTCCCAGAACCACTCGCCTTTGCCCTTTTCGGTCATGTCGGCCTTGCCCATTTTGGGGTAAGGAAAGTCGTCCATCTTGAGGTCGAGCGCCCACGGGGTTTCGGGGTAAGGGCGCGGAGCGGTGTCGTTGGACCAGACCCACATGTTAGACATGCCGAGGAGGTCTTTGAGTTCGATTTCGTATTTCGCGCCGGCGAGGTAGGCGAGGTTGCCGTGGCCGGTGCAGTCGACGAAGAGTTTGCCGGAGAATTTTTTCTCGCGGCTGGTCGAGGTGTTGAGGGACGTGACCGAGAGGATTTTGCCGCCGATGGTGGTGGCGGCGTAGACGTGCTCGTTGAGAAAGAGGGAAATGTTTTTCTCGGCGCGGAGCTTGGCTTCCTTCTGGGCGTCGCCGAATTCCTCGTAGGTGCCGGGCGAGTTTTTCGCTTTGTCGGCGAACTCCTCGATCATTTCGCCGATGTACGGGTAGTTGCCGCGGCGCACGAGGCCCATGGCCCAGACGCGGATTTCGGAGGAGCCGTTGCCGCCGAGGACGGGACGATTTTGGATGAGCGCGACCTTGAGGCCCATGCGGGCGGCGGAGAGGGCGCTGCCCATGCCGCCGTAGCCGCCGCCGACGACGACGAGATCGAACTCACCCATGTCCTGCGGGGCGGCGGGGAGGCCGAGGGTGGTCTTGCGCCAGGCGGAGAGCGGGGCGGTGTCGTTGGGCGGGGGGCTGGTGAGGTCGGTGGTGAAGTAGAGGGCGTCGCAGCGGCCGTCGAAGCCCATGAGGTCGCGGAGGGCGAGGGTGTTATCCTTTTTCGCGATGCTGACGGTGCCGCCGTCGTGCCAGAACCAGGTGGCGCTTTTGGTCCCGAAAGTTTCGGCG
>JBIKOK010000412.1:0-3009 GCA_044358025.1 Opitutaceae bacterium
TCGGTGCCGCCGGGTTGCAGGCCGGCGTCCGGCTCGGCACGCCGTTCCAAAACCACGCCGTGCTGCAACGCGACCAGCCGTTGCCCGTCTGGGGCTGGGCCGATCCGGGCGAGCGCGTGCGCGTGACCCTGGGAAAGTCCGCTCCGGTCGAGACGACGACGGATGCCGCGGGCCGTTGGCGCGTGGACCTGCCGGCCCGCCCGGCGAGCGCGACGCCCGTGGAGCTTGTGGCCGAGGGTCATACCCGCGTCGTCGTGGGCGACCTGCTCGTCGGCGAGGTCTGGCTCTGCTCGGGGCAGTCGAACATGGAATTCCGGCTGCGCTTCGCGGCGGCGGCGCGCGAGGACATCGCCGCGGCCGACTTCCCGCACATCCGGCAATTGAAGGTCGACCGTAATCCGCGGACGACCCGCCGGGAGGAAGCGCCCGCCGCTTGGGCGGTCTGCTCGCCGGCGACGGCGGGCGAGTTCAGCGCGGTCGGATATCATTTCGCGCGAGAACTGTGGCAGTCGCTGCGCGTGCCCGTCGGCCTGATCAATTGCTCGCACGGCAACAGTCATGTGGAGGGCTGGATGAGCGCGGAGGCGCTGGCGAGCGAACCGGCGTTCAAGGTCGTCGCTGATCGCTGGGCGGAGGTGATGGCCAAGCATCCCGCCGCGTTGGCTCGTTACGAGGTCGCCTTGAAGGACTGGGCGGCCGACTCCGCTGCCGCGCGCGCTCCAGGACAGAAGGCGCCGAATAAACCGGCCCCGCCCGTCGGCCCGAATCATCAACAGGAGCCGGCGGCACTGTTCAACGGCATGATCGCGCCCGTGGTGCCTTACGCCGTGCGCGGTTTCCTCTGGTATCAGGGCGAGGGCAACGCCCGCCGCGCGGCCGAATACGAGAAGCTCTTCGGCGCGTTGATCCGGCAGTGGCGGAGCGATTTCAACGCGCCGGCTGCACCCTTCTTTTGGGTGCAGTTACCGGGCTTAGAAAAAATGCCTCCGACGACAACCCCCGCCGATTGGATCGCCCTGCGTGAGGCGCAGACCGCCACGCTCGCGCTGCCCGCCACCGGGCAGGCGATCACCGTCGACGTCGGTGATCCCGCCGACATCCATCCGACCCGCAAGCGCCCGGTCGGCGAGCGCCTGGCGCGCCTCGCCCGGCAGCGGGTGTATGGCGAAACGATCGCGGATCGCGGACCGGAGCTGGTGCGGGCCATCGCGCAGCCGGGGGCGGTGGAGCTCACCTTTGCCCAAGCCGGCGGCGGCCTGAGACTCGGGGGCGTTGCCGCGCAAGCCTTCGAGGTGGCCGGCGCGGACGGGCAGTTCGTCGCCGTCGCTGCGCCGGAGATTCTCGATGGCGTGCGCCTGCGTCTGCCCTTGCCGGCCGGACTGCGTCCGACGGCGGTGCGCCATGCCTGGCGCGCCTTCCCAACGGGCTGGCTGCTCAACGCTGACGGCCTCCCGGCTGCACCTTTTTCCCGACAACTCCCATGAACGCAGCTCACCCGGGGAATAATCTCCTGCTTCAGCACGATGCACCGGCGCCAGCACACGGGGTTCGGGGCGCGTTCCTCGTCTCCTGGTTTCCCCTCTTGCACAGAAAGACTGTTTTCCGCTCAGGGGTGCACTCCCTGATCGTGCTCGGCTGCGCTGTGGCTGCGTTCGGTGCTGCGGGGCCACCGCCGTCGGCCAATCCGTTCAAAGAGGACCTGGTGCTCACGTTTGCCGACGAATTCGACGGTACGCGCCTCGATCCGGCCGTGTGGGAATCTCAAGCCTACGACAAGGGTCTCTCGCGCGACACTGCGCGCGGGCCGGACAATCTCGAGGTGCGCGACGGCGAGCTGCGCCTGCATGTGCGCAAGGAGGAGCGCGCGTCAGGCCAGCGCCGTTCGAAGTGGACTGCCGGTTTCGTCTACACGCGCGACACGATCGAGAACAACACGCTCATCGAGGTCCGCTTCAAGCCCGGCCAGGCCACGGGCGTGAACAACGCGTTCTGGCTGTCGTGCATCGCCGGCAAGCGCGACGGTGTTCGCGACCGCTACGAGATCGACATCGTCGAGACGCGGCAGGATGCGCGCGCCTCCGGCGCGGTCGGGCGCGGGCACATTGCGTGGCATGATTGGAAGACTCAGGGCTACACGAAGAACGCGGAAGGCAAAAGCGATCACATCGCGCAGGGCATCGTGGTGGAGCATCCCTTCGATCGGTATCAAACGTGGGCGCTCTGGTATGGGGAACACGAGATGATCTATTTCCTCGACGGCCGCGAGGTGTGGCGCGGCCAGACCCACGCGCGTTACCACGACCAATACCGCACCGGCGTCGGCAAGTTCGCGCAGTGGTTACCGAATCTGGAGCGGGAGGCCTACGGCAAGTTTGGCCAGGACGACTGGTCGTATTTCGGCGGCTACACCGGCGACCGCATGAACATCGTTTTCAGCAATCTGCCCTGGCCGGAAACGTGGACCCCGCTGACGGATGCCGCGCACGGTACCTACATGGCGGTGGACTACGTGCGCGCCTACCGGCCCGCGCGCCTGTTGACCTCCGCGCCCACACACGCGCTGCTCACAGGCGAGCCGGCGAAGATCGGATCGGGCAGCGAGACGCGGGTGGCGTTGTCCGCCGCCGTGCCGCTTGCGACGCGGGGGGAATTTCCCAGCTATTTCAGCTTTCACGCGACGCTCGCCGCGGGTTCGGAGCTGGCCGCGACGTTCGGGGCGGGGGACAAGAAGGTCTTCGGCGTCGGCGGCAGCGTGGAGGCAGGATTGCGCGCGGGCTTCGCGCGGGAAGTCAGCACGGCCACGGCTTTCCCGGCCAACCGGCGGCAGGAACCCTGGCTCGTGGCTGGGCGAGAATTGATCTGGATCGGGCGCTACACGCCGCCGCTGACCGCCGGCGGTCGCGCCGCGGTGAGCTTGGGTGTGTTCGAACCCGGCGAGGTGAGGGGAGGCGAAGCGTTCTTCCACGCGAACATCGATGCGCAGGGCAACACCAGCGTGAACAACCACTG
>JBIKOK010000052.1:0-34099 GCA_044358025.1 Opitutaceae bacterium
CGAGGGTGAAGAATTCGTGGTCGGACTGGGGGAAGATTTCGAAGCGGGGGCGGTCGCCGATGCGGAGGTAGAAATGGCCGTTGAGGCGGAAGGCGAGGACGGGGGTGTTCTCGCGTTCGTAGCGGCCGGAGAAGGCGGCGACGGCGGAATCGGTGAGGGGCACGGCGGTCTTCTCCACCATGCGGTAGTCGGGCCAATCGTATTCGCGGGCGAGGGCGCGGAGGATCTCGGGGATGAGGGTGCCGCCGTTGTCGGAGTTGGTCATCACGATGGCGCCGCGGCCGAGGCGCGGATAAAACACGAAGCTGCAGCGGAAACCTTCGTTGGAGCCGGAGTGGGCGAGCTGGAGATTTACGCCGGAGCCGATGACGCCGAGGCCGAGGCCGTAGTTGGTGTCGGCGAGAGGGGGCGTGATCATGGCGGTGGCGGTGGCGCGCGAGAGGACGGACGGCGCGCCGTCGAGGGCGGCGCGGAGGGCGAGGGCGAAGCGGGCGAGGTCGGTGGGTGTGGTCCACAGGCCGGCGGCGGCGAGGTCGGGATAGATGCGGGCATCGCCGGGGAGGCGGGTGGAGCCGGCGGTGTGGCCGGCGGCGGCGCGGAGGGCGAAGGTGGCGGGGAGCGGTGGCTCGAAGGTGGAGGCGTCCATGCCGGCGGGGGCGAGGACGCGGGAGCGGACGAAGGCGGGGAAGGGTTCTCCGGATACGTCGACGGCGAGCTGTTGGGCGACGGTGAAGCCGCCGCCGGAGTAGCGCCACCGGGTGCCGGGGGTGGTGTCGACGCGGACGGGGGCGGACCTGGCGGGGGCGGTGCCGTCGAGAATCTGGACGAGCGTGGGACGCGGGGCGCCGGGAGCGTAGCCGTCGTAGCCGAGGACGGTGAGGCCGGCGGTGTGGCTGAGGAGGCGCCGGAGGGTGACGGGGGCGCCGGCGGCGGCGGGTGACGCGGGGATTTTCCAGGTGGTGAGGGCGGGGTTGACGTCGGTGTCGAGGGTGAGTTGGCCGGCGTCGACGAGAGTGAGAAGGGCGGCGGCGGCGACGGGTTTGCTGAGCGCGGCGGCCTGGAAAAGCGTGTCGGCGTCGACGGGGGCGAGGTCGCCGATGCGGGCGACGCCGTAGCCGCGGGCCCAGGCGAGTTGGCCGTCGGCGATGACGGCGACGCTGACGCCGGGGACGCGGTGGACGAGGAGGCGGCGGGCGATGGTCCAGGGTTCGGAGGTGTCGCCGGTGAGGCGGGCGGCGGGGAGGAGGCCGGACTCGACGCGGGTGATGCGGGCGGCGAGGGCGGCGTCGGCCGCGGGCGCGGCGGCGGCGAGCGACGGAGTGAGGGGGAGGAGGGCGAGCGCGAGGAGGCGGAGGAGCATCGAGAACAGGCGATCAGGGCACGAGGTGGACGCCGGTGTAGTGGCGGGTCCAGAGCGGATCTTCGCTCCAACCGCGGACGCGGGGGGACATGAGCCAAGTGCGGGTGTTGAAGTAGAGCGGGGCGAGGGGCGCTTCGTGGAGGAGGACGGACTCGGCCTCGACGAGGAGGGCGGTCTGGCGGGCGAGGTCGGGGGTGGTGGCGGCGGAGGCGAGGAGGGCGTCGTAGTCGGGGTGGTGCCAGCGGGGGTAATTGTTGGCGCCGGTGCTGGTGAAGTTCGCGAGGAGCGCGAGCGGGTCGGCGACTTCGAGGAGCGGGGCGGTGGTGGCGAAGGCGATGTCGTAGTCGCCGGAGGCGAAGGCGGCGAGGTGGACCTTGGCCTCGTGGATGACGATGGCGACGTCGAGGCCGAGTTCGGTGCGCCACATGGCCTGGATCGCTTCGAGGACGGGGGACTGCGAGGGGGACCAGGCGGTGAGTGCGAGGCGCGGGAAGTTTTTTCCGGCGGGGTAGCCGGCGGCGGCGAGGAGGTCGCGGGCGGTGGTCGGGGACGAGGGCGAAAGCGTCGGACGGGACGAAGGGGACGACCAGAGCGAGGGCGGGACGAAGGTGGTGGCGGGGGCTTGGCCGCCGCGGGTGATGCGCTCGACGATTTGGGTGCGGTTGAGGGCGAGGCTGAGGGCGCGGCGGACGCGGGCGTCGGCGAGGGCGGGGCGGGTGGTGTTGAAGGCGAGGAAGCGGGTCTCGGCGGCGGGGGCGCGGTGAAATTCGGCGGGGCGGTCGCGGGTGTAGGGTTCGATCTTGGTGGACGGGACGGACAGGGTGACGTCGATCTGGCCGGCGCGGTAAGCGCGCTCCTCGGTGTCGCCGCTGTCGAGGCGGATGAACTGGATTTCAGCGAGGCGCACGGTCGCGGCGGCGTGGTAGCGGGGGTTTTTTTGGACGACGATGCGCTGTTGCTGGCGCCATTCGGCGAGGGTGAAGGGGCCGTTGCCGACGAAGTGGCCGGGCTGGGTCCAGGTGCGGCCGTGTTGGGTGATCGCGCGGGGGTTGACGGGCAGCCACGGGCCGCTGGCGACGTAGTGCGGGAAGCGCGCGGACGGTTGGGCGAGGGTGATGACGAGGGTGAGCGGAGCCGGTGCGGCGAAGCCGACGGAGGAGAAATCGGTGATGGCGCCGGAGAGAAAGGCCTGGGCGTTTTTGACGGCGTAGAACAGGTGGGCTTTCGGGGCGGCGGTGGCCGGTGTAAGGATACGCCGATACGAGGCGACGAAATCGGCGGCGGTGACGGGCGAGCCGTCGGACCACGTGGCGGCCGGGCGGACGTGAAAGGTGTAGACGAGGCCGTCGGGGGAAAGGTCGAAGCCCGTGGCGGCGCCGGGGAGCGGGGCGCCGCCGGCGGGATCGGGGAGGAGGAGGCCCTCGCTCAGGGCGCGGAGGATGAAGAACTCGTCGGGGAGGGTGGCGGTGGCGGGGTCGAGGTCGGAGGGTTCGTTGCGCTGGGCGATGCGGAGAATTTGGGCGGGCGCAGCGGTCGCAGTGGCGGCGGCGGATTTCTCGGATTTGGAACAGGCGGATTGGAGGGCCGCAAAGACGCATAACGAGGCGCAAAAAAAGAGGTGGCGTAGAAACCACTCGCTGGTGCTCGCGGTGACGGGGCGTGGGCTGGGCATGGGGCGCGAGGCAGGGGCGGGCTGAAGTCCGCCCTACTTTTCCAGGGAGACGTAGCGGTAGTCGGTGTGATCCATCGGGGTGGGCAGCCAGCCTTTCACCGCGGGGTGGAGCAGATAGACGTGCGTGTTGAAATAGATCGGGACGATGGGCGCGGCGTCGAGCAGGAGGGTCTCGGCCTGCTGGAGTACGGCGGCCCGCTCGGTGCGGTCGGCGATGGTGTTGGCGCGGTTCGAGAGGGCATCATAGGCGGGGTCGGACCAGCCGGTGTGGTTGTTGCCGGAGTCGCTGCGCCACATGTCGAGGTAGGTGGTGGCGTCGAGATAATCGGCGGTCCAGCTGCCGAGGAGGACCTGGTAGTCGCCGGCGCGGCGGTTGGCGAAGACGGTTTTCTTCTCCTGGTTGGCGAGGCTGACTTTTACGCCGAGATCGCGGCTCCACATCTGTTGGATGGCTTCGCTGACGATGCGGAGGATTTCGGAGTTGTGGTAGAGAATCTCGATGGGCGGGAGGCCGGCGCCGCCGGCGTGGCCGGCGTCGGCGAGTAGCTGGCGGGCGGCGGCGAGGTCGTGGGCGCGGCGGGTCGGGGGCGTGTAACCGGCGAGGAGCGGGGAGATGAAGGTGGGGGCGGGCTGGCGGCCGCCGGGGAGGATTTTGGCGGCGAGGGTGTCGCGGTCGATGGCGAGCGAAAGGGCCCGGCGGATACGGACGTCGGCGAGGGGGGCTTGGCGGACGTTGAGGCGGAAGAAGTAGGTTTCGAGGTAGGGGTCGATGCGAAGGTTCGGTGATTTTTCCTGCTGCATCGGGAGGACCTTGGAGAGCGGGAGCGCCCAGGTGACGTGGAGCTGGCCGGCGCGGAAGGCGCGGTCTTCGGCGTCGATGTTGTCGATGGGGTAAAAGTGGATGGCGTTGAGGCGAACGTTGGCGCGATCCCAGTAGGTGGGGGATTTCTCGACGACGACGCGGGTGTTGAGGGCCCATTCCTTGAGGATGAAGGGTCCGCTGGACACGAGGAGGCCGGGGCGGGTCCATTTGGTGCCGCGGTTGTAGGCGTCGCCGACGGCGGCGATCGAGCGGACGTGGATGGGGCGCCAAGGCGAGTTGAGGAGAATTTGGAGGAAGTAGGGCGCGGGGTGCGTCAGGGTGGCGACGAGGGTATGGGCGTCGCGGGCGGTGGCGCCGACGGTGGAAAAATCGGTGGTCTGGCCTTTGTTGAAGGCTTCGGCGCCGCGCAGCAGGTAGAGGAAGTAGGCGTAGTCGGCGGCGAGCGACGGGGTGAGAATGCGCCGCCAGGAGTCGACGCAGTCCTGGGCGGTGAGCGGGTCGCCGTTGGACCATTTCGCATCCGGGCGGAGGTGAAAGGTGTAGGTCAGGCCGTCGGCGGAGATTTCCCAGCGGGCAGCGAGGGCGGGGACGGGGGCGAGGGTGCCGGGCTCGTAGCTGACGAGGGGATCGAACAGGGACTGGATGATTTTGGCGTCGCCGGTGCCGGTGACGGTCTGGGGGTCGAGGTCGGACGGCTCGGAGCCGATGCTGAAGTGGAGCACGCCGTCGCGGTTGCCGCGGTCGACGATGGATTCGCGTTTGGCGCAGGAGGCGACGAGGAGGAGACAGGCGGCGGCGGACAGGAGACGGAGGACGGGGGACAGGGAACGGAGGGAAATCATGGACGGGAAAGTGAGAGCAAACGGAGAGGGACAGCGGTGGGAAACCGCCGCTCCGCAAAGCGTCAGGAGCGGGAGAGGAGGGCGACGGCGTGGGCGGCGATGGCGAGGCCGCGGCCGAGGTCGTCGACGCCCTCGTTGGTCGTGGCCTTGAGGCCGATCTCGTCGGGGAGCAGGCCGGTGGACTGGGCGAGGGCGGCCTTCATGGCGGCGAGGTGCGGGTAGATCTTCGGCTTTTCGGCGATGACGGAGGCGTCGATGTTCGCGATCTTGAAGCCGCGCGCGGTGATTTCGGCGACGACGCGCCGGAGGAGGAGCTGGGAGTCAATATTCTTGTAGGCCGGGTCGGTATTCGGAAAAAAATGACCGATGTCGGGCAGGCCGGCGGCGCCGAGGAGCGCGTCGCAGATCGCATGGGTGAGGCAGTCGGCGTCGGAGTGGCCGTCGAGGCCGTAGTCGGTGGCGAAGCGCACGCCGCCGAGAATGAGCGGGCGGCCGGGGACGAGGCGGTGGATGTCGTAGCCGTGGCCGATGCGGTATTTTAGCATGAGGGGACAGAGAGAGACCGCGAAACAAACGAACTACGCGAAAGGAGAGAAAGTCGGAGAGGGCCCCCGGAAGACACCGCACACACGGAAGGAAAGCGGCGGACCGAAGCTGAGCTGAAACGCGGAGAGCGCAGAGCGAAGGAGGTCACTCGGTGGCGGTCGGCTCGGGGGCGGGTTCGCGCGAGAGGAGGAATTCGAGGTAGGCGAGGTCGGCGGGGGTGGTGAGTTTCGGATTCGGATAGGTGTTTTCCAAGAGGGCGATGGGGTGGCCGAGCTGTTCGACGGCCTGCGCGTCGTCGGTGATGTGGAGGCCGCGGGTTTGGACGCGGGCGTAGGCGCGGATGATGAGGTCGCGGGCGAAGACCTGGGGGGTCTCCATGGCCCAGAGACGCGCGCGGTCGAGGGTGCGGAGCTGGGCGTCGTCGCGGTGTTCCTTGATGGTGTCGGTGACGCGGTGGGCGAGGACGACGGCGTGTTCGCGGCGGACGATTTTGTGGAGGGCGACGAGTTGTTCGGGGCGGACGAGGGGGCGGGCGCAGTCGTGGATGAAGACGTGGGCGATGTCGGAGGGGAGGGCGCCGAGGGCGTTCATGACGGAGTCCTGGCGTTCGCGGCCGCCGTGGACGAGCACGGAGGGCGTGGGGGCGTAGGCGGAGAGTTCCATCATCTGGCGCTGGTCGCGATAGACGATGACGTAGAGATCGGCGACGGCGCTCTGCATGAAGGCGGCGGCCGAATGGGAGAAGACGGGGCGGCCGCCGAGGGGGGCGAGGACCTTGTCGGCGACGGCGCCGGCCATGCGGGAGCCGCTGCCGGCGGCGAGGAAAATGGCGGCGGTGCGACTCATGTTTTTTTGGGGGGGAGCGGCGGAGCGTTTAGGCGCGGAGCGTGGCGTTGGGGTTGAGGTCGGCGAGGATGGCGTGGGCGGCGGCGGCGGGATCCTTGGCTTTGAGGATCGGACGGCCGACGACGATGTAGGTGGAGCCGGCGCGGGCGGCTTCGGCGGGGGTCATGATGCGTTTTTGATCGTCCCCGCCCGCCTCGCCCGCAGGACGGATGCCGGGGGTCACGAGGGCGAGGTCGGCGGGGAGTTGGGCGCGGAGCATCTGGACTTCGAGCGGGGAGCAGACGAGACCGCGGAGGCCGGCGGACGCCGCGAGGGCGCCGAGGCGGGAGACCTGGGCTTCGGGCGAAACGGCGAGGCCGAGTTCGGCGAGGCCGGCGGCGTCCATCGAGGTGAGGACGGTGACGCCCAGCAGGAGGAGGTCGGGTTTGGTCTGGAGCTGGGCGGCGCGGGCGGCGGCCATCATCTCGCGGCCGCCGGCGGTGTGGAGCGTGAGCATGCCGATGGGGAGCGGGGCGAGGGACTCGACGGCTTTGGCGACGGTGTGAGGGATGTCGTGGAGTTTGAGGTCGAGGAAGATGTTGAAGCCCTCGTCGGCGACGGCGCGCACGTAGTCGGGGCCGTAGGCGGTGAACATCTGGAGGCCGATTTTTACCCAGCGGACGGAGCCGCGGAGTTGGCGGAGCAGAGGCGCGGCGGTTTCGCGGGAGGGGACGTCGAGGGCGAGAATCAGGTCGCAGGGCATCGGGAGGTGAAAACAGTAATGAACACGAAAGGGCAGTAATCAAAAACCAAAATTTGCGGCGGCGGGGAGATGGGTTGCGTCGCGGTGGCGGGCGGCGCAATGACAGCGGGGCATGAGTGCGCTTTCGATTTTCGCCCCGGCCAAGCTGAATCTGTTCCTCGCCATCACGGGCCGGCGGGCGGATGGGTTCCACGATTTGGTGTCGGTGGTGGCGACGGTGGATGTCGGCGACACGCTGCGGGTGACGGGCGCGGCGGACGGGAAATTTGCGCTGAGCTGTGACGATGCGGCGGTGCCGGTGGATGAGACGAATCTGGTGCTGAAGGCGGCGCGGGCGTTTGCGGGGGCGACGGGCTGGACCGGCGGGGCGAGCTTCGGGTTGGAGAAACGGATTCCGATGGGGGCGGGGCTGGGCGGAGGGAGCAGCGATGCGGTGGCGGCGTTGCGGGGGCTCAACGCGCTGGCGGGGGGGCCGCTCGGGCCGGGGCGCCTGGCGGAGGTCGCGGCGACGCTGGGGTCGGATTGCCCGCTGTTTTTGCACGGGGGGCCGGTGGTGATGCGTGGGCGAGGGGAGCGGGTGGAGGCGTTGCCGGCGGGGGCGGCGGCGCGGTTGCGCGGAAGGCGGGTGCTGATTTTCAAGCCGGGCTTCGGGATCGCGACGCCGTGGGCGTATGGGCAGATGGCGGCCGGGGCGCCGGAGAGTTACGTGCCCGCGGCGGAGGCGGAAGGGCGGCTCGCGGCGTGGGTCGAGCGGGCGGAGGCGCCGGCGGAGGAGTTGTTGTTTAACGGCATGGAGCGGGTGGCGTTCGCGAAGTTCGTGGCGTTGCCGACGCTGTTGGAGCAGCTGCGCGGGCGGTTTGGGGTGGCGGCGCGGATGAGCGGGAGCGGGAGCGCGTGCTTTGCGCTGTTGGCCGAGGACGCGCCGGGGGCGGCCATCCGGGAGGCGATCCGCGCGGCGTGGGGGGCGTCGGCTTTTGTGATCGAGGCGAGGTTGCAGTAAATCCGCGTTGACCCACGGCGCGGGCGGCGCGTTATCGTGGCTAGCCGATCGCACCACCTTTCGCGGACGGCGCGTTTATCGTAATGGCCCCGCCCGCAAAAACCGAACTCACCGTGCAAGGCATCGCTGCCTCGCAGGGCATCGCGTATGGGCAGATCTTCGTCTATATTCAGACCGACGTCGCAGTGCCGAGCTATCAGGTGGAGGCGGACAAGCGGATCGAGGAAGTGTCGCGGTTCGACCGTGCGCTGGTGGTGACGCGGCAGCAGATTTCCAAAATCAAGAACGAGGTGGAGAAGAACATCGGGCCGGAGGAGGCGCTGATTTTTGACGCGCACCTGATGGTGCTCGAGGACCAGGCGTTGATCGGCGAGACGATCCGTGAGTTTGAAGCGACGGGGTGCAACATCGAGACGTGCTTCAACAAGGTGTCGGCGCGCTATATCAAGGCGTTCGCGGAAATTGACGACGAGTATCTGCGCGAGCGGGCGGGGGACATTCGCGACGTGGCGCAGCGGGTGTTGCAGAATTTGCTGGGGCAGGCGGAGAACTCGCTGAGCCGGCTGGCGGACAAGCGGATCGTGGTGGCGAACGACATTTCGCCGTCGGATTCGGCGAGTGTCGACCGGAGTGCGGCGCTGGCGCTGGTGACGGACACCGGGAGCAAGACGAGCCATGCGGTGATTGTGGCGCGTTCGATGAAGATGCCGGCGGTGGTGGGGGTGCGCGATCTGACGAAGCGGGCGCGCAACGGCGACTGGGCGATCGTGGACGGCTACGACGGGGTGGTGATTCTGAACCCGTCGGAGAGCACGCTGTTTCGCTACGGGAAAATCCAGGAGCGGAAGAAATCATTTGAGGCCCGGTTGCTGGAGGCGAACCGGCAGGCGGCGGTGACCCTCGACGGGGTGGCGGTGGCGCTGATGGCGAACATCGAGAAGGTGGACGAAGTTTCGCAGGTGAAGGCGTATTGCGCGCAGGGCGTGGGGCTCTACCGCACGGAGTATCTGTTTCTCAACGCGGCGCGCATTCCGACGGAGCAGGAGCAGTTTCTGGCTTACAAGGAAGTGGCGGAGTCGCTCGCGCCGCTGCCGGTGATCATCCGCACGCTCGACCTGGGCGGGGACAAGCCGATGTCGGGCAATCCGGACCTGTTTCCGAAGGAGAACAACCCGTTCATGGGGTTTCGGGCGATCCGGTTTTGCCTCGAGCACCAGGGGATTTTCAAGGACCAGCTGCGGGCGATTCTGCGGGCCAGTGCGCACGGCACGGTGCGGGTGATGTATCCGATGATCAGCGGCAGCGAGGAGCTCCTGCGGGCCAATGTCGTGCTCGGCGAGTGCATGGTTGAGTTGAAGTCGCGCGGGGTGCCCTTTGACGAGAAGCTGCAGGTGGGGGCGATGATTGAGATTCCGAGCGCGGCGATGACGGCGGATATTTTGGCGAAGGACTGCGCGTTTTTCAGCATCGGGACGAACGATCTGATTCAATATCTGCTCGCGATCGACCGGGTGAACGACCGGATCGCGCACCTCTATGAGCCGACGCATCCGGCGGTCGTGCGGACGCTGAAATACATCGTCGACGAGGCGCACAAACGCGGGGTGCCGGTGAGCGTGTGCGGCGAGATGGCGGGCGATCCGGTGTTCGCGCCACTGCTGCTCGGGCTGGGCGTCGACGGGCTGAGCATGTCGCCGACGTGGGTGCCGTCGGTGAAATATATTGTGCGGGCGATGACGATGGCCGATGCGCGGGCGCTGGCGGCGGAGGCGCTGACCCTGGAGTCACCGAAGGAGATCTACGCGCGGTGCGATGCGTTCTACCGGGCGCGGGTGAAGGTCGAGTGAGGGCGGCGGCGGTGGGCGGAGAGCTTTTACGGTACGCGTCCCGGGTTGCGAAATGGCCGCGAGCGACTAACTAAAAAAATACACGCATGAATCCGATCGGACGCAACTGGGGGTTACGGGGTGGCGCGCTGCTGGCGGGGGTGGCGGCGGTGTGGTTGCTGGCGGGGTGCGGGAATATTTTTGTGCCGAAACACAAGGTCACGGTCGACGCGATCTGTGCGGCGGGGGTGGAGAAGCCGGCGGGAAAGTCGTTCCGGTTGGTGGCGAAAAAAACGCTCCTGACGCAGAGCCCGGCGGACGTCGGAGTGATTTCGGCCTGCGTGAGCGCCGCGCTGGCGCACGCGGGCATGTTTGAGGCGCCGGCCATCGCGCCGCCGGACCTGATCGTCGAAGTGAGCTGCGGCCAGGAAAGCGCGCCCCGCGCGGACCCCGCGGCGCGGGAGACGTTTCTCGAACTTTCGGCGCGGCCGAACCAGGGGAAGGCGATGGCAAGTTCCCGCGAGCCCGAGATCTGGAATGTGCGGGTGTCGATCCAGGGGTTGTCGGGGCGGATCGAGTCGGCGATGCCGTTGCTTTCGGCGGTGGCGGCGAACTATACGGCGGCCGATACGCGGTTTCAGACGCAGATCGAGGTGCCGCAGAACAATGTTTCGATCACGGCGGTGCGCGAGGCGGCGTTGAGAACGTTGGACGCGAAGGCCGCGGCGGCGGCGGCGGCGGCGGGCGAGACCAAGTAGGCGGCGGGTGCGCGGGCGGTCGACGAAGGCGGTGGCGGTGCGCCGCTCAGCGCAGGGGCGTGAGCGGCGGTTCGACGAGGCTGTCGCGGAGGAGTCGCATGGCGGCGCGATACTCGTCGGAGGAGGTGCTGTTGCTCATGAGCGTGAAGACCGCGAGGCAACCGCGCCACGTTTTGAGGCCGGTGGTGGCGTGAAGGTATTCGCCGGGCGGAAACGAGGTTTTGCCCACGAGGTCCTGGTCGGTGAAAATGCAATAGGTGCCGGCGCCGGCGCGGGGTTCGAGTTCCTCGAACTGCATGGCCTGTTCGACCGAACCGGCGACGTAGCGCTGGAAGGTTTGGACAAGGAATTCTTTGCGGCCGCGGGGGGTGGCGAACTCGCCGGCGGTGTCGGGGAGGAAGGAGATCTGCAGGGAGATTTTTTCCGGTGGATCTCCGAGGCGGGCTGTGATCAGGCCGCGTTCGTCCTTGTCGCTGGAAAACATGAAGCCGGCGGGCACGGCGAGGGTCACGCGGCGCTGGCCGAAGAGGACGAGCACTTCGTCGCGGGCTTTTTCCTGCGGGGCCGCGAGGGCGGCGGCGAAGGGGAGGGCGAGCAGCAGGGCCAGGCCGGCGGGGGCAAGGCGGAGGTTCACGAGAGGCTGAGCAAGAGGGCCTGCGCGCGGGCGAGGTCGGGTTCGGGGACGAAGAGGAGGATTTTCGCGCCCTCGGGGTTGACGCCGAATTGGAGGCCGGAGAAGTCGTTGGAGCCGGAGAGGGCGGATTGGTCGGTCTCGATTTCGAAGTCGATCCCGCTTTTTTCGAGGAGGTCGACGAGGCGGGTGGCTTCGGCGGGGTCGAAGGCGCCGAGTTGGTGGAGCAGGGGTTCGTCGTCGGGCATGGCGGGAGGGGGGAGGATGGGTGAGCGGAAAGGAGGCGCGAAGTAAATCCGGAGAAGGTGAACGGGTCAGACCTGGGTTGCGCGGAGACGTTCGGCGCAAAGTTTGAACCAGCGTTTTTCGGTGTTGCGCCAGCCGCGGCCGGCGCGGCGGAAACGTTTGCGGATATCCTCCCACAGGGCGCGGGCGGCGGCGATGTCGCCGGATTGTTGGAGGGATACCGCGAGAAAGTAGCGGGGCTCCTCGCCGAGGTGGGTGGCGACGATTTCGCGGAGGGCGGCCTGGGCCTCGGGGTGGCGTCCGGCCAGCACGAGGGCGCGACCGCGGAGGAGCGTGACGGTGAGGGCGAGCATGCGGTCGGCCTTGATCTTGATCAGGTCGAGGGCGGCGAGCGCGTCGTTGAATTGGCCGGCTTCGAGCCGGTAGCGGGCGACGGCGGCGAGGGTGTGCGGGTCGTCGCGAAAGACGCCGTGCAGGCAATCCTCGGCGACGGCGCGGGCTTCGGTGGGGCGGTGGGCGGCGAGGAGCTCGGCGGCGAGGGTGAGGCGGAGCTTGACGGTATCGGTTTCCTCAATCGCGGCGCGGAGTTCGTGGATCCGCCAGGCGCGGGGCTTCCACGAGACGGTGGCGCCGCCAGGCACGCGCAGCTCGGGGAGCAACTCGACGAGGACGTAGGCGAGACCGCCGATCGCGGGGGCGATGAGGAGGATCCAGATCCACCAATACGGGCGGCCGGTTTTGACGACGTGGACGATCAGGCCGAGTTGGACGAGCCAGGAAAACTTCGTGACGAGACCGAAGAAGGACCAGTCGGCGAGGAGAGAGTGGAGCATCGGGGACGGTGGCGCGGGAACGGGCCGCGGACGGTGGCGTCAGCGGGCGGGTTTGAGGCCGCTGGCGAGGAGGGTTTCGAAGTGGGGTTCGGCGGTTTCGCGGGCGACGGCGGTGACTTCGACTTTGGCGAAGCCGGCTTTTTTGAGGAAGGCGTGGAGGGCGCTTTCTTTGAAACCGAGCCAGACATCGGCGTAGAGTTCGCGGGCCTTTTCGAAGGTGTGTTCGTTGAGGTCGAGGATGAGGAGCTGGCCGCCGGGGCGGAGGATGCGGAAGGCCTCGTTGACGGCGGTTTGGGGGTGTTGGGCGTGATGGAGGGCCTGGGAGAGGATGGCGAGGTCGACGGATTTGTCCGGGAGCGGGACGCTTTCGATGTCGCCGAGCTGATAGGTGAGATTGAGGAGGCCGTTTTTTTTCGCGAGCTCGGTGCCGACCTCGACCATGCGCGGAGAGTTGTCGATGCAGGAGACGGAGCGGGCGCGGTGGGCGAGGAGCTGGGAAACGAGGCCCTCGCCGGCGCCGAGGTCGGCGATGTCGATGGCGGGGGTGAGCCGGAGCGCGAGGTGGCCGATGGCTTCCCAGGAGCGGCCGGGGCAGTGGTGTTTGCCGAGGCGGCCGGCGATGAGGTTGAAATATTGTTCCTGGGTGCGGCGGCGTTTTTGGAGGATGCGGTCGAGGTTGCCGCGGTCCTCGGTGACGATGGGGAGGTCGGACACGGACTCGATGGCGGAGCGGAGGAGCGCGAGGGTCTTGGGCGGAACGCCGGGGCGGAGGGAGTAGAAAGCTTTTTTGCCCTCGCGGCGGTCGGTGACGAGGTTGACCTGGCGGAGGAGCGCGAGCTGGGAGGAGATGCGGGACTGGCCCATGCCGAGGATTTCCTGGAGCTCGGCCACGGAGAGTTCCTCGCGCGCCACGAGGGCGAGGAGGCGCAGGCGGGTGGGGTCGGAGAGGGTTTTGAGGATGTCCCAGGAAGCGTTCACGCGGAGGAGACGCTGGGGCGGTTCGGAATCGCCTGCAAGCAGGCGCTACAACGGGCGGGCGAGTTGCGCGCCGCCAAAGGCCGCGAGACCGAGGCCGGACGCAACGTTCAGGGGCGGAGTCCGCCGGTGCGGAGGCGGGCAAAAAGGCCGATGGTCCGGAGGAACGAGTGCGGACGAGTGGGGGCGGAAAGGGCGGGGCGGTTCGGCGCGGGGCGGGCAGGGGGGCGGTGAAGACCGGACCGTGCACGGGGGAGATTTTGGCCAATGAAAAACCCGCCTCGGTGAAGAGGCGGGTTTTGGCTGAGAGCGGCGGGCAAGACCCGCGCTCCCGGCGGGATCAATTTTTGTCGGCGTAGCGGGCGATGCTGACGATGGTGTAGTCTTCGTCGGAGGAGCCGGTCTTCACCTTGACGGTGTCGCCGACCTTCTTGCCGACGAGTGCGGCGCCGAGGGCCGTCTTGTAGGAGATGATGTTCTTTTCCGCGTCGCCGTCCCAGGCGCCGAGGATGGTGTAGGTGGTGGTCTTGCCGCTGGCTTTGACGGTGACGATGGTGCCGGCGCCGACCTGGTCGGTGGAGGCTTCCTTGAAATTGCTGACGCGGGCGCGGCCGAGTTCTTTCTCGAGGTTGGTCTTCTGGGCCATGAGGACCTGCTGGTCCTGCTTGGCCATCTTGTATTCGGAGTTTTCCTTGAGATCGCCGTGTTCGCGGGCGGTGGCGATGGCCTTGGAATTCTCGGGAATTTTTTTGGAGACGATGTTTTCGTATTCCTCGCGCTTGCGCTCGAAGCTGGGCTTGGAAACGAGGAGCTGCTCTTCCTTGCTCTCCGCGTCGGCGGCGACGAGGGACTGGATTTTCGGGAAGATTTTGATGAAGCGGGCGAGGAGCGACTTCTTGGTGAGTTCCTCGAAGCCCTGGTTGAGCATGAGGGTGTTCGCGAGATCGCGGGCCGTTTCCGGGTCGGCGGTGGAGAGGAGGTCGGAGATGAGGTCGGTGTCCTCGGAGAGGATGTCGCCGAGCGGGATGCGGCGGGCGCTGGCGGCCTGGAGGGCCTCGTAATCGATGGCGAAGAAGATGGAGCTGAGGAGGCGCGGCGAGATGAGCTCGTTGAGGAGCTTGGCGAATTTCTTCGAGTGGCGGTTCTTGACGATCCAGAGGAGGACCGGGGCGCGGAGATTCTGTTCGGTCTGCCAGCGGGTGAGGGTGGCGGCGAGTTCGGCGGAGTGGTCGTGCTCGACGAGGAAGTTGATGCACTCGGTGGTGAACTTGCCCTGGGAGGTCTTCAGCAGGTTGAAGAGGATGTCGCGGCTCTCGATGGGGTGGGTCGCGTGGATCAGCTCGAGGAAGCGGGACTGGAAGTGGACCGGGACCTTCTCGGCGATGGCGGGGAGGTCGCGGACGACGGCGACGAGGGAGGCCTGGGTGGGCTCGAAGGCGACTTCGCTGCCGGTGTAGGCGGCGAGGTCGTCGCGGACGGAGGCGCCATAGAGGCGCTCGGAGGCGTCGAGCTGGTTGGAATCCTTGACGGCGTCGGCGACGCCCTTGAGGACGTTCGAAAGGTCGGCTTTGATGTCCTTCTTGCCGGTGGCGTCCATCAGTTCCTCGGCGAGGGCGATGCGGCGGCGGGCGGAACGGGTGGTGGTGAACTGTTCGAGGATCTCGTCCTCGGCGGAAACGGGGATTTCGCGGACGACGTAGCAGTCGGTTTTCTTTTCGGGGACGGACACGCGCGGGTCTTTGGCGACGAGCTTCTTGGCGGCGGCCCACCATTTTTTGAATTTATCTTCGCCGACGACCTGCGCGAGGGTGATTTCCATCTCGATCACGGTGGCGGCGTTGTTCGGGTAGGCTTGGAGGGCCTCGACGACGAGCTGGGCGGGGTTGTCGGCGATAAGTTCGAGGACCTTGTTGGGCTCGGTTTCCTTGCGGACGAGAAGGTGGTTAGCGGGCAGCACGTCCATGGTCGTGATGCAGAACGCGGGGTCCATCGGGTGCTTTTTCTTGTCTTTGAAGTCGATGAGGAGGCGCTGGGAAGCGTCGTCATAGCTCTTGATCTGGCCGAAACCCCAGCTGCGATGGATGACGTAGGAACCCGGTTCCATAGTCTCAAGTTTGGCTTTGGCCGCCTTGAGGGACGGGGTTTTGGCAATGAGCGCGGAAACGGCTTCGGAATTCATGGTTGCGTGTAGACGGGCGTGAACCGGAGAGTTGAGCGGACAATGAGTAGCCTTGTCAAACTGTGTGTCGAAACGATGGCGCCAAGCGTCCGAAACTTGTGCGGAGGTTCCCGATGAGCACGGCAATTCCCTCGGGCGCGTGGCTGGCGGCGGTCAATCTGCTGGCGCGGTGGTTGGAGCGGCGGGAACGCCTCGATGCGTTGCTGGACACGCTGCCGGCCGGGCTGGCGGGCGCGGAGCGCGCGCGGTGCCAGCATCTGGTGTTCGGCGTGGTGCGGCATTTCGGCCGCCTGGAGTCGGAGCTGGGGCGGCTGATCGTGCACCCGCCGCGGTTTTCGACGCGGGCGGTGCTGTTTGTGGCGGGCTTCGAGCTGATCGAGGCGAAGGGTACGCCGGAGGCCGACGGGATGACGGCGAAGATCGTGCACCATGCGGTGGAGCAGACGAAGACGTTGGCGAGTCCGGCCGAGGCGCGGTTGGTGAATGCGGTGGTGCGCAAGCTGGTGGTGGCCCTCGCGGGTCCGGCGCCGGCGACGGGCAAGGCGGCGACGGCGGCGGCGCTGGCGGACTATTTTTCGCATCCGGAGTGGCTCGTGACGCGGTGGCTGCGGGAGTTTGGCGCGGACGCGACGCGGTCGTTGCTGGAATGGAATCAGCAGCCGGCGAAGGTGTATGCGCGCTGGCGGGCGACCGGGGAAGAGGTGCCGGCGATGCTTAAGCCGACGCCATGGGCCGGGTTTTTCGAAGTGGAGTCGGGCAAGTGGACGAAGGTCGAGCCGCTGCTGAAGAGCGGGAAGCTGTATCTGCAGGACCCGGGCACGCGGCTCGCGGTTGGGTTGCTCGCGCCCCGGGCGGGCGAGACGGTGCTCGATGTCTGCGCGGCGCCGGGCGGCAAGAGCCTGCTGATTGCGGATACGATGAAGGCGTTGGCGGGCGTTGCGGCGGGGACCGAGGTCGCGGCGGCGGCGCCGGCGGGCAAAGTGATCGCGATGGATCTGCCGGGCGCGCGGATCGACCGGTTGAAGGAGAATCTCGCGCGGGCGAACGGCGTCGATGTGGCGCTGGTGCAGGCCGACGTGCTGGCGGAACCGGTTATGGCGTTGCGCGAGCACGCGCTGCCGGAGAGTTTTTCCGCGGTGCTGATCGATGTGCCGTGTTCGAACACCGGCGTGATGCGGCACCGGGCCGACGTGAAGTGGCGCCTGCAGGAGGGCGATTTCAAGAAGCACCCGAAGCAGCAGCTCGCGTTGTTGCACGCGGCGGCGCGGCTGGTGGCGCCGGGCGGGCGGCTGGTTTACTCGACCTGCAGCATCGACGCGGCGGAGAACGAGCGGGTGGTCACGGAGTTTTTCAACAGCCGCGCGGGCGGGCCGTTCAAGCTGGAGACGAGCGTGCAGAGTTTCCCGTGGGTGACGGGGCACGACGGGGCGGCGGCGTTTTTGCTGCAGCGGAGCTGACGGGCGGAGAGGGGGGGCGGGTGCCCGCGGCTCCGCCGGGAGCGCGGGCGCGCGTCAGGGGACGAGTTCGAAGACGCGGACGTCTTGGTCGATCTCCTGGGCGCCGTTCAGGAAACGGCAGGCGATTTTTTCGGCGGACGCGACGAGTTGCTCGTAGCGGTTGACGTCCCATTTCGCGACGGGCTCGCCGTTGATATGAGTGAGCAGGTCGCCGTTCCGGATCCCGGCCTGCGCGGCCGGGGAGAGCGGGACGACGCCGGCGATGCGCCAGTAGGCCGGGGTCTTGGTGAAGCTGATCCCGGCGCTGCGGCGGGGCGGGGAGACAATGGGCTCGCGGGTGTCGCGTTGGAAATGCACGCGGTCGTGCTCCTGATCGAAGGTGAGGGTGAAATTCTTCAGGATGCCGCCGCCGAGGGAGGAGAGTTCATCGGTGAGGTCGACGATGGGGCGGGGCAGTTGGTAGTCGCCGATGCCGAGGGTGTCGGCGAGGCGGCCGATTTGCTGGGGACGGTCGCCGGTGAGCGTGCTGACGGTGGCGCCGGGACGGGGCGGGCTGGCGAAGGCGGGGTCGAGGCCGACGGGATTGAGGCTGAGCGGGGCGTCGCTGCCGGAGTCGATTAGGGCGACGATGCTGCGGTCGCCGAGGCGCAGGGAGATGAGCGGGGTCTTGCTCGCGTCGTTGAGGGGGATGGCGGTGCCGGGAATCAGGGCGGTGGAGCGGGTTGGCCGCAGGAGGACGCGGCCGTGGGGGTAGTCGAGGGTGAGGAGGGTTTCGCGGAAAAGCGGGAAGCCGAGGATGCCGTCGATTTTGACGCCGAGGTGGGCGGAGAGCGCGGCGCAATCGTAGACGAGGGCGGAGACGTCGTCGAACCGCGCGTCGCCGATGCCGAGCTGGCGGAGGGTGGTGGGGCGGAGTTCGGCGACCTGGCCGTCGGCGGAGCGGACGCGGACGCGCGGGGCGTCGGGGGGCGGGGCGTCCTTGGCGGCGTAGCGTTTGGCGAACGCGGGGGTGACGAGGGTGACGGAAGAGCCGGTGTCGATGAGGAAGTGATACGGGCCGGAGCGGTCCCATTTGCCTTCGACGACGAGGAAGTTGCCGATGGCATGGGTGGGAACGACGACGAGTTTCGAACCGAGGGAGGTGCGGCCGGGACGCGGGGGCGTGCGGTGAAACGGCGAGGAGAGGGAGGCGCAGCCGGCGGAAAACAGGCCGAGGACGGAAACCAGCAGACAGCCGGAGAGCGGGAAACCCCGGCGGGAAACGGGGTGGCGGCGTGCGGTCCCCTGCGCTCTGTCCGCGGTGTTCATTTCACGGGCTTGGGGAGGCGCGTGCTGAGGACGAGGGCGATGACGGAAAGCATGGCGGCGGCGACGAAGAGGGTGCGTCCGCTGAAAATCCAGAACACGGTGCCGGCGAGGATCGGGGTGATGGCGCGGGAGAGGGAGCCGAGAGAGCGGAAGATGCCGAGGACGCGGCCCTGTTCGGTGGCGCTCGCATAGAGCGAAATGAGGCCGGTGGAGGCGGGGTTGACGAGGCCGGAGCCGAGGGCGAGCAGGGCGAGGCCGACGTAGAGGATCCACGGTTGCAGGGCGAAACCGATCACGACGAGGCCGAGGGCGGAGGCGGCGAGGCCGGCGGTGAGGACTTTGGTTTCGGGCTGGGTCTTGAGGAGTTTGCGGACGAGCCAGCCCTGGGTGATGATGGCGCAGAGGCCGAGGAAACCGAGGAGGTAGCCGTTTTGGCGGGCGGTGTAGCCGAAGCGTTCGGCGGCGAGGAAGGTGAGGGAGGTTTCCATCGCCACGAAGGCGAGCGAGAAGATGAAAGCGACGACGTTGGCGCGACGGATGTCGGCATTGTCGAGCAGGAGGATGGCGCGGAGGGGGTTTTGGGTGCGCGGTTCGCGGGCCTCGGCGCGGGTGGCGGCGGACAGCGTTTCGGTGAAGCGGAGGGAGATCCAGATGAGGTTGACGAGGCAGAGCACGAAGGCGATGAGCGCGGGGAGGGAGAACGGATTGACGCCGTAGCGGGCGAGTTCCGGGTAGTCGTCGAGGAGGTTGAGGTGGGCGGTGAAGGCGCCGATGGTGGGGCCGGTGACGAGGCCGAGGCCGAAGGCGGCGCCGACGAGGCCCATGGCTTTGGAGCGTTCGGTGCGCGAGGTGACGTCGGCGACGGCGGCGGTGGCGACGGAGAGGTTGCCGCTGAAGGCGCCGCTCACGAGGCGAGAGACAAGGAAGAGCCAAAACGAGCCGCTGAGCGCCCAGAGCAGGTAACCGAGAGCGGTGCCGGCGACGGTCCAGCGCAGGACGTCGCGGCGGCCGAGGCGGTCGCTGAGGCCGCCCCAGAAGGGGGCGAAGACAAACTGGAGGATGGAAAAGACCGAGCTGATCACGCCGCCGAAGAGGACGGCGGCGAAGTTGCTGTCCTTGCCGAGGGCGTGGGCGACGGTGTCGAGGTGGGCGAGGAGCCAGCCGAGGACGCCGCTGTGGCCTTCGAGGCCGAGGTAGTGGGCGAGGAGGTCGGGCCCGAGGGGGAAGATGATCGAGAAGCCGATCAGGTCGATGTAGAGGGTGAGAAAGATGACGCCGAGCGAGAGCTTGCGCGGGGGCGCGGGGGCAGCGGAGGGGACGGCGGTGGTGGACACGAGGGAGCGGAGGACGAAAGCCGTTCCGCGTCGGGACGCCAAGGCGCAAACGGAAGTTCTTTTGGCGGTGCCGGCGCTGCTGCGGTCGTGCGCAGAGCCCGAGTTCCGGGCGGAGGTTCTTCGTGAGCCGGGCGATGACGAGGGCGGAGCTGCGGCGGATGCGGCGGTCGAGTTCGCCAGGCGGAAGGGCCGCGAGATCGGCGATGCGGACCCAGGGACGTATCGCGCAGGAGGGGGGCTGGGTGGTGCCGTCGAGGTTGGTGGGCTCGGCGGCCTCGGCGGGGCGGGGCACTTCAGAATCACGCCGTCGAGGGTTTCGGCCTCGAGGGCGAGGCGGGAAACCAGTTTGCCGGCGACTTTGACGACGAGGCCGTCGGCGCCCGGTTTCACGACGGTGGTGAGGGGGCGGGCGGATCGCGGGGGCACCTGTTCAAGTCTAAGCGGGTGAAGTTTAAAGGAGGGGTGGACCGGGCCGCAACGGGCGCGGCTACGGGGTAGGGAAATTGGGCGAGGAGGGCGGCGAGTGCGAAGGGTTTGGCCACGAACTCAGGCACGCCGGGATCGGCGCAGCGGCGCATCGTATCCGGTTCGCTGGAGCCGCTCAGCACGATGACGCGTTTTGGGCGGGGTTGAGTACGCGCAGGCGGCGGAGGGTCTCTTCGCGGGCGATGCGGGGCATCGTGAGATTGGGGCGCATGGCGGTGACGGGAGGCGTTTCGGTTTGGTCGAGGCGGAGCGCGGCCTCGCCGTCGGCCGCGATGAGCGTCGTGAGGCCGTGGCGTTTGAGGATGGCGGCGGAGATGGTGCGGACCGGTTCCACGTCGGCGACGATGAGCACGGTACTGCGCGCGGCGGCGGGTGTCGCGGGCGCGGTCGAGGCCGGCGGGGGCTTCGTTGCCGGCCGGAGGCACGACGTAGGCGAACGGCAGATACGCGGGACGGTCGGCGGCGCGGAGGGCCTGGCGGGTGGCGGTGAACTCGGTGAACGCGAAGGGGCGCCCGGGGTGGTCGCGTTGAACGGTGGCTTCGGCCTGCGCGCGACCGGCATGGGCGATGGCGGGCACCCCGCCGTCGGCCGGCGCTCCGGGGGCGCGCGTCGACGCGGTGCAGGGCGCGGCGGCCGGATTCGGCCCTGATGCGTTCGGGTTCGCGGGTGCGGCGGTCGCGGAAGGCGAGGACGCCGAGGACGACACCAAGCCCGGCCACCGCCCACGGGGCGGTGCGGCGGGAGAAGAGCGGGGATTGGCGCGGAGCGACGGCCAGGGGGGGCGACGGGTCCAACCCTGGGGCGTATTCGGTCGCGGGCCAGGGTTTTCCGCGCAGGGCGGTGCGGGAGGGCGTGGGCCACGTGGCCCAGGTCCCGGGGATCATCGGCGGGCGCGGCGAGATCTGGAGGCGGAAACGCGGAGGACGCCCGGCGGGTCGGGCGCGGTGTGGGCGGGGGGAGACGTGCCGGGGTCGGGGCGAAAAAAAGCCGTGCGCGAACGCACGGCGGGAAGGTGGGCCGGAAGTGCGCTTAGCGGGCGTAGGGCAGGGGGTGGCGCGCAGCGAGGACGGCGACGCGGGCTTTGACCGTTTCGAGGGCGGCGGCCTCGCCGGGCGTGCCGATGGCGGCGAGCACGGTGTCGATGCAGCCGGCGATTTCGGCCATCTCGGACTCGACGAAACCGCGGGTGGTGATCGCGGGCGTGCCGAGGCGGATGCCGGAGGCCTGGAAGGGCGAGCGCGTCTCGAAGGGGACGGTGTTTTTGTTACACGTGATGTGCGCGCGATCGAGGGTCTCCTGCGCGACCTTGGCGGTGAGCTCGGGGAATTTGGTGCGGAGGTCGACGAGGAACAGGTGGTTGTCGGTGCCGCCGGAAACGATCTTGTAGCCCATGCCGAGGAAGGCGGCGGCGAAGGCGCGGCTGTTTTTCACGACCTGCTCGGCGTAGGCTTTGAACTCGGGCTTGAGGCACTCGGCGAAGCAGACGGCTTTCGCCGCGATGACGTGCATGAGCGGGCCGCCTTGGTTGCCGGGGAAGACGGCGGAGTCGAGGGCCTTAGCGTAAACGGCCTTGGCGAGGATGAGGCCGCCGCGCGGGCCGCGGAGGGTCTTGTGGGTCGTGGTGGTGACGAAATCGGCGTGCGGGACGGGCGAGGGATGGACGCCGGCGGCGACGAGGCCGGCGATGTGCGCGATGTCGGCGAAGAGGTAGGCGCCGACGGAGCGGGCGATCTCGCCCATGCGGGCGAAGTCGATGACGCGCGAGTAGGCGCTGGCGCCGACGGTGATCATCTTGGGTTTTTCACGGACGGCGATGGCGGCGAGTTCGTCGTAGTCGATGAGGCCGTTGTCCTCGCGGACGCCGTATTGGACAAACTGATAGAGTTTGCCGGAGAAATTGGCGGGGTTGCCGTGGGTGAGGTGGCCGCCGTGGCTGAGGTTCATGCCGAGGACCTTGTCGCCGGGGACGAGGACGGCGGCGTAGACGGCGGCGTTGGCCTGGGAACCGGAGTGGGGCTGGACGTTGGCGTAGTCGGCGCCGAAGAGTTTTTTGGCGCGCTCAATGGCGAGGACCTCGACCTTGTCGACCTGTTCGCAGCCGCCATACCAGCGGCGGGCGGGGTAGCCCTCGGCGTATTTGTTGGTGAGCACGCTGCCCTGCGCCTCGAGGACGGCGGGGTAGGTGAAGTTTTCCGAGGCGATGAGCTCGATGTGGCCTTCCTGGCGGGCGCGTTCGGCGGTGATGGCCGAGAAAATTTCCGGGTCGAGGATCGAGAGAGGAGCGGAGGTGAGCATGGCGTGGGAAAGAAGACGGGAAGGGTCCGACAACTCCGGCGGGACGCAAAGATTTTCTGCGTCAGCCTTTGGCCGCGAAGCGGGCTTTGATGAATTCCACGAGGCTCGGGATGGCTTCGACCATTTCGTCGCGGGTGGATTCGTAGAGGCGGATGGGGCCGCCGAAGGGGTCGCCGATTTCCTTGTCGCCGCGCTGGGGCATGAATTCGCGGAAGAGGTGGAGGTTTTTCGGCGGGGGCTCGGCCTGGAACTGGATCATCGCGCGGTGCGATTCGGTCATGCCGAGGACGAGGACGGCCTCGTCGAGCATCGGCTGGGTGAGGGGGCGGCTGACGTGCCGGGAGATGTCGAGGCCGACTTTTTTCAGGGCGATGACGGAGTTTGCGGAGACGGGATCGCCCGCGCGGGCGGCGACGCCGGCGGAGACGACCTGGAGGGAGCGCAGCGGTTCGGGCTGGGCGGCGAGGGCGTGCTGGAGGAGCGCGGCGGCCATGGGGCTGCGGCAGATGTTGGCCGTGCAGACAACGATGATGGTTCCGGGCGCGGGCATGGAGGGGAAGGGCGAAGGGACACGGTTTTGCGGGAAAGGCAAAGCCGGAGTGGGGTAGCGGAAAAAGGGGCGTGAGCGCGGCTCAGAGTTTCTTCAGGGCCTGCAGCGAGCGGTGCAGATGCACGGCGCGTTGCAGGGCGAGATCGATGAGCGGGGGCGGGGTCGCGGGCTTGGGGGATTTTTCGGCGGCGGGCAGTTCCGGCGCGAGATCGTCGAGGGACTCGTCGGCGGTCCGGGCCAAGGTGGCGGGGTCGGGGAGGCCGCGGTGGTCTTGGGCGAGGCGGGCTTCGTCGTGGCGCACTTTGTCCGGCGAGTCGATGACGAGGGATTCGACCGTGGCGCCGGCGGCGAGCGCGTCGTAGGCGCGGCGTTCCTCGGCGGGGGAGAGTTTGAGCGCGAGATCGGGTTTCAGGGCGGAGGCGGCGGTGCCGATGACGATCAGCCCGGCGGCGGGAAGCCGGGCGGCGAGCGGGGCCAGGACGGCGCGGGCGGTGTCGGCGTTGAGGAGGAGAAACACCGGGGCGCGCGCGGTGGCGTTGAATTTCAGCCAGGCGTCGAGGGCCGTGCCGGCGGAGGCGTCGCCGCGGGCATAGCGGAGATCGAGGACGCAGGGTTGTTTGCGCCCGGCTGCAAGAACGGGGAGATCGGCGGGCAGCGTGGCGACGCGGTGGTAGGCGAGCCCCTGGCCGAGATCGCGGGTGAGCGGGGCGGCGGGCGCGGCGAGGGAGAGGAAGAGAACGAGGAAGGGAAAAAAGAGCGGACGTTTCATCGGCGGTTGAGCTGGCGGGCGCCGATGTCGCGGCGGAAATACTTTGAGGCGCACTGGATGGCTTCGCAGGCCGCATAGGCGCGGTCGGCAGCGGTGCGAAGGGTGGGCGCGAGAGCGGTGACACCGAGGACGCGGCCGCCGTTGGTGACGATTTGGCCGGCGGCGTTTTGGGCGGTGCCGGCGTGGTAGACGGTGGTCGCGGGCGGGAGCGCGGCGGGGGCGGGGAAGGTGATGACGTCGCCTTTCGGATACGCGTCGGGATAGCCGCGGGCGGCGATGACGACGCAGACCGCGTAGTCGGGTTTGACGGCGAGCGGGCCGAAGGCGGCGAGTTGGCCGGTGGCGGCGGCCCAGAGGAGGGCGAGGAGGTCGGTGGCGAGTCGGGGCAGGACCACCTGCGTCTCGGGGTCGCCGAAGCGGGTGTTGTATTCGATCACGCTGGGGCCGGCGGGGGTGAGCATGATGCCGATGAAAAGCGTGCCGCAAAAGGCGATGCCCTCGTCGGCGATCGCGTGGACGGAAGGGCGGACGATTTCGTCCTCGATGCGGGCGAGGAGTGCGGGCGTGACGACTTCGGCGGGCGAGTAGGTGCCCATGCCGCCGGTGTTCGGGCCGGTGTCGCCGTCGCCGATGCGTTTGTGGTCTTGGGAGGTGGGGAGGATGACGTAGTCGCGGCCGGAGACGACGACGAGAATCGAGGTTTCCTCGCCGAAAAGGCAGTCCTCGATGAGGAGTTGGCGGCCGGCGGAGCCGAATTTACCGCCGTCGAGCATGTCGCGCACGGCGGCTTCGGCTTCGGTGAGTGAGGTGGCGACGATGACGCCTTTGCCGGCGGCGAGACCGTCGGCTTTGATGACGATGGGAATCGCGCGCGTGCGCAGGTAGGCGAGGGCCGGGGCGACTTCGCTGAAAAAGGCGGCGGGCGCGGTGGGGATGCGGTGCTTCAGCAGGAGCTGTTTCGTGAAAATCTTGGAGGCTTCGAGGCGCGCGCCGTCGGCTTTGGGTCCGTAGACGGGAAGGCCGATTGCGTGCAGGCGGTCGGCGAGGCCGAGGGAGAGCGGGACTTCGGGGCCGACGACGACGAACTCGATTTTTTCGCGTTGCGCGAGGGCGACGAGGCCGGGCACGTCGTCGGCGGCGACGGGGACGCAGGTGGTTGCGAGGGCGATGCCGGCGTTGCCCGGGGCGCAGAGGACGCGGGGTGCGGCGGGCGAGGCGAGGAGGGCGCGGACGAGGGCGTGTTCGCGTCCGCCGGAGCCGACGACGAGGAGGGAGCGAGGAAGCGCAGGAGAAGCCACGCCGGGAAACACTCAGAGGGGCGTGCGGGTGGCAAGGCCGGGATGCGGCATGCCGCGGGCGGTTACGGCAGGAAATCGAGTTCGAGGCGGACGTCGCCGCCGGCGGGGTTGCATTCGAGGGCGGAGGCGTCGGGCGGCAGAGGGACTACGGCGGGGGCGTCCTGCGAGTTGGGCAGGAGAGGAAAGGCGCCGACGAGGGGCGAGGCGAAGCTCGTGGGGACGGCGGCCGGGGTGGGGTCGGCGGCACGGTTTCAAGAGGCGGACGAGCCGTGGGCGTCGTGGGCATCGTTCCCCGCTGCGGGGGCGTCTCCGCGGTCGTGTTCAAAATCGGGATCGGCGCAGAGAGGGGGGACGCCGCCTGGGGCGAGGAGGGGGCAACGACGCGGAGGAGGACTTCGCGGCGTCGCAGAGAGCGATGGGTGGCGGGCGGGGTTTGCGCGGCGGCCCGGCCCCCGCGGGAACTTACAGCACCTGGAGTTTCTTGCGGTAGAACGCGACGACCTCGTCGGGGTCGTCGGTGAAGAGGATGTAGTCGGCGATCCAAGCGGGGGCGCGTTTGCTGCGGATCATCTCGTTGATCTGCTTGCGGAGATCGCCCCAGAATTTGGAGTTGAAGAAGACGTAGGGCACGCGGGGGCGGATGCCGAGTTTCAGGTTGCAGAGCTCGATGCCGACCTCCTCGAGGGTGCCGACGCCGCCGACGTTGAAGATGCAAAAATCCGCGGCTTCGAACCATTTTTGGCGGAAGTGGCGGGAGGACTCCTGAAAGGTGTTGAAGAAATCGACGCCGAGTTCGGGGGGCTGGGCCTCGAGTTCGAGGAAGCAGGCGCCGGTGAGCGCGCCCTTGTTGCGCGCCTGGTCGGTGGCGAGGCGCATCACGCCGCCGCCGCCGCCGGTGAGGACGCCGAGGTTGCTGCCGATGAAGCTCGTGAGTTTTTCGACGAGGGCGGAGATGCGGTCGGTGTCGGCCTGGTCGAGTCCGACGGCGGAGCCGTAGAAGGCGAGGATGGTGGCTTCCTGAAATTTGCGGGCCATCTCCTCGCGGACGAAGAAGCCGTGCTCCTTTTTGTAGACGTGCTGGTAAAGGTCCTTGGTGAGTTCGTCATACCAGTAGACCTTGAGGCCGATGCTATCGAACATATCGAGGCGCGCGTGGGCGTTGCTCGAAAAGAAGTAGCCGTGGGTGCGCGAGGGCTTGCGGAAGACGAGGCGTTTCAACTTCACGTCGCCGAGGCGGGTGACGAGTTCGATGTGCTCGAGGAGGTCGGGGAAGAAGTCGGCGATGAGGGTGTCGGCGTCGGCGGGCGCGGCGTCGAGGGCCTGGATGAGGGTGCGGCTGCCGATGGGGCAGGCCTCGCCCTCGAGGAATTTGCGGAGATCCTCGTTGGCGCGGACGACGACGGCGCGGTTTTCCGTCGTGCCGCTTTGGCCGCGGACGGTGATTTTGGTCTTGGGCTTGGCCTCGGCATTGTCGCGGGGCGGGTTGTGGTCGAGGCACTGGTAGAGGTTGGCGGAGGTGGCGAGGAGGCGCTGGCGTTTTTTCGTGAGGGACTTGCTTTCGGGGTCGTCGGCCTCGGGGGCGCGGTAGATGTCGACGGAGACGACGGGGTTCACGACGGGCTGGTCGCCGGTGTTGTAGATTTCCAACATGACGTTGGTGCCGAAAGTCTTGATGGGGTCGAGGAGGACGGCGCTGGTGTGGATGCCGAAGTTGCCGGGGCCGGGGTTGAGGACGACGAAGTGCTCCTTCAGATACATGGAGCAGCTGGTGAGGATGCCGGAGCGCGGCGCGATGGAGAGCGGCGAGGCGTCGCGGCGGACCTGGACCTTGTCGAGGAAGGCGCGGCCGGCGAGGCCGCTGACGATGCGTTCGAAGCTGAGGCGCTGGAGCTTGGGGTTGATGGTGTAGCTGACCTGGTGGGGCGTGAGGAAGACGCTGCCGCGGCTGTCGATGCTGATCGTGTTGGGGAGCTTGAGGCGGTTTTCCTTGATGGCGTCCCAGATCTCCATGCTGGTGAGTTTGGCGGCGGCGGGCGCGTAGAAGAGGCGGCCGACGGGCGAACCGACGCGGAGGAGTTTTTTCCAGTAAGGGGCGTTGGGGAAGCTGGGGTCGTAGACGAAGGCGTCGGCCTCGAGTTCGACGCGGTTGCCGGCGACGTGCGGGGCGCCGGTGACGAGCATCTCGATACCGATGCGGGCGAGGGAGCTGCGCTCAGTGAAGCGGAGGGCGGGCACGTGGGGCTGGAGGGCCTCGAATTCGGCGGGATGACGGGGCCAGAAGGCGAGGGTGAGGGTGACGGTGCGCTCGTCTTTATTTTTTACGGTGAGGATTTGGCCGTCTTGGCTGGTCCAAAATTGATCGGGATGCATTTTAAGGGCGGCGAGAAATGACCTTTCCCGGGGTGCGACACAAGCGGGGAGTAATTGGTTGCTTTCGCGGGGGGGCGCTGGCAGACCCGACGGCTTTTACGGCACAAACCACCCTGCGCCGTGACTCTCCTTCGTACCAATCCTCAACGCATGAAACTGAACTATACCGCCACGATCACCTTGCTTGCGCTCGGCCTCGCCGCCGCTCGCGCCGAAGACAAAAAAATTACGGTTCCGGGCCTGAGCCCGGCGCCCGCCGCTCCGGCTGCCGCGCCGGCTGCGCCCGCGTTTACGGAAGCGCAAATCGTCGAGGAGTTCGGCTGGTTCGTCGGCAAGCGCGTCGGGCTGACCGAGCTCGAGTTCACGCCGGCGGAAATCGCCGCGTTCGTGAAGGGCATCTCGGTGGCGGCGGCGGGCAAAGACACGCCGTTCGAGCTCGAGAAGATCGGGCCGCTGATGGACGAGTTCATGCAGAAGAAGCAGGCGGCGTTTGCCTCGAAGGCGAAGGCCAAGAGTCTGACGGCCAGCACGGCTTTCTTCACCAAGCTCAAGGAAAACAAGGCCATCATCGAGCTGCCCAGCGGTCTCCGTTATGAGATCGTGAAGACCGGCGAAGGCGCGTTTCCGAAGGCGTCCGACACCGTGAAAGTGCACTACGTCGGCACGCTCGTCGACGGCACGGAATTCGACAGCTCCGTGAAGCGCGGTGAGCCGGCTGAATTTCCCCTCGAAGGCGTGATCCCCGGCTGGACCGAGGGTCTGCAGAAGATCAACAAGGGCGGTAAGATCAAACTCTACGTCCCCTCGCATCTCGCCTACGGCGACGACGGCAAGGGCGGCATTCCGCCGAGCTCGACGCTGATTTTCGATGTCGAGTTGCTGGAGATCAAGGCGGGCGCCCCGGCGGCGCCGGCGATGCCCGTCGCTCCGGCGGCGGCACCGGTCACGAAGTAAGCGCAGCGGGAAAATACGAATTTAGAACCAAGCCCCCGGCGCGAGCCCGGGGGCTTTTTTGTGGTGCGAGGGGGATCTCGGTCTGGCTCGAAACGGGGCGCGGTGCGGAAAGGCGGACTGAAGTCCGCCCTACCCCGAAGCGAGCGCGGTGCGGGCGTCGGCGAGGAAGGCGGCGACGTCGGCGTCCTGGGTTTCCCAGGAGCACATGAGGCGGTAGCCGTGTTCGCCGACGAAGCGGTAGAAATGCCAGCCGCGGGCTTCGAGGGCGGTGACGGCGGCGGGGGCGAGTTCCACGAAGACGCCGTTGGCTTCGGGGGGGGCGACGAAGGTGCAGCCCAGGGCGCGCAGTCCGGCGGCGAGGGCGGCGGCCTGGCGGTTGGCGTGGGCGGCGTGCCGGAGCCAGGCGCCGTCGCGGAGGACGGCGTCCCACTGGGCGGTGGCGAAGCGCATTTTCGAGGCGAGCTGGCCGGACTGTTTGACGCGGTAGTCGAATTCGCGGGCGAGTTCGCGGTTGAAAAAGACGACGGCCTCGGTGGTGAGCAGGCCGTTTTTGGTGCCGCCGAAGCAGAGGACGTCGATGCCGGCGCGCCAGGTGAGGTCGGCGGGGGTATGGCCAGCTCGATCGCGCAGCGCGGCGGCGGCGTTGGCGAAACGGGCGCCGTCGAGGTGGACGGCGAGGCCGTGGGCGTGTGCCCAGTCGGTGAGTGCGCGGAGTTCGGCGGGGGTGTAGACGGTGCCGAGTTCGGTGGACTGCGTGAGGGAGAGCGCGCGGATTTTCGGGGCGTGGACGCCGTGCCCGCGGAGCAGGAGCGGGGCGAGGTCGGCGGGACGCAGCTTGCCGTCGGGGGTGCCGACGGGGAGCAGTTTGCTGCCCCCGGTGAAAAATTCGGGTGCGGCGCACTCGTCGGTCTCGATGTGGGAGAGCGCGTGGCAGAGGATGCCGTGGTGGCGCTGGCAGAGGGCGGAGAGGGCGAGGGCGTTGGCGGCGGTGCCGTTGAAAACGAAGAAGACGTCGCAGGCGGTTTCGAAGAGATCGGCGAAGCGCTGCTGGGCGCGGGCGGTGGTGGCGTCGTCGCCGTAGCTGGGCACGCGGCCGGAATTGGCGGCGACGAGGGCGGCGAGGGCCTCGGGGCAGAGGCCGGCGGTGTTGTCGCTGGCGAAGGCAAAATCGGGGCGGGGGCCGGTCATCGGAATTTTGGTGTTTGGCAACGGGGCGGGCGGCGCGTCTTGTGACAGCGCACGCGATGAACGCAATGGACGTCAACCTCTACCTCGTGGGATTCATGGGCACGGGCAAAAGCACCGTGGGGCGGGCGGTCGCGCACAAACTGGGTTTTCACATGGTGGACAGCGACCACGAGATCGAGCGCCAGCAGCGGAAGACGATTCCGGAGATTTTCGCGCAGGACGGGGAAGCGGCGTTTCGGGCGATGGAGCGGGTGTTTATCGAGAGTGGCCATCCGGCGGAGCGGACGGTGGTGTCGTGCGGAGGAGGGCTGGTGGTGCAACCGGGCATGCTCGCGCTGCTGAAGAGCAAGGGGGTGGTGGTGTGCCTGCACGCGTCCGTGGAGACGATTCTGGCGCGCACGTCGCGGCAGCAGAACCGGCCGCTGTTGATCGCCGAAGATCCGGCGGAGCGGATCCGGACGCTGTTTGCGCAGCGGGAGCCGATTTACAGGCATTCGGGGACGGTGATTCTCACGGACGCGCGGCCGCTGACGGACATCGCGGGGCACGTGATGCGCGCGTGGCGACGCGATGCGGGCGATTTCCAGCGCGCCCGGGGCCAACGCTGATGGACGCGCGGCAGGAGGAACTGCGGCGGCGGTTGGGCGACCTGGGCTTTGACGACGTGCGCTTCGCGGTGTTGTCGAGCGGGCGGGACGACGGGCTGCGCGCGTGGCTCGACGCGGGGATGCAGGGCGAGATGGGGTGGATGGAGCGTTCGGCGGCGAAGCGCATCGACCCGCAACTGGTGCTGCCGGGGGCGCGGTCGGCGATCATGCTGGGGGTGAGTTATGCGGGGCGGACGGACGGGGCGGGGGAGGGGCGGCCGACGTGGGCGCGGTATGCGTTGAACGAGGACTACCACGACACGATCAAACCGGCGCTGGTGGCGGCGGGGCGGGTGATCGAGGAATTGTTCGGGGCGGGCGAGCGGGACTATCGCTACTATGTGGATACGGGGCCGGTGTTGGAGCGCGGGTGGGCGGCGCGCGCGGGAATCGGCTTTGTGGGGAAAAACGCGATGCTGATTTCGCGGCGGCACGGCAACTGGCTGTTGCTCGCGGCAATTTTGACGACGGTGGAGCTGGCGGGGGACGAGCCGATCCGGAAAAAGGTGGCGAACACCGATCCGGCGCGGGCGGGCGACGTCGGGCTGCTGTGCGGGAAATGCACCCGGTGCCTCGACGCGTGTCCGACGGACGCGTTTGCGCGGCCGGGGGTGGTGGACGCGCGGCGGTGTGTGTCCTACCAGACGATCGAGAACAAAGGGGTGATTCCGCGGGAGCTGCGGGCGGGGATTGGCCGGCGGATTTACGGGTGCGACGTGTGTCTGGAGGTGTGCCCGTGGAACCGTTTCGCACAGGAAGGGCGGAAGCTGCTGCTGGCGGCGCGCGGAGAGATCGCGGAGCTCGGGCTGGGCGAGATTTTGGCGCTGACGCCGGGGCGGTTTGCGGAGGTGTTCCGGCGCACGCCGATCAAGCGGGTGAAGCTCGGCGGGTTGTTGCGCAACGCGTGCATCGTGGCCGGGAATTCGGGCGAGACGGCGCTGTTGCCGCAGCTTCTGCAGCTGGCGGGCACGCATGAATTGGCGCTCGTGCGGGCGCATGCGGTGTGGGCGGTGTTCCGGCTCGGCGGGGGCGCCGGGCTGGCGGCCGCGCGCGCGGCGGAAACGGACGCGAATGTGATGGCTGAATACGCGGCGGAAGACGCGCCCGTCACGTAAAGGCCGTGTTCATGCGTGCGACGAAGGCGGCGGGCGGGCGGGTGGGGCGGCCGCGGAGGTCGCAGAAGGCGTGGGCGCTCTGGCCGGTGGCCAGAAGTTCGTCGCCGCGGAAAACCTCGTAGTCGATGCGGATGCGCAGGAGCGGTTTTTCGCGGAGGGTGGCGACGATGGTGAGCGTGTCGTCGTAGAGGGCCGGGCGGCGGTATTTCGCGGAGACCTCGAGGACGGGAAGGCGGAAGCCGTCGGCTTCGAGCTGGCGGTAGGGGAAGCCCTGTTCGCGGAGGAGCTGGGTGCGGGCGACCTCGAACCACGGCAGATAATTGGCGTGATAGACGATGCCCATCATGTCGGTTTCGGCATAACGGACGGTGACCTCGGTGCGGGCGGCGATCATGGTTCGGCGTCGGCGGCGACGGGATGGAAGAGGGCCTCGGCGGATTCTTTCCAGCAATTGCGGGTGGCCCAGGCGCGGCCGGCGGCGCCGAGTTGCCGGCGCAGCGGGGCGTTGTGGATGAGTTTCTCGAAGGCGGCGGCGAGCTGGGCCGGGCGGTGGGGCGGGACGAGCAGGCCGGTGACGCCCTCGATCACGGCTTCGGATACGCCGCCGACATCGTGGGCGACGACGGGCAGGCCATGGGCGGCGGCTTCGAGGTAGACGAGGCCGAAGCCCTCGACGCTGTGCTCGAGATTGACGCTCGTCATCGCGAAGATGTCGGCGCGGTCATAGAGGTCGGAGAGTTCCTCATCGGGGATGTTGCCGAAGAAGCGGACGGTGAGATCGGGTTTTTCGGCGGCGGCGGTGCGGAGGTGCGCCTCGTAGTTGCCTTTGCTCTGGCCGCCGACGACCCAGTATTCGAGACGGGCGCGGACGGCGGGGGCGAGCATTTGCAGGGCCTGCAGCGTCAGGAGCTGGCCCTTGCGCGGGTGGAGGCGGCCGACGGTGAGGATGACGATTTTTTTGCGCGGGGTGTCGGGTTTGGGCGGCACGACGGCGAAGTCGGAGCGGAGGGCGCCGGGCGTGAGGAAGGTTTTTTCCGCGGCCGCGGGGAAGTGGGAGAGGAGCAGTTCCTGGGTGTAATTGGTCAGGGTGCTGACGCGGGTCGCGCGGCGAATGAGCTGGCCGGCGAGCCAGCGGCGGAGGGGGCTGCGGGCGAATTTCAGGATTTCGGAGCCGTGGAAGGTCAACACCAACCGGCGCGGGCGGAAGGCGTGGAAGAACTGCAGGAGCATCATGGTCAACATCGGTCCCGGCTCGGGGAGGTAGACGGTGGCATAGCGGAGGTCGCGGCGGTGACGGATGAGTTCGCGGGCGAGTTGGACCTGACACCCGAGATTGTGCGTGCCCTTGAGGGGCAGGCGGCGGAGGCGGAACGGCCAGTCGGTGCGCTCGACGGCGGGCGGCGCGGACTGAGCCCAGACCTCGATATTGTAGCCGAGACTTGCGCTGGCGCGGGCGATTTCTTCGGTGAACGTCGCGATGCCGCCGCGCACGGGATAGAATTCGTGCGTGATGAGGAAAACCGGCCGGGTGGTCGGGGCGGCGGAGTAAGCGGGCATGCGCTGGTGGAGAAGGCGGTCGGCCGGCGGTTGGTGACGGTCGGCCGAGCGGACGGAAAGGGAGTTAGGTCGCCGAGCGCATTCTGGCAAGTCCGGCGATAAGGCGGAACCCGGGGCAAAGTGGCTGAAACCGCGAAACGGGGTCCGACGGCTGGGTCCATCCGGGCGGGAGTGCGGCCAAGAAATGGGTTTACATTCCGAGGTCCCGTAACATACAAGAAATGAATAATGCCAGACGCAGTCTCACCCAACCAGGGCACCACCAAGCCGTTTCCGCCGACTCCGAAGCCCTTTACGCCCGAGGACGAAACGGCGCTGCGCGAAGCCCTGAAGCGTTGTTCCCCGTCTGCTTTCGAAGCGGCGGTGCAGTTTCGCAAGACCGGCAATCCTGAGCATGTTCCGGCGGTGGTGATCGGGGTGATCGAGCGTTTCGTCGAGCCGGATTTGCGGATGAAGTTGAAGGACGCGGATGACGATTTGCGCCTGATCGAAGACCTCGGGATCGATTCGCTGACGATGATGGAAATCGTGATTCTGGTGGAGGACGTGCTCCAAATGACGATCAACAATGACGAACTGCGCAATCTGCGCACGGTGGGGGACGTGAAGACCTTTATCGACTGCAAGATCCGCGGGCTGACGCTCCCGAAGCCGACGAAGTTCATTCCGATCGAGCACATCGGGGCGGTGATGCCCGTCCAGCCTCCGTTCCTTTTCCTGAACGAAGCCTCGGTGAGTTCGACGGCGGCGAACGGCAAATACAAGATTTCGGGCCAGGAGTTCTTTTTGCAGGGGCATTTCAAAGACAATCCGGTGATGCCCGCCTCGATCATGCTTGAGGCACTGGGCCAGTTGGCCGTGCTGTATTTGCTCGAGGGCGCGCCCACGGAGGCCGGCAAGGTCGTGAGCCCGCAGACGATTTTCTTTACCGGCTGCGAAGGCGTCCGGGCCCACCGGATCTGCAAACCCGGCGACATCCTGTCGCTTTCGATCAAACCGAAACGGATGAAAATGCCGTTGGCGACGTTCGAGGGGGCCATCCGGGTCGGGCAGGAAAAGGCCGTCATCGTCGAAGAGATCACGCTGACGTTTGGGCTGGTCGACGCCGTGGATGCCCCGGTGCCGATCCACGGGACCGCGGCGCAGAGCACCGTCGCCGCCCCGGTGGCCGTCGCGCCGCCGCTGCGCGTTGCGATCAACGCCTGAGTCCGGGCCGCCCGGCGGGAACGAGAGGGGGATTTTACGGCGACCGCGAGGTCGCCGTTTTTTGTTTTTGCGCGGACCGTCCTCCCGCGTTGACCGGTGCCGGGGAAGCGCTTTTGCTTCGGGTCCCGGTCGATACACTCCCGCTTGGAGGGCGTGTGCCGCGCCGCTCTTTCACGCATGCCCAGAGTTTTTATCACCGGCCTAGGATTTATCACGAGCATCGGCAACGACGCCGCGACAGTGACGCGCAACCTGCGCGAGCTGCGGCACGGATTTGAGGTTTAC
>JBIKOK010000053.1:0-34050 GCA_044358025.1 Opitutaceae bacterium
CGCCCCAGCGCGCCCCCGCTCCGTCGTCTCCTCCGCGTCACCCTCCTCGGAGCGAGCTTGGCTCTTCTCCCTCCCGTGGCCGTCGCTCAATCCGCTCCCACCGCCGCCACGCCGGACACCCCCACCAAGGACGCCGTGACGGTCATGTCGGAGTTTAAGATCTTCGATAAAAAATCCGTGCCGTTCACGGACGCCAATATGGACATCCCGCGCGGGATAAACGATGTCCAAGCCTACTACATCATCGGGCGCGAAGAGATCGAAAATTCCGGCAAAACCGATCTCGACGACGTGCTCCGCGATAGCCTCACGCAAAACTCCGTCGTCGAAACCAACGCCCAGATCGACCCCAGCGGCCTCAGCAACCAGCTCGGGTCCACCAGCTCCATCAACCTCCGCGGCCTCGGAGCCGCGCAAACGCTGATTCTCATCAACGGCATGCGCACCTCGAACTTCGCCAATCGCGGAGCGACGTTTCAGCCCGACGTGAACGGCATCCCGCTCGCCGCGATCGATCGCGTCGAGGTGCTCCCCGGCAGCGCGTCCGCCATCTACGGCGGCTCCGCCGTCGGCGGGGTCGTCAACGTCATCCTCAAGCGCAACTACACCGGCGGCCAGGTCAGCACCACTTACCAAAACACCTTCGATACCGATGCGCCGATTCGCACGCTCAGCGCGATTTACGGCTTCTCCCTCGGCCGCCGCACGCACGTCACGATCAGCGGCAGCGCCAGCGACGGCAAACCGCTCCGCCTGAAGGACCGCCCGTTTCTCGAGCAGAATTTCAAGCGCGCCGTCGCCAACAGCCCCGCCACGTTTTACTCCACCACGGGCACCTTCACCAGCGGCGCCACGCCCAACATCGTCCTCAACAACGGCGCCGTAAACGGCTTTGCCAACGCGCAGACCGTCACGCTCACCCTGAAGTCCACCGGTCAGACCCTCGGCTCTCGCCTTACGCACATCCCCTCTGGCACCGCGCTCTCGACACCCACGTCCAACCGCGACGCCGGCCTCCTCGCCAACGCCGGCCGCTACAATCTCGACTTCGCCCCCAGCGTCTGGCGCGGCTCCGAGAGCACGCTCGCCCACGTCTCCCGCAAAGAGGCCCTCATGGCCCGCATCGACCACCAGCTCAACGCGAAGGTCAGCTTTTTCGCCGACTTTGCCTTCAACCGCAGCGCGACCCTCGAGGCCAAATGGGTGCCGCTCGGCAACGGCGCCTATCAATTCGCCGTCCCCGGCAATGCGCCGACCAATCCGTTTCGCGAAAACGTCCTCGTCTCTCTTCCCCTCTCCTCCGACCAGGCGACGCCTAACAACGTGGGCAATCAGGTGTCCGGCGGAGTCGTCGGCGCGTTGATCAAGCTCCCCCGCGAGTGGCGCCTCGCCGCCGACGCCAACTACTCCGTCACGTCACAGAAAGTCAGTTACGGTCTGATGAATCTCGCCAACAACACCGTCTTCGGCGGCCACGCCCCGCTGCTCTGGACGGGCGTGATCAACCCTTTTGTCGACACGATCGCAAACCCACCGGCGATCGAGCGCTACTACGGCGAATGGACCGGCTTCAACAAGGACACGATGCTCAACACCAACGTCCGCGCGTCCGGTCCGTTGTTCCATCTTCCCGGCGGCCAGCCCGTCCTGACGGTCGGTCTTGAAGCCTACACCGAGCGTCTCCCGCAAGCTTACGTCGGTGGCACGTTCGCGCCCATCCCGCCGGCGACGGCCAATCCCACCAACCAGCATTCCTACTTTGTCGGCCAGCGCATCTCCACCTATGCCGCCCATGCCGAACTCAGCATCCCCGTGGTCTCCGGGGCCAACGACAAACCCTTCCTCCGCGCCTTGGAATTTCAGCTCGCCGCCCGCACCGAGCGCTTCGACGTCTATACCAATCCCAACGGCCGCGTGAACCTCTTCCCCGACTCCCCGCCGTTCCCCCGCATCACGCAGAGTGCGACCATCAGCCGACAGGACATTGCCAAGCTGCAAGCGACCAAACCCACGTTCGGCCTGCGCTATCAACCCTTCCACGCGCTCACCTTCCGGGCTTCGTATGCCACCGCGTATCTCCCGCCCACGTTTTCCCAGCTCACCCAGCGCATCAACGCCGACGGCCTCGCCGCCGCCAATCCCACCGCCGTCTTCTTCGACCCGGTCACGAATTCCAGCTACTCCTCGCTGAGCGTGGCCGGCAACAATCCCGCCCTCGGGCCCGAGACGTCCAAGAACTGGTCCTACGGCGTCATCGTTGAACCGTCGGGCGTCCTGAAGGATTTCCGTTTCAATCTCGAATACTGGCGCATCGATAAACTGGCGCTGATCCGCAACGTGAACAACGTGCAGCAGCTCGCCAACATGGGCGACCGTGCCCCCACCGGCAGCGTCCAGCGCAACGCGACCACCAAGCTCATCGAACTCTTCACCTTCGCGAACTACAACGTCGGCAACGGCACCACCGACGGCTGGGATGCCTCGGTCGACTATCGCAAGGCCACCCCCGTCGGCCTGTTCGCCTTCCGCGCCCGCACGACAATCACCGATCACCTGAAGCTCCCGCCCGCCATTGGGTTTCCCGCCATCGAGTATCGCGACTTCCCCAACTCGGGCGGAGTCAACCGCAGCAAAGTCAACGGCTCGATCAGCTGGTCCAACGGCCGTCACTGGCGCGCCTCGTGGACCACGGTTCATACCGGTGGCTACAAGCAGGCCGGCGCCCCCGGCGATCCGATTTATCTGGGCGTCGCCAATCCCACGTTGGTCACCACGAGCACCGGCCCGCAGGGCGGCACCACGGTCGCATCGCAGACCTATCATAACATCAATGTGACCTATAATTTCGGCGCCAAGCACGAGCGTTCCTACTTCCGCGGCCTCTCCGTGCAGCTCACGGTCAACAACGTCCTCGACACCGAGCCGCCCTTCGACGCCGGCAACAACCGCGCCCCCTTCTTCTACAGCCGCTACGGCAATGTCCGCTTGCGCGACTACGTCCTCCGCGTGAAAAAAGACTTCTAACCCCGCGCCTCGCCCTCGCCCACCCGCCCACCCGCCCCGCCGCCCCCTCCGCCCATGTCACGTTTTCTCCCCACGGTCCTCTTCGCCGCCGCCACCGCGCTCGCACTCACGGCACCCGTGCACGCCGCCTCGGCCTCGCGCCCGCCCAACGTCGTCCTCTTCCTCGTCGACGACCTCGGCTGGCGCGACCTTGGCGTCCAAGGCAGCACCTTCTACGAAACCCCGCAGCTTGACCGTTTCGCCCGCGCCAACGTGCGGTTCACCGACGCCTACGCGCCCTGTCACGTGTGCTCGCCCACGCGCGCCAGCATCCTGACGGGCAAATACCCCGCGCGCCTTCAGCTCACCGACTGGCTGCCCGGTCGCCGCGATTTCCCGTCCCAGAAATTTACGAACGCCACACCCCGTCCGCACCTGCCCTACGAGGAGACAACCCTCGCCGAGGCCCTCAAGGAGCGCGGCTACGCCACTGGTCACTTCGGTAAATGGCACCTCGGCGAGGAGCCGTCCGGACCGCTGCAGCATGGCTTCGACGTGCAGGTTCCACGGTGGAACAAGTGCTGTCCGAACAAGAGTTATCACGCGCCATTCGGCTTGGAGGGACTCACCGATGCCCCGGGCGACTACCTGACCGATCGCCTCACGGACGAAGCCTTGAACTATGTCGAAGAAAACAAGCACCGCCCCTTCTTCCTCTACCTCTCTCATTTCGCCCCCCACGATCCCATCCAGGGCCGGGCCGATCTCGTCGCGAAATATCAGGCCAAGTTGGCCCGCAGCGCGCCCGCCCAAGGGTCGCCGTTTGTGCTCGAGGGAAATCCGGACGCGAAAACAACGCCATCACGGGCTGAACTGGATGCCCGGATCAAGGACGATGCCTATCAAAGCTTCCGTGTATTTCCGGATCAGACGGTCAAAATCAAGCAGCACCAGGACAACCCGCAATTCGCCGCCATGGTCGAGTCCATCGACGAGAGCTTCGGGCGGGTCATCGCGAAACTCGAGGCGCTCGGCCTCAGCGAAAATACCATCGTGATTTTCACCTCGGACAACGGCGGCATGTCCGCCGCGAACTTCGGTCGTCCCGATCGCGTCGTGGCGCCGGCCGCGCTCCATGCCGCCTTCGCCACCTCCAATCTGCCGCTCCGCGGCGCCAAGGGTTGGCTCTACGAGGGCGGCATCCGCGTGCCGCTCTTCATCCGCTGGCCCGGCCGCAGCGCCCCCGGCACCGTCAGCCATGTGCCGGTCATCGGCACGGACCTCTATCCCACGATCCTCGAAATGATCGGCGCCCCTGCGCTCCCCGCGCAACACGTCGACGGCGTGAGCCTCGCCGGCCTCGTCCGCGGCGGCCCCGCGCCCGAGCGGTTCGCGCTCTTCTGGCACTTCCCGCACTACAGTAATCACGGCATGCAGAGCCCCGGCGGCGCCGTCCGCCAAGGCGACTACAAGCTCCTCGAATATTTCGAAAACCACACCGTCCAGCTCTTCAACCTCCGCGACGACCTCGGCGAGCAGCGCGATCTGGCCCGCGAACAACCCGAGCGCGTCCGCCAGCTCACCGCCTTGCTCCACCACTGGCGCCGCCAAGTCTCCGCCGCCATGATGGAGCCGAATCCGGACTACAAGGGGCAGGAGTAGGCGCTCCCCGCGCCCACGCCCGCCGTCCGCCAAGACTCGGCGCCGTCTCCCTGTTTCCCCTTCTACCCCTCGCTCCTTCGCCCGCCTCACCCCATGTCCCCTTCCGTTCATCGCGGACTCCGCCTCAGCCTCTTAACCTGCACACTCTTCACTCTAGCTACGTTCGCTCACGCCGCCGTCGAGCGCCTGAACGTGCTCATCATCACGACCGACGACATGAGTTGCGATTCCGTCGGCGTCTACGGAGCGACGCCCCGCGACCTCACGCCAAACATGGATCGTCTCGCCGGCCAAAGCCTGCGATTTGCGCACGCGTTCGTGCAGGTCGGCAACTGCATGCCTTCGCGCAACGTGATGTTCTCCGGCCGCTATCCGCACAACAACCGCGTCGAGGGGTTTTACGAAGTCCGCGATCCCGGCTACCCCGTGATGTCCGATCTCATGAAAGCCGCCGGCTACTTCACCGGCATCCGCGGCAAGGTGGACCACTCGACGCCCTACACGCCCTACCCCGGCTGGGACCTCATCCTCGATACGCTCCCCGACGGCACCGCTGCGGATCCGAAGAATCCCGAATCGTATTACCGCTCGACCCAGCACGGCATCGCGCGTGCGAAGCAGGCCGGCAAACCGTTTTGTTTCAACCTTAACATCTCCGATCCCCACAAACCGTTCTACAACGAGGACGGTCAACCCGAGGTCAACAAACCGAGCCGCGTCTATACGCCCGCCGAAATCACCGTGCCCGGCTTCCTCCCCGACGATCCCAAAGTGCGCGAGGAGCTCGCCCTCTACTACTCAACCGTCCGCCGCGGCGACGACTCCCTCGGCGCAATTTTCCGTGCGCTCCAGGAATCCGGCGAAGACACCCGCACGCTCATCATTTTCCTCTCCGACCACGGCATGCCACTGCCGTTCGCGAAGACGCAGCTCTACTTCCACAGCACCCGCACGCCGTTGATGGTGCGTTGGCCCGGCGTCACGAAACCCGCCACCGTCGACGACCGCCATCTCGTCTCCGCTGTCGATCTGTTGCCCACGCTGCTCGAAATCGTCGCCGTGCCCGCACCCGCCGGCATGGACGGCCGCAGTTTCGCCCCCGTCCTCCGCGGTGAAACCCAGACCGGCCGCGACTTCATCGTCGCCGAATACAACGAGAACTACGGCGGCAATCGTCATCCGATGCGCTCGATCATCACGAAGGACTACGGCTATCTTTTCAACCCGTGGTCCAACGGCACCCGCGTGATGGACACCGCCACCAAGGGCACCGCCACCTACCGACGCATGGTCGCACTCGCGAAAACCGATCCCGCCGTCGCCGCGCGACTCGACCTCTTCGAGCACCGCGTGCCTGAAGAACTCTTCAACTACGCCATCGACCCCGACGCCCTGCAGAACCTCATCGCCCATCCCGCCCACCGCGCCCCACGCGACGCCCTCATCGCCCAACTCGACGCGTGGATGGTGCAAACGCGCGACCCGATAATTTCCGTCTTCCGTGCCCGCCATGACCCCGCCGCCCGCGAAGCCTACATGAAAGCCGTTGTCGCCGAAGCCGACGAACGCAAGGGGGCCAAACAAAAAGGCGCCGGCAAATAACCCCCTCCCGGATTCGATGCCCCCTGAAAATCCAGTTTCCGAGCAGCCCATGAATACAGAGATTATCCACCCCGCCCGTTCCGCGAACCCTGCACCATCGATGGCCGGCTTGCCCATCGTGTCGCCTGGGTTCCTCCGCTCCGGCGCCCTGCGCACGATCGCGGCCCTCAGCCTGAGCGCCGTTGGGCTCCTCACCCTCGCGGCCAGCCCGCGCACCCTCGCACAGGCCGTGACCGCCCCGGCCGTCCCGACCGAGTCGGCGGTGAAAAAGCCGCCCTGCCCCCCAACCCCGGAAATCGAATTGCCATGAACCGTTCCCTCACCCTCGCCCTCCTTGCCGCCGCGCTCACTCCGCTCCTCGCCGGGGCCGACGCCGCGCTGCGCGACAGAATGACCGTGGCCAACGGGGGCACGCCGCCGCCAGCCGCACCCACCAGCCTGGCACTCAACACCGCTTCGGTGGCCGAGAACCAGCCTCCCGGCACCGCGGTGGGGACCTTCACCGCCACCGACCCCAACCCCGGCGACACGCACACGTTCACACTGGTGAGCGGTGCGGGCGGCGCGGAAAACGCCTCGTTCACCATCGCCGGCGCGGTGCTCAAGACCGCCGCCGCGCTCGATTTCGAAACCCGGAGTGCCTACCGCATTCGCGTCCGGGCCACCGACCAGGGCGGCTTGTATTTGGAGCAGGCCTTCACTGTGTCCGTGGACAATCTGAACGAAGTTGACCTCCGCACCGTTGTCCCGCCCAACATCATCATCTTCATGGCCGACGACATGGGCATGGGCGACGCGCATCCGTATTTCGGCAAGAAGCTCGGGTCGAACGCCACGCCCGTCGCCACGACGCAGGTGACGCCGAACCTCGATCGTCTGGCCGGGATGGGCGCGCTGTTCACCGACGTGCATACCGGCTCGTCCATGTGTTCGCCCACACGCTACGCCCTGTTGACCGGTCGTTACGCCTGGCGCAGCTACAACAAGCACAGTGTGATTGGTGGTTGGAATTCGCGGCCGATGATTGCGCCCAACCGGCCCACTCTCGCCACAGCGCTCAAGCAATGCGGCTATCGCACGGCCGCCTTCGGCAAGTGGCATCTAGGCTGGACGTTCCTGACGAAGACTGGCGGGACGATGGCTTACGACAGCGTCACGTCGAGCACTTGGGCGACCGTTCCCGTCGGGACAAACGCCAACGGCAGCTATGTCACCAACGTCCTCGATGGCCCGTTGGCTCACGGCTTCGATTACTTCTTTGGCGTCAGCGGCAACCTTGGGACCGGCCGGGCCCATTTGCTGAAAGCCTATATCGAGAACAATGCCATCCAGGGCATCCCGACGTGGGGCGAGCGCGGTGGCCCGAGCGTGGCCGACTGGGACCCGCAGCATACGGGTGAGCGCTACCTGAACATGGCGCTCGGCTACATTGACACCCACGTGGCGCAGGGCAGCAACGCGCCCTTCTTCTTCTACTACGTTCCTAATGCCAATCACGCGCCCTATGACCCGGCGACGAGCATCCTCGTGCAAGGGCAGACCATTCCGATCAAAGGCCAGTCTCGGCTCACCGATGGCAGTGCGGGCGGAAGCCGCGAGGACATGATTTACGAGAACAACATAGCTGTCGGCCTGCTCCTCGACAAACTCGCCAAGGTGAACGACCCGCGCACCGGCCGCCCCATGATTAACAGCACGATCTTCATCTTCACCAGCGACAACGGCCCGAACGCATACGGCGTCGCACAGGCGGGCTTGCGCGACAAGAAGCAGTCGATTTACGAGGGTGGCCACCGCGTGCCGTTCATCGTATCGTGGCCGGACGGCGGCATCCCCGGCGGCACTGTTAGCACGGCCAACTTTGGTCAGTTCGATCTCTATGCCAGCTTCTCCGCCTTGCTCGGGCACAAGCTGGGGGTTGACGAAGCGGAGGACAGCGAGAACGTCTTGCCGGCGTTGCTGAACCAGGTGCCCGGCGCGCAATTCCGCCGACCGCATTTGCTGGTCAGCCACGACAACAGCCTGGGGACCAACGATCTGTCCGAAGACCTGCCCGAAGAATCGCCCGACGACTCACTGCTGGCCGATCGACCGTCACGCGCGCCGCGAATCAAACGCAATACAGGGAACGACCTGCCCGGCGACTCGCTGCTGGCCATTCGCCAGCATCCGTTCGTGATGATCAGCGATGGCAAGCTGATCAATCGCCGCCAGACCTCCGGTGCAAACTACGGCACGACCGTTCCGCTCAAGCTGTTCGATCTCGACGCCGACTTGCACCAGGACACGACGCTGCACGCCGATCCGGCCCAGCAGCCCCTGGTGTCGCAACTGAAGGAGCAACTCCTCCTGTTTCACAACCGCGGATACAGTCGGGAGCTGGGTTTGAAGGACTACAACCAGGTCCTGCTCAGTGACGGCGGCGCGGATTTGCGGAACGACCGCACGGGCGCCATCGGCTATGAATTCACAACCGGCGACCAGGCAGTCGTGGTCGAAAGTCTGGGCCTGTGGGATGACGCGGCGGTCGATCTGACCGGCAACGAACTCGCCACGAAAGGTGACGGACAAACCGCTGGCGTTCCCGATGGCCTGCACACGGCGCACGTCATCCGGCTGTTTGATGGGATTTCACAGCAACTCATCGCCAGCATCACCGTGAACAGTGCGAACAGCTACCTCCTGGGTGAATTCCGCTATGTGAACTTGCCGCAACCCATCGTGCTCGACAAGCGCAAGACCTACGCGTTGACCCAGAGCACCGCCAGCGGCGATGGCGATTTGTTTCACCACTTCGCGTCGATCACCGGCGTGTCGCCGTCGCCGACGAGTTTGGTGAGCAACTTTGTGGCACGGGTGGCGGCCACTGACGGGGCTTACCCGGGCCTGTATCCGGATGGCCCCGACGGCGTGGGCAAACGGCATCCCGACATGTTCCGACACCGGATGTTCGTCGGACCGAACGCGCGCCTCGCGCCGGTGCTTACCGGGTCAACGCCACCAAAATCTCTGATTCTACATTACCCCACGAAGACGAACTAAACGACCCAAGATCAATTCGCGCGGAGTTATCATCATATTTGCTGAAACGAAGGCTCCATTTCAAACGACGACGAGGAATGCTATGAACAACCGCCTACTTGTATTCGCAATACTCTTAGGCGCGGTCATTGCGGGTGTAACCGCCAGAGCCAGCGATCAAGGTAAACCCGGTGACCCACGTGTTACTGGTGACGGCATAACTTATGAACGTTCCCCCTTCACCGACGAAGTGTCCCGCAAGGGCCCGAAGCCCAAACGAAAACCCTAAACCCCATCCCCATCCGACCCATGACTCTTCATCCTCTCAAATCCAGTTTCCTAACAACAACCCAGTTTCCTACCAGCCCCATGAATACAGAGATGATCCACCCCGCACGTTCTGCGAACCCTGCACCATCGGTGTCGGGCTTGCCCATCGTGTCGACTGAGTTCCTCCGCTCCGGCGCCCTGCGCACGGTCGCGGCCCTCAGCCTGAGCGCCGTTGGTCTTCTCACCCTCGCGGCCAGCCCCCTCACCCTCGCACAGGCCACGACCGCCCCGGCCGCACCGGTCCCGGTCGCCCCGGTCCCGGCCGAGTCGGCGGTAAAAAAGCCAGCGGCGAAAGAAACGGACGAAAAGGGGGTGCAGAAGTTGACCGAGTTCGTCGTCTCCGCCGACAAGCCTTACACCGACCGCAACGTCGATATTCCGCGCACGATCAATGACGTGCAGCCTTATTACATTTTTAAGAGTGAGACTATCGAGGAGATCAATTCGGTCGACGTGAACACGTTCCTGAAGGAGCAGCTCTCTATGAACACCGCCAGTTCGTCGCAAAGCATCGTCCAGCCTGTGGCCGGCGGCAACGGCAACCTCATCAGCGACATCGACCTGCGCGGCATGGGCAGCTCCCGCACGCTCGTCTTGATCAACGGCCGCCGGGCGGCACCGGCGCAGAACCGGGGCGCCTTCGGGCAGGTGGACCTCAATACGATTCCGCTCAGCGCGATTGAACAGATCATCGTCCTGCCGGGCGGCGCGTCCGCGATTTACGGCGGCGCCGCCTCCGGTGGGGTGATCAACGTCGTCCTCAAGAAAAACTACACGGGTGGCGCTGTCGCGATGACCTATGGCGACGTCTTCAAAGGTTCCTCCCGCACCCGGAGCGGCGACGCCACACTTGGCTTTTCCCTCGGCGCCAAGACCCACGTGATGCTGACGGCCAACTACAAGGACCGCATTCCGCCCACGGTCGGCGACCGTCTCTACATCCGGGACTATGACGCCCGGGTCATGGCCAATGTCCCCAACGGCGCGCAGGGCAGCCGCTGGACGGCCACTTCCCCATATCCCGGGGCCACACCCAATATCATCCTGAATCCCGCTGCGTTCAACGGTTACACCAATCCGAGCAACGCCTCTCTCCTGCTTAAGGACGGCACCTCGCTCAACTCGACCCGGACCTACATTCCGACCGGCACCGCGCCCGGGGCGAACCTCTCCGCCGCGCTGGTCGCCAACGCTGGCAGCTTCAACTTTAACCCGGCGCCAACCCTTTACCGCGGCCTCAATTCCCCGTTCGGCAGTGCGCCTCTGAGCCGGTCCTTCCGGGTTGCGGTCGACCGCGAACTGACCTCCAGCCTCCAGGCCTTCACGGAGGTCAGCTTCTCGAACACCACAGGGAACAACTATGCCGACCCGTTCGCGGCGACCTACACTGTGCCGGGCAACGCGCCTACTAATCCCTTTCGCCAAAATGTCTTTGTCAACTTCCCGCGCCTCACCAAAACGCCGAACATTTCCACGAGTGAAACCCTTAACCTCTCGGTCGGCCTCGTGGCCAACATCGGGGCCGGCTGGCGCGGCCAGACCTCCTACACTTGGTCGCGCAGCACCTTCTCCTACCGGGCGTTTCTCGACGATCCCACGGCAATGATCAACGACCTGAACAGCGGCGCCTTGAATCCCTTTGTCGATACGGTGGCCTTCCCCCTGAATGTCGCGGCCAACCTCGCCACCTACGATTATTCCGGTAACAGCCTGATGAATACCGTTGACCTGCATGCCTCGGGCCCCGTGCCGTTTCTGGGCGGGTTGACTCCCATCCTCACGATCGGCCTCGAGCATCGCAAGGAAGGCAGCGATGATCACACGGGCCGCCGCCGATTCCTGCGCACGCCCAGGGCGGACAACGACATCCTCTACTTTGGCCAGGCGCAGGCGGTGGACTCCGCGTATGCCGAGACCACGATCCCTTTCGTCAAAAAGGAGAACGCCCGGACCATGCTGCGTGCCTTCGATTTGCAGCTTGCCGCCCGTGCAGAACTTTACCGCGCGGGCATCAGCACGGCCTCCCAGACCACCTTCCCGAACAATCCCGCCGCCAACACCGCCAGCGGGGCGCTGGGTTACCATAAGGAACGGAAGATTTTCCAGACGAGCCCGCTGGCCGGTTTGAAATACCAGCCGTTCAGGGAGCTGACCCTTCGCGCTTCCTATAACGAGGCGTTCGTCCCGCCGAGCATCGCTCAGCTCACTGGCGGCGGCGCGCAAGGCGTGGGGCCGGTGATTGTTGATTCCAAAACCGGCTCGAGTTACCGGGTCAATGTCGCCTCCGGCGGCAACCCGAACCTGAAACCCCAGATCTCGGCCACCCGCAGCCTGGGCGTGATTTGGGAGCCAAAATCGGAAGTCCTGAAGGGCTTCCGGTTCAATTTCGAGCGGTTTGAAATCCAGCAAAAGGACTCCATCACCACGCTGAACGCCCAGGAGATGGTCGACATCGAGGGTCTGCCCGCCGCGGCCGGACGGATCGTCCGCAATCCCACGACCACGCTCATCACCGACCTCGATCTCACCGCCTTAAATTATGCCAAAAATGTGAGCAGCGGTTATGACGTGTCCGCCGCCTACCGGAGGAACACCTCCGTCGGCGTGTTTAGCTTCAATGCAGGCGGCACAGTCATGCAGATCTACGAGAGATCCGCGGCGGGGGGCGAGCTGGCGTCCTACTTGGGCTTCGTCAATCGCGGCGGTGTGGCCAAACACAAAGCCAACGCGGGGTTGAATTGGTCGCGCCATGGTTGGAAGCTGAGCTGGAGCACGATTTACTTCGGCGGCTATCAGCAAAACGGCGCGCCTGGCGATCCCTTGGGCGCGGCCCGGTTCGTCGCGGCGCTGGGCGGGACAACCATCCCCGCCCAGCACAGCCACAGCTTCCGCGCTAGCTACGACTTCGGCCGGAAAGAGGACCGCTCCCGCCTGCTTGCCGGAATGAGCGTCACGCTTGGCATCAACAATGTCTTCGACCAGGCGCCGGCCTTCGACCCTTTCTACGGTAACTTCATGAGCAGCCCCTATATCTCCCAGAGCGGCCGCGAATGGTGGCTGCGCGTGAAAAAGACCTTTTGATCCCTGCCGTCCCGGGCCGCGAAACTTTCCGAGGCGTCGTCTTGCTGGCCGATGCCGTTGGAGCCTAACCCAAACACCTTCTTCTTATTCTCGTGCCATCGAACCCTTCGCCCTCCCCGATCATGTCTCGTTTCCCCTGGTTTGTCCTGCTGCTCTGTTTTTCCGTGGCGGTCCCCCGCCTCGTGTCCGCCGTCGCCGCGAAACCGAACATCGTAATCGTGATGGTCGACGATCAGGGCTACGGCGATCTCTCCGTGCACGGCAACCCCGTGCTCAAGACCCCGCACATGGACCGGCTGCACGCAGAGAGCATCCGCTTCACGGATTTCCACGTGCAGCCGATGTGCACACCAACGCGCGGGCAGCTCATGACCGGCGTCGATGCGCTCCGCAACGGCGCGATGAACGTCAGCAGCGGCCGCACGAACTTGCGGCGCGAGTTTCCCACGATGCCCGAGATATTCGCCGCCGCCGGTTACCGCACGGGAATCTTCGGCAAATGGCACCTCGGCGACAACTACCCCTACCGCCCACAGGACCGCGGCTTTCAGGAATCGATTTGGTATCAGTCGTCGAGCATCCCGTCGGCGGCCGGTTATTTTAACAACGACTACTTCGACGACGTCTACCAACACAATGGCGTCGACCGGAAGTTCGCGGGCTACACCACCGACGTGTTCTTCCGCGAGGCGCAGACGTGGATGAAGCAACAGGCGGCCCGCCGGGAGCCGTTCCTCTGCTTCCTTCCACTCGCCGCCGCGCACGGGCCGTTCCTTGTCCCTGATCGCTACCGCGAACCTTACCGCCAGCAACCACACCGCGTCGCCACTTTCTTCGGCATGATCGCCAACATCGACGAGAACCTCGGCCGGCTCGATGCGTTCCTGCGCGAAACCGGGCTGCACGAGAATACCATTCTCATTTTCATGACGGACAACGGCACCGCGACCGGCGATCCCGTCTTCAACGCCGGCATGCGGGGAAAAAAGATCGGACTCTACGACGGCGGGCATCGCGTGCCGTTTTTCATCCGCTGGCCCGCGGGAAAACTGCGCGCGGTCGGCGACGTCGCGGCCCTGACGCAGGTGCAGGACGTTCTCCCCACTCTCCTCGAACTCTGCGGCGTGGCGAAGCCCGCCGCGGCCAGCTTCGACGGCACGAGCCTCGCCGGCCTCCTGCGCGATCCCGCCGCCACACTGCCCGATCGGAAGCTCACGATTCAGTTTTCCCGCATGAACGACTCCCGTCCGAAGCCGGGCGATGCCGTGGTGCTGTGGAAGCGCTGGCGCCTCATCGCCAACCAGGAACTCTATGACCTCGCGACCGACCCCGCGCAGGAGCGCAACGTCATCACGCAATTCCCGGAAGTCGCGGCTGCGTTGCGCGCTCACTATGCGACGTGGTGGGCCGGAGTCGAACCGCGCCTGCTCGAGGTCAGCCCGATCCACCTCGGCTCGGCCCGCGCCAATCCCGTCCAACTCTCCCCGTGCGATTGGGTGGACGTGTTTTTCGATCAACAAAACCAAGTGCGACGAACAAAAAAGAACGGCGCGTGGTCGCTCTTCGTCGAACACGCTGGCGACTACGAATTCTCCCTGCGCCGCTGGCCGGTCGAGGCCGATGCACCGATCACCTCGGCCATGCCCGCCTACCGGGGCGTCGATGGCGAATTCGCGGCCGGCGATGCGTTTCCCGTTGCAAGCGCCGACCTGAAAATCGGCGACGTGCGCCGGCAACAACCCGTCACGCCCGAGGACAAGGCGGTGACGTTCAACCTCACGCTGTCCCGCGGCCCGGTGGAACTACAGACTTGGTTTCGCGACGCCGCCGGCCAGGAAATCGCCGGCGCCTACTACGTCTACGTTCGCGCGCTACGTCCCGGAAAGTAATGTGCGGCGAGCAACCACCCCATTAGACCTTACGCCCGCCCAAGCCTTACGCCTCACCGACAATCGTTCTTCTGTTCACTCCGCTCCACGTCCTGCCACCCGCTTTCCCGAAATTCAGCGCCATGACCCATTCAAAATTCCGTCTCTTCGTCGCCCTCTTCGCCGCCGCCCTACCCGCCGCGCACGCCGCCCACCTCACGCTGCGGCAGGACGCCGCCACGCACACGATCTCCGTGTATCGGGACAACGTCCCCGCCCCCATCCTCACGCAGAACGCGAAACCCGATTTCCGCCCCTACCTGCACCCCATCGTTTCGCCCGACGGGAAAAGCGTCCTCACCGAGTTCAGCCCCGGCCACCACAAGCACCAGACCGGCATCTACTGGGGCCTCACACGCGTGAACGGCCGCGACTATTTCCACAATCCCGCCAACGGCTACTGGCGCCGCATCTCCAGCGCCATTCTCGCCGAGCATGGCAGCACGGTGAAGTGGTCCACCGTCTACCATCTCCTCGACGAAGCCGGCCAGCCGATCATGGCCGAGACGCAGACCTGGACCATGCGCGACTCCGGCGACCGTTACCTCCTCGATCTCGAGTGGCAGGGCGAAGGCCTCATCGATCTCACCGTCGCCAAATACGACTACGGCGGGCTCTTCGTCCGCATGCCGTGGCGCGCCGGCATGGAGGGCGCCGTCGTCAACAGCAACCGCCAGCAGAACAAGCGGGCCACCGGCGAGCGCGCGCTCTGGGTCGACATCGGCCTCAAACTCGAGGGCCGCACCGATCAGGCACACATCGCCGTATTCGATCATCCGAAAAACTCCGGCTACCCGCTCCCGTGGCGCGTCGACGGCCAGCTGGGCGTCGGCCCGAGCCGCGCCATCTCCGGCGACTGGTCCATCGCCCAGGGCAAGACTGAGACCATCCGCCATCAGCTCGTCGTCTACACCGGCGCACTCAACGACCTTAAGATGACCGAGACCTGGAAGGCCTATTCCGGCGAGACCAGCGACGCCGTCCTCTGGCGCCTCGCCAAGGCCGAGGGCCTGAGGGCCACCTTTCTCACCGGCGAACAGGCTGCCGCCAAAATGACCGTCCCCGCCGGCTTCGAAGCAAAACTCGCCGCCGCCGAACCCATGATCACCCAGCCGATGGCGTTTTGCTGGGACGACCGCGGGCGCATGTGGGTCGCGGAAAATCGCGACTACGAAACCCGCAAGACCGGCTTCGCCAACCACGGCGACAGCCGCATCGTCATTCTCGAAGACACCAACGGCGACGGAAAATTCGACACCCGCAAGGTCTTCGTCGAAGGCATCCCGTTTCCCGCCGCCATCGCCGTCGGCTTCGACGGTCTCTGGCTCGGCGCACCGCCCAATCTCCTCTTCGTCCCGGACAAGAACCGCGACGACCGGGCCGACTCCGCCATCGAGATTCGCCTCACCGGCTGGGGTATCCAGGACCGCCACGAAACCCTCAACAGCCTCAACTGGGGCCCCGACGGCTGGCTGTATGGCTGCCAAGGATTCGCCACCCGCTCGATCGTCGGCAAACCCGCCGACGGCGGAAAGCTCTTCAAAAAAGGCGAGCCATTCCCCGAGAAAATCCCCGTGGTTGACGGCCAATACCTCGACGGCGGCGTCTGGCGCTACCATCCGACCAAGGACCGCTTCGAAATTGTCGCGCACGGTTTCAGCAATCCCTGGGGCCTCGATTTCGACGACCACGGCCAGATGTTCATCACCGCCTGCGTGATTCCGCATCTCTGGCACGTCATCCCCGGCGGCATCTATCACCGGCAGGGCGGCAAACACATCAACCCCGCCATCTACGACGATATCAAGACCATCGCCGACCACAGTCACCGCTCCGCCCACGGCGGCGCCCGCATCTACCTCGCCGACGAATTCCCCCGCGAATACCGCGACCGGATTTTCATGGCCAACATCCACGAGCACGCCGTGCTCACCGATACGCTCGTGCCCAAAGGCTCCGGCTTCGTCGGCCAACACGGCGACGATACGCTCCTCGCCAACGACGCCGCGTGGGTCGGCTTCAGCCTCGAGATCGGTCCCGACGGCGCCGTCTACGTGCTCGACTGGCACGACGGCGACATCTGCGGCAACTCCCTCACCGCGAAAGAAACCGGCCGCATCTTCCGTCTCGCCCCCAAGGGCCTCGCCGGAAAAGCCAATCTCAACTTGGCCGCCCAATCCGACCTCGAACTCGTCGCGCTGCTCCACCATCGCAACGATTGGTATGGCCGCCGCGCCCGCGTGATCCTCCAGCAGCGCGCCGCCGAGGGCCGCCTGTCCCCTGCCGTGCCCGCGCGCCTCTGGGCGATGTTCGCGGAGTCGAACACCGCCGCGCAAAAACTCCGCGCCCTCTGGGCGCTGCACGTCACCCAAAACCTCCCCGCCGATCGCCTGCTCCCGCTGCTCGATCACCCGGAGCCTTACCTGCGCGGCTGGGCCGTCCAACTCCTCGGCGAGGACCATTCCATCGGCCCCGCTGCACTCAAGAAATTCGCCGCCCTGGCTGTCTCCGATCCCTCGCCCGTCGTGCGCCTCTATCTCGCCTCCTCCCTCCAACGCATGCCCCTCGCGGACCGCTGGCCGATCGCCCAAGGCCTCGTCGCCCACGCCGAGGACGCCGCCGACCACAATCTCCCGAAGCTGATTTGGTCCGGCGTCGAAGCCCTCGTTCCCGTCGACGCTCCCCGGGCCCTCGCCCTCGCCGCCGGCAGCGCCCTCCCGCAGCTCACCCAGTGGTTCGCCCGCCGCGCCGTCGCCGCCCAACACCTCGAAGCCGTCGCCGCCACCCTCGCGACCGCCTCCTCGCCCACCGCCCGGCTCGCCCTCCTCCAGGGCCTGCGCGACGGTCTCGCTGCCCTCGGCCGCCGCGAGACGAGCCCGCCGAAAAACTGGGACTCCACCGCCGCGGCGCTCGTCGCCACCGGTGACGCCAAACTGCGCGAACTCGTCACTCAGGTGAGTCAGCTCCTCGGCGACACCAAGGCCGCCGCAGCCCAGCTCGCGGTCCTCCAAGACCGCACCGCGCCCGTCGAACGTCGCCGCGACATCCTCCGCGGTTTCGCCCGCGATGCCTACGTCGAGTCCCTCCCCGCCACCCTCTCGCTCCTCGACGAAGCGCCCCTGCGGCGCGACGCCATCCGCGCACTCGCCGCGTTCGACGATCCGCGCGTCGCCCAAAACCTCCTCGCCCGCTACGCCGCACTCGACGCCGCCGACCGCGCCGAAGCCATTCTGACGCTCTCCGGTCGGCCAACCACCGCCCGGGCGCTCCTCGCTGCGCTCACCCAAAACACCATTCCGAAACGCGACGTCACCGCCTTCGACGCCCGCCAACTCTCGCGCGTGCTCGGACCCTCGTTCGTTGACTTCTGGGGCCCGCTCACCGCGCCCGCCGCCGACAAGCAGGCCGACATCGCGAACTACAAGCGCCTCCTCACCGACGCCGAGTTCGCCCGCGCCAAACCCGCCCACGGTCGCGCCCTCTTCGAGCGCACCTGCGCCGCCTGCCACATGCTTTACGGCGCCGGCGGCAACCTTGGCCCCGATCTCACCGGCTCCAACCGCGCCAATCTCGACTATATCCTCAGTCAGATCGTCAACCCCAGCGAAGTCATGAGCGAGGCCTACCAACTCGTCACCGTCACCACCCGCGACGGCCGCACCCTCTCCGGCAACGCCGCCGCCGAGGACGCCCGGCAACTCACGCTCCGCCTCGTCGGCCAGGACACCATCATCGCCAAAGCGGACATCCTCTCCCGCGAGAAATCGCCGATTTCCCTGATGCCCGAAGGCCTGCTCAAAGCGCTCTCGAACGACGAAGTCCGCGACCTCCTCGCCTACCTGCGCACCACCAGCCAGGTCCCGCTTCCTCAACCCTGAGTCCCACGCCGCGCGGCCGCCGGTGAGTCCGGTTTTCTGACTCACCGGCACACCGCCCGCTTGCTCCGCCGTCATTGTTTCGCCCAACCTCACCCATGCCCCTGTTCCGACTCGCCGCCCTCCTCCTGCTCGCACTGCCCTGCGCCGCCAGCCCGATCCGCGTCCTCTACCTCGGCACCGCCGACCGCACCCCGCGGATGGCCGCCCACGCCCTGATGCGTGACCTCGGCCGCGATGCGATCTGGTTCGACTACGCCTCCGATCCCGCCGCCGCCACGCCCGAGTTCGCCGCCAAGTTCGACCTCGTCGTCCTCGACGCCCCGGCCGCCACCTTTGCCAAAACCCTCGCCACCGTCCCCGCCGCGAAGCGCCTCGCCGCCGCCGCCCTCGGCGACACCACCGCCACCGACTACGCGCTCGCCGCGAAACCCAAGCTCCTCGCCGCCGTCGGCCTCGACCGCGTCGCCTCCTGGGAAAAATTCCTCGCCCAGCGCGAACCCGAACAGCGCGAAGCCCGCCCCACCGTCGCCAACTACGAGAAACGCACCCAGCCCGTCACCTTCCAGTTTCCGCTCGGCGTCAAAGGCAGCACCGAACGCACCCAGGTCGCCCCCGATCTCCGCCTCGAACTCTTCGCCGCCGAGCCCGATATCGCCAAGCCCATCTTCCTCGCCTGGGACGAGCGCGGCCGCCTCTGGATCGCCGAAGCCCGCGACTACCCGCACGACGTGAAGCCCGACGGCCTCGGCACCGACACCATCAAAATTTGCGAGGACACCGACGGCGACGGCCGCGCCGACAAGTTCACCGTCTTCGCCGACCGCCTCAACATCCCCACCGGTTTCGTCTTCACCAACGGCGGCATCGTCGTCGCCCAGTCGCCGCGTTTCCTCTTCCTCAAAGACACCAACGGCGACGACAAGGCCGACGTCCGCACCGAAATCATGACCGGCTGGGGCATCAACGACACCCACGCCCAAGCCAACAATCTCCACTACGGCTACGACAACTGGCTCTACGGCGCCGTCGGTTACTCCGGCTTCAAAGGCACCGTCGGCGGCGTCGAAAAGCAGTTCGCCCAGGGCACGTATCGCTTTAAGGCCGACGGCTCCGCCCTCGAGTTCCTCCACCAGTTCACCAACAACACGTGGGGCCACAGCGCCAACGAGTTTGGCGACCAATTTGGCGGCACCGCCAACAACGCCCCCATTTTCTTCGGCGGCCTTCCCGCCTCCATCGTCCCCAAAGGCACGCGCGCCATGACCGCCAAGCGCATCAACACCGAGGACAAGACCCACACCATCACGCCGAACTTCCGCCAGGTCGACGTCATGGGCGGCTACACCGCCGCCGCCGGCAGCGCGTTCATTCACTCCGACAACCTCCCCGCCCGCCTCCAGGGCATGGCCATGATCTGCGAGCCCACGATGAAGACGGTCGCGCTCTTCGACGTGCAGCGCGACGGCGCCGGCTACGCCGCCCACGACGCCTTCAACCTCGTCGCCAGCAGCGACGAATGGATGTCCCCCGTCTTCGCCGAGGTCGGCCCCGACGGCGCCGTCTGGTTCTCCGACTGGCAGAATTACATCATCCAACACAACCCCACGCCCAGCCCTGAGCGCGGCGGCTACGCCGCCAAAACCGGCGTCGGCGGCGCCCACGAAAACCCCCTCCGCGACCACGGCCGCGGCCGCATCTACCGCGTCGTCTGGGAAAAAGCCAAACCCGCCACGCTCACCTCCCTCTCGGGCGCCCCCACCGCCCAACTCGTCGCCGCCCTCGGCCACGGCAACCCATTCTGGCGCCTCACCGCCCAACGCCTCCTCGTCGAAGGCCAACGCACCGACGCCGCCCCCGCGCTCAAATCCGCCGTCGCCGCCCCCGCGCCCCTCCCCGCCCTCCACGCCCTCTGGACCCTCCACGGCCTCGGCCGGCTCGACGAAGCCACGCACCGCGCCGCGCTCAGCCACGCCGACGCCGCCGTCCGCCGCAACGCCACCCGCGCCCTCGGTCGCGACGCCGCCGCCGTCGCCCTCTACTTCGCCTCCGCCGTCATCAGCGATGCCGACACCCTCACCCGCCTCGCCGCCTTCGCCAAGCTCGCCGAATTCCCCACGACCCCGCCGATCAAAACCGTCGTCACCGCCCTCGTCCGCAATCCCGCCAACCAAAAAGACGAGTGGCTCCGCGAGGCCACCCGCCTCCTCGGCAAAGTCCATGGCGCTACCCTCTTTCGCGAGGGCCCGAATCTCCTCCCCAACCCCGGCTTCGAAATCGCCGGCCCCAGCGGTCTCCCCGCGGGCTGGACCCGCCGCGACTATGGCACCCGCGAGGGCAACACCACCGCCGCATGGTCCCTCGTCACCACCCCCAAGGAAATCCACGGCGGCCAACAAGCCCTCCGCGTCAGCACCCGCGGCGACGCCGACACCAGCCTCCACGCCAACGTCCCGCTCAAGCCCAATACTCAATACCGCCTCGCCGGTTGGATCAAAACCCACACCCTCTCCGGCCGCGTCAGCCTCAACCTCCACGGCGCCCGTCTCGAAACCGAGATCATCCGCCGCCGCGACACCGATTGGTCCGAGGTCGAACTCGAGTTCAACAGCGGCGCGCTCACCACCGCCTCCGTCAACGTCCTCCACGTCGCCCGCGGCGACGCCTTCTTCGACGACGTGCGTCTCACCGAACTCATTCTCGTCGACGACGGCACCAAGCTCGCCGCCGCCGATCCCAAGCGCGGCGAACAGATTTTCCACAAACATCCCGCCGCCTGCGTCCTCTGCCACATGCTCAAAGGCCAGGGCAGCACCGTCGGCCCCGCGCTCGACGGCCTCGCCACCCGCGCCACCCCCGCCTCCATCCGCGAAAGCCTCCTCGAACCGAGCAAGGTCATCACGAAAGGTTACGAGCAATTCGGCAAGATCTCCCCCATGCCCCCGATGGCCGACATCTTCAGCCCCCAGGAAATCTCCGACCTCGAAGCCTTCCTCCAAACCCTCAAATAATTTCCTCCCCGCCGGCCGCCAGCTCGCCCGCGCTCCTCCGCGTCCCCGCTTCCCAACTCCCACTCCACCCTCTCACCCACGTCTCCATGAGCAAAAAAATCAACATCGCCATCATCGGCCTCGGTTTCGGCGCCGAATTCATCCCGATCTACCAGGCCCACCCCAACGCCAACCTCATCGCCGTTTGCCAGCGCGACCCAAAGAAACTCAAGGCCCTCCAGGACGCCTTCGGCATCCCCAAAGGCTACACCGACTACGACGAACTCCTCCGCGACCCCGAGATCGACGCCGTCCACATCAACACCCCCATCCCCGATCACGCCGCGCAATCCATCAAAGCCCTCAAGGCCGGCAAACACGTCGCCTGCACCGTCCCGATGGCCACCTCCATCGCCGACTGCAAACGCATCGTCGACCTCACCAAGAAGACCGGGCTCCGCTACATGATGATGGAGACCGTCGTCTACGCCCGCGAATACCTCTACGTCAAAGAACTCTACGACCGCGGCGACCTCGGCAAAATCCAGTTTCTCCAGGCGAGCCACCAGCAGGACATGGACGGCTGGCCGAACTACTGGCCCGGCCTCCCGCCCATGTGGTATGCCACGCACTGCGTCGGCCCCATGCTCGCGCTCACCGATGCCACCGCCGAATACGTCTCCTGTTTCGGCTCCGGCACGATCCGCCCCGAACTCGTCGCGAACTACAACTCCCCCTTCGCCGTCGAGACCGCCCACATCAAACTGAAGGACTCCGACGTCACCGCCCGCATCATCCGCTCCCTCTTCGACACCGCGCGCCAATACCGCGAAAGCATCGACGTCTACGGTTCGAAAAAATCCTTCGAATGGTCGCTCGTCGAAGGCGAGCCGCACGTCCTCCACACCGCGAAACTCGCCGAGCACAAGATCCCGAAGAAAATCACGGTGCCCGACTATGCCAAGCGCCTGCCCGCCGGCATCCGGAAATTCACGACGAAAGGCGTCTACGATCTCGGCAAGAAAACGCACCTCAGCTTCACCCAGGGCGCCGGCCACGGCGGCTCGCACCCGCACCTCGCCCACGAGTTCCTCACCGCCCTCGTCGAGGGCCGCGAATGCTCCGTCAACGCCGTGAAGTCCGCCAACTGGACCTGCGTCGGCCTCTGCGCCCACGAATCCGCTCTCGCCGGCGGCAAGATCGTGAAACTCCCCGCCTTCACCCAGGGGTAGGAGCCCGCTTGCGGGCGATGCCCTTAGGCTTCGCCCGCACGTCGTGCTCTCGCGCCCATCAATCCATCGCGCGCAAGCGCGCTCCTACCCCGGAAATCCATGCCCGACCCGACCAAAGGTCACGCGGCCCTACGCCGCGGCCGCGTCTCGATTCCGCACGCGGAATACTTTCTTACCGTCTGCACCGACGAAAAACGCCCCGGCCTCACTTCGCCCGCCGCAGCGACCGCCATCCTCACCGAGCTGCGCGCGATGGACGTCGACGGCACGTGGCAACTCCGCTGCGCCGTCGTGATGCCCGACCACCTTCACGCCCTCGCGATTCTTGGCGAGCGCCTGACCCTTGGCCAATCCGTCGGCCGTCTGAAATCGAAAACCCAGGCGTCACTCCGAGCCGTCGCCGCGAACTCCGCCGCCTCTCTGGTGTGGGAACGCGACTCCTACGACCACCACGTGCGCCCCGACGAGGATCGCCACGCGCTCTTCCGCTACATTTTCCTCAATCCCGATCGCGCCGGCCTCTGTGCCACGGGCGACCGCTGGCCGCGGTATTACTGCTGCGAGGCAGATTGGTCGTGGTTCAGCGGCCTCCTCGCCGAGAACCGCGCCCACCCCGAGTGGCTGCTCTGAGTCCGTGCCTCCGAGGTAGGAGCTCGCTTGCGAGCGATCTCAGGACTCGCCCGCGCATTCCGTGTCCGACCCCACCACCCATCGCCCGCAAACAGGCTCCTGCGTTTCGGGGTCGCGGCTTGCCCTGCCATCGCGTGCCAGCACGCTCCTCCTTCACCATGATCGAAGTCAGCCACCTCACCCGCGTCTTCCGCACCTACAAAAAGGTCCCCGGCTTCTGGGGCGGCGTGAAGGGCCTGTTCAAACGCGAATTCGAGGAGACCGCCGCGGCGAAGGACATCTCGTTCACCATCGCCGAGGGCGAATTCGTCGGCTTCCTCGGCCCCAACGGCGCCGGCAAGACCACCACGCTCAAAATGCTCTCGGGCCTCATCTACCCGACCAGCGGCACCGCCCGCGTCGCCGGCTTCGATCCCACGAAGCGCGAAAACGCCTACCGCCGCCTCTTCGCCCTCGTCCTCGGCCAAAAAAACCAGCTCTGGTGGGACCTCCCCGCCATCGAGTCGTTCAACCTCCTCCGCGCCATCTACGCCATCCCCGAAGCCCCGTTCAAGACCACCCTCGACGAACTCGTCGATCTCCTCGCCGTCCGCGCCAAACTCAACGTCATGGTGCGCGAACTCTCCCTCGGCGAGCGCATGAAGATGGAACTCATCGCCGCGCTCCTCCACCGCCCGCGCGTCCTCTTTCTCGACGAGCCCACCATCGGCCTCGACGTCGTCTCCCAACGCGCCGTCCGCCAGTTCCTCCGCGACTACAACCGCAAGTATCGCGTCACGATTCTCCTCACCAGCCACTACATGGCCGACATCAAGGAACTCTGCGAACGCGTGATCGTGATCCACCAGGGCGCGAAAATCTACGACGGCGCGCTCGACCGGCTCGAGAGCGCCGGCGGCGCCCGCAAGAAAATCATCACCTTCCTCCCGGGCGCCGGCCTCGCCTTCCCCGACACGTGGCAGTCGAAATTCGGCACCACCACCCGCGCCGACGACGGCAAATTCACTTTGCGCGTCCCCGGCGAAAACGTCGTCGCCGTCTCCCAGGAAATCCTCAGCACCGGCCCCGTCGCCGACATCACGATCGAAGACGTCCCCCTCGAGGACGTCATCGCGGAACTGTTTTCGGCGCAGGCGTGACGCTACACGTTCGGCCACCGCCAGGCCGGCACCAAGACGGCCATCAATTCACGCAGCGTCGCCGCCGATTTCTCCACCGCAGCTCCCAGGCTGGCGCCCGTCGGCGCGGCGTTCACCGCGCAGCGCCCGGCATCGGCCGTGAGAAACTCGATCCTCCGCGCATCCGGAAAACTCGGCTCCCCTCTTCGCTGCCGCAATTCGTGGAGTAATTGAAAATTCACTTCGGCCAACTGGTGATGGAGCCAGCGCTGCGCCGCCAGAAATTCCCCGCGCTCGACCTTGTGCTTGGTCGAAACGTAGTCGCACACGAAACCCTCCGCGAGGGCACGCACCGCCTGATCGTCCAGTCGCGGCGCCGGGAACTCGTCCATGACCCGTTGAAAAAACGTCCCCCACTCGCGCTCGCCCTTCACGACCCGGTGTCCGCCCCGCAGCACCAGGGCGAGCCCGCTGAGCCCCTGGCGCGCCGCCGCGATCCGGCTCGCCAGGCCGAGCCGAAGCACCACCTTGGCCCGCCGCAACTGCCGTACGGGAATCAGCACCAAATCCAGTTCGCCGCCCGGCACCACGATCGAAATCTTCGTCGCCATGCCCAGCCGGCCGAGCCGCGCCACATAGGCGAGCGGTACGCCCAGCCCGGTCGCGGCGAGCCAGGCCGGCGACGCGAACTGTTCCGGTCGATCTGTGACGACCTGAAAATCCCAGTCCGAAAATTCGTCCGCCGCGCCGATGCCCTGCTCGCCGGCCTGCGCCCGCGATCCGATCAACACGAGGGCGTGCACCGCGGCGTCGCTTTCGGCCCAACGTATCACCGCAGGCCCGATGGCGTCGCCTCTCACCAGCGCCGCACCGAGATCAAAATCTCGGTGCCCTCCATGCCTGGCCCGGCGTGAATTTCCCCCTGGTGCAGCCGGAGAATTTCCTTCGCCAGAAACACGCCGACCCGACCTTGGTTCGGCACCGCACCCTCCACCGGCTCCGGCAGGATGCCCTCGAGTTCAAGATGTTTCCCTTTCAACGACAGCAACGCCGTCAATTCCGACCCCGCTCCCGTCGAGCGCACCTGCAGCGTCAATTCCCGTGCCCCCAGTTCGCGGCGATTCTCGGCGATGGTTTCAATGAGGGAGCGCAGCCCAAAATCGAGGAGCTTCTTGCTCACGGCCAAAATCACCGGATCCGGTCCCACCTCGACGCGCAGACCGAGCGAAGGGCCGATGCTCTGGGCCAGCTCGCGGATGTCCACCGGCTCGGCGAACCCTTCGTGCAGCATCTGCATCAGCGCCACATGGCGGTTGAGCGCTTCCAGCTTCGCGACGTCGCCTTTCGCCGCCTCGATGATGGCCGGCGGCAGGGGATTCTCCGGTGTGCTGAATCGAAACGTCGCCAGCGACACCAGCGCGTTGCCCAACTCGTGGCTGAGCGTGAGCGCCAGTTCGCGCAGCAGGCCCCGGCGGCTCGCACTCTGGCGCGCCGCCGCGTCATGCACCTCCCCGCTCGCCTCCTGCCAGAACGCCCAAACTCCGCCCGTCTCCGCCACGATGCCCGCACTCGCCCGAAACGGCTGTCCCTTGCTCGGCGCCACCCGGCTCAACTCGCGGTTGCGCCGCGCCTGACCGATCAGTTCGCGCACCACCAGCGGCATGTGGCGTGGCGCGTTTTCGTCCGCATTGAGCACAATCGTGCTCGGCAAATATTTCGCCCCCAGATTCGCCTGCTCCGCAAACAGATTGAGCCGGCTGAACTGGCCCGACTTCGCCAGCAGATGCCGCAACAGCCGCGCAAAAAAGACCGCGCGCGCCCGGTCCGCCTCGTCGTAGGCCTGCCCGTCGTCGCGCACCCCCAGGGCCACGAGGCCGAGCAGCCGGCCGTTGTCGTGCACCGGCACCAACAGGCGCGCGCCCCACAGCGCGAGCCGGTTGCGCACCGCCAGTTCCGTCGTCGGATCGGCCGGACCGTCCCAGTTCGTCCCGTCGATCACCGCCGGATGATTTTCGAGGAACCCGACCAACGGATCGTCCGCCGCGAAGAACGACGTGCCCCGGTCCGCCCGAAACCCGTCGGCCTCCCGCAGAAAAAACACCGCGTGCGAGGCGCGCAGCAAATGGCGCGACGCGCGGCGAAACTCCGCCACCAGGCGGTCGCGCGAATCGAGATTCTCCACCGCACCCTCCAAAAAATCCCACAGCTCGGTCGGATCCGCCGCCGCGGCCCGCCACGGCGCCCGCACCGGTTCCGCCCGCCGGGTTTTCTCCACCAGCAAATCGAGCATCGACTGTTTTTCCGCGACCTCCTCGATCAGCGGCAGCAACTCCCGCAGCCGCCCCGCACTCTCCTCGTACGAAAGATACACCTTCGCCCGCCCGCTCAGCCGCGCCTGCTCGAAGGGCAGACTCCGCGGTTCCCCCACAAAAATAGTCGGACACCGCGCCAACGCCGGCGGCAGCGCGACCTCCGCCACCGCATCAAGCACGACGACCGCCGCAAAGCCCGGCGACGTGCCCCCCGGAAACCCTTCCGCGGCGAGCCGCAGCCCCACCCGTCCGGGCGGCAACTGACGCTCCCACACGTCCGCCAGGGCGGTGTCGGAGGTCGCTAGGATGACAAGGGTTGGCATGGAAAAATGACGCGAAACGTCGCACCGCGTCCCGGCACAGTGGGGTCAACGGTGATCGTCGCATCCAGATTCGCGAGGATATCCCGGCAAATCGCAAGCCCGAGGCCGAACCCCGTGGACTTCGTCGACTGAAACGGCTGGAAAAGCCGCGGGCGGATTTCCTCCGCGACGCCCGGACCGCTGTCCGACACCGCCATCTCGATTCCCCCGGGCGTGCGGCGCGTGGCAATCCGCACCCAGCGCTCCCCCACCCCTCCCTCGAGCGACTGGATCGCGTTGAAACAGAGATTCAACATCACCTGTTTCGCCGCCGAGGCGTCGGACCACGCCGTATCCGGAGACGCTTGGAAATCGGTCTGAAACTCGATGCGCTTGTCCGTCGCCTTGGCCGCCACCAGATCCAAACTCGTGCGGAGCACCGGGTGCAACGCGATCATCTCGGCCGCATACGCCCGCGGCGAAGCCAGATCGAGCAACTGCTCCGTCAGCCGGTCGATCCGGTTGACCTCGTCGCCGATCAGCTTGAAAAACTTCGCGCGAAACGCCGCGTCCTGATGGTGCGTCGGCAGCAGTTGCACGAACGTCTTGATCGTCACCAGCGGATTGCGAATCTCGTGGGCCAGACTCGCCCCGAGCAAGCCGACCGTGGCGAGCTGCTCGGCGTGCTGCACCTTCACGGAAAAATGCGCCCGCTCCAGCGCGCTTTCGATGATCGACGCCAGTTCCATCAGTTCGGTCACCTGCAGGTAGGTAAACGGCCGGCGCGAAGCCGCCACGCCGACCCCGACCAGGGCCGTCAGCGTCAGCCCCTCGCCAATGACCACGACGCCGAGTTCCTTCTCCCGGAGAAATCGCGCCAGTTCCTCGCGATCCGGCGTGGAGCGTTCTCGGGCCAGACGCTCCGGAGTCGCCCACCGCAATTGGCGCAGCGCCTGCAACACCAAACCGTCGTTCGCCACGTCCTTCCCGGCGCCAATAAATCCGTTCGCTCCCGCCGTCAGGATGACGGCCCGTTCAGCTTTGGCCCAATTCTGGATCACGGCGGAAAACGCCTGCTCAAGCCGTTCCGGACGCGCTTCGCGCCGGGCCACCTCATAGGCCGCCGTGCGCGACTCGGCGTCGGAACGGTTGAGCCGGAAGGCGCGCCACACGCCCGGACGGATAAAACCGGCAAACCATAACCCCGCCGCGACCGCGCCCAGTAACGCGACCACCTCGGAGGAAAAACCCGCAGCCATATGATACACCGCCCAGCCAAACGCGGCCGTCAACGCCGTCCGGACCACCTTGGCACTGCTCACCGCGAGCATGTGCCGCGCATCAAGCACCCGCGTGGTCGCAATCGCCCAGGACGTGACGACATAAAATGCGAAGACGAAGATCGACTGCGCCCGATTGAACGAGGAACTGCCCGTGAGCGCACCCAAGATCATCAGGCTCACCACGGCGATCCCCGCCGCCACCGCACCAAACAGCAGCAACTGGAGTTCCAGTTTCCGCACTCCCGTCAACGAACGCATCTGCCACAAAGTCTGGAAAAACAGCCCCACCACCATCGCCCCCATCGTAGAAACGTAAACGAAATAGCCCCAACCATACAGCCGCCGCTCCCCGGTCGATGCCGCCGGGACAAAATACGGCGTGAAACAGATGCCCGCGAGCACCAGTCCAACCACCGCCCACGGCAGCATCTGGACCAAGTGGTGGCGGAGCCTCCCCTCCGGCTCCGCGACCGTCTGCTTGACCAACCACATCATCAGGACCACGCCCACGGCCACCGCACATGCGATCCGGACCCACGCCAAGCCGTTGTCGCTGTGCCCCGCTTCCCACTGGCAAAACAGCCAGGTCGCCACGAACAGGGAAAATGCGAAAAATACTCGGTTGAGGCGACGCGACGGATTTGCCCACACCACCATCAAGCCGACGACGGTCGCACACCCCGCCGCAACAATTCTAAAGTCCTCTAGCATCGTTCAACCACCAGACAGGAATTGGCGCCCGACACCCCATGTGCGTCGATGAGGCAACGATCCGCCGCCATCCAGCGGGGCTGGTTGGACAAATTGAGCCGGCAGGCGGGGTCCGGCCGTTCCCAATTCACGGTGGGCGGCACGACACCGTCCCGCAGCCCCAAGGCAGCACAGGCCACTTGGATTGCCCCGGCCGCTCCGAACGGATTCCCAATCGCACCTTTCACCGAGTAGACCGGTATCCGATCGAGCCCAGCGCCGAACACCTCGCGCAACACACCCGCCTCGGCCGCATCGATCTCGCGGTGTCCCGGCCCCCACGCATTGATGCAATCAATGTCGCCAGCCGCGCAGTGTGAGTTTGCCAGCGCCGTTCGCATCGCGGGCAGCAGGCCCTGGCACAGGTCGCCGTTGCGGTCATTCGCGTAACCGAAGCCACTGACGTAACCGTAGGCCGGCCGCGGGCTGTCGTCGGCCTCCAGCACGAAGAAACAGGCCCCTTCCCCGATCACGCCGGTGGTTCGCCACAAATCGAACGGACGACCGAGCGACGCCGCATTCTCCTCTGTGTTGGGCGAAAGTCCGGCCGATTTCAGTTCAAGCATCGGATGGAGAAAAATCGGGGCCTCCGTGCCTCCGGCGATGACCATCGAGGCCTCGCCCCGATGGATCATCTCCGCCCCAAAACCCACGGCATCCAAACCCGAGCAGCACGCGCTCTGGAACGATACGACCCGCGCATTCAAGTCCATCGTGTGAACAATGGCGCCGCTCGTGGCGCTGCCGATCGCCTCTCGCACCAGGCGCGGCCGCGCGTAGCGCGGCCCTTTGCGTTCCACGTCCAAAACAGAGTTCATGATCACCTGCGGATCCATCAGGGCCGAGCCCACCATAATGACCGGATCGTGCGCTCGCACCGCTTCGAGCGAAAGCCCCGCATCCCGCACCGCCAGCATGGCCGCCGCCACCCCGAACTGGCTCATGCGGGAAATATTTCGCGCCCATTCCGCCTGGACGATATCGGCCAATTTGAACCCCTTCACTTCCGCCGCGACGAACACCCCTGCTTTTTCCTCCATGCGGCGGCAAGCCCGGACCCGGCTCACCGGCTCCAGCATTCCCGTCCAGAAGTCTTCCCGGCCGATCCCCGCCGGCGTGACCGGACCGATGCCGGTGATTTTGACGCGCCGCCGCTTCATTCCGCGGGCGCGACCGGAAATACCACCCGCACGGTCGTGCCTTGGCCAACCGCCGACTCGACGCCAAACGTCGCGCCATGGCTCCCGGCCAGATGCCGACAAATGCTGAGGCCCAGGCCCGTGCCATTGCTCTTGCTGCTGTAGCCGCCGTGCAGCGCGCGCTTCAACCGCGCCGGGTCCATCCCCGCGCCATTGTCCGACACACTCATCTCCAGGCGGCCCGCCTGCGCCGTAAACCCCACCATCAGCCGCGTCGCCCCCGCCTCCAGCGCGTTCTTGAACAAATTCTGCAGCACCCGCATCAACTGGAACTTCGCCCCGCGCACCCACGCCTCGGGCTGCCCCGTGGTCTGGATCGCGACATTGCCGAAGAAAATCACCCGCCGCACCTCCGCGACCACCTGCACCAGATCCACCCGCCCAAACGCCGGCGCATCCTTCGCCGACATCCGCCAATTCTCCGACAGATGGTGGCAATACTCCGCGGCCTTCTCCACCATCCCCGCATATTCGAGCAGCTTCGTCGCCGGGTCGCGCTGCGCCAGAATCCGCGCCTCCTCGGCCAGCAACGACGAGTAACCGATCACCACCGTCAACGGGTTGTTCAGGTCGTGCACGAGCTCCACCGACGCCCGCGCCTGCCAGATTTGCGGCTCGTTCTGCTCGATCTCGCGCTTCAGCGCCGCATTCGACTCGATCGCCTCCCGCGCCAGCGCCGCCTGCATCCGCCGCAGCCGCGTCGCCTGCGTCTGCTTGCGCACCGACTCGATCAGCTCCGCAATGTCCGGCGGTTTCCGCAAATACTGGTTCGCCCCCGCCTCCATCGCCTGCTGCGCCGTCAGCAACGTGCCATAGCCGGTCAGCATAATCACCGACACATGCGGATCGATCTTGCGCATCTCCTCCAACGCCCGGATCCCGTCCATCTCCGGCATGCGGATGTCGAGCACCACCGCCGAATACGCCCGCGCCCGCAACTTCGCCAGCGCATCCTTCGCCCGGTCCGACGTGTCGACCGCAAACTCCTCCGCCAGACTGAACGCAATCGACTCACGCGGGCCGTACTCGTCGTCGACGACAAGCACCGGCGGTTTTTCCACCAACGTGACCACCGGGGCGGCGGGAATTTGATCGGGCAGCATGGGGGTTAAATCGCTGGTTTCGGCCGGAGACACCGGCACAGGCCAGCGAGCAAGCGCCTGTCTGCGGCCCGAAATTTCCTGTGTCAAGGCATGCCTCCGGCATTGATTTGCAGAAACGCTCTCCCGACAATCTTTAACGTGCTTTTTACCGTCATCGCTTTGGCCGCCGCCACGCTCGCCGGCACCTTCACCTGGCTTTTCCTCCGCGGCCGCGACGCGGCCCGCACCGCCGAACTCACCGCCGCCCACGCCGACCGCGCACGGCTCGCCGCCGAACTCGCCACCGCCCGCACCGACCTCGCTCAACTCACCGCGCTCAACGCCCAACTTTCCGCCCAGCTCGCCGCCGACCGCGCCTCCTTCGCCGCCCAGCTCGCCGCCGAACAACAACGCCTCCTCGAACGCGAGGCCCTGGCCGCCCGCTACCTCGCCGACGCCGAGAAACTCAAGGCCACCCTCCAGACCGAATTCCAGACCATCGCCTCCCGCCTCCTCGAAGAAAAATCCGCCAAATTCACCGACCACAACAAAACCCAGGTCGAGGCCCTCCTCCATCCCGTCCGCCAGCAGCTCGCCGATTTCCGCGCCCGCGTCGACACCGTCTACAAAACCGAGAGCGACGACCGCTCCGCCCTCAGAGCCCAGATCGACCAGCTCCGCCTCCTCAATACCCGCATCACCGACGAAGCCCACGCCCTGACCACCGCCCTCAAGGGCCAGTCGCAGGCCCGCGGGGCCTGGGGCGAACTCATCCTCGACCGCCTCCTCGAATCCGCCGGGCTCCTCAAAGGTCAGGACTACCTCACCCAGGAATCGCTCACCACCGCCGATGGCCGCCGCCTCCGCCCCGACGTCATCCTTCGCCTCCCCGACGCCCGCCACCTCGTCATCGATTCAAAAGTGTCCCTCGTCGCCTACGAACGCGCGGTCAACGCCCCCGACGACCCCGCCCGCCTCGCCGCCACGCGCGAGCACACCGCCGCCGTCCGCACCCACGTCGAGCAACTCAGCGCCAAAAAATACGAAGACACCGGCAAACTCATCACCCCCGACTACGTGCTCATGTTCGTGCCCCTCGAACCCGCCTTCATCCTCGCCGCCGAAAACGACCGCACGCTCTACGAGTGGGCCTTCGACCGCCGGGTGATTCTCTGCACCGCCCCCACCCTCCTCGTCACCCTCAAGACCGTCGCCAGCCTCTGGCAACAGGATCGGCAGACGAAAAACGTCCAGGCCATCGCCACCCGCGGCGGCCTGCTCTACGACAAATTCGCCGGCCTCTTCGCCGACCTCGAAGACATCGGCAAACACCTCGCCCGCCTCCGCGAAAGTTACGACGGCGCCCTCGGCAAACTGAAGACCGGCCCCGGCAATCTCCTCGCCCAGGTCGAGGACCTTAAAACCCTCGGCGCGAAGGCCAAAAAATCCCTCCCGTCCTCGTCCCCTGAAGGGGAGTAGGGCGCGGTCTCCGACCCGCCCCAAACCGCGCCCAAGCCACCCCCTTCACGATACCCATCGCCTGGCGGTTGTCGTTGCGGGAAGCGCAGCGACGAAGCAATCCCTCTGATCCTCCTCGCGCGCCCCGCCCCACCTCATCCCTCCTCCTTCCTTCCCCCACACCACTTATGTCCACCGCCCCGCTCCACGGCATCTGGGAAATGGTCCGCGCCGAAAGCGGCGGCGAACCCTCCTCCGACCTCCTCGCGCTCCGCGTCGAATTGCACTTCGGGACCGAGACCTACCACGTCCATTTCGCCGGCGAACTCGCCGACCAGGGCACCTACTCGCGCTCGTCGTCCGAGCCGCACGCCACGCTGATTCTCCTCGGCGCGAAAGGCCCCAACGCCGGCCGCACGATCCCGTGTATTTACCAGCTCGTCGGCGACCGCCTCCGCGTCTGCTACGGCCTCGACGGCACTACCCCCACCGCCTTCGCCACCACCGCCGGCTCCTCCCACTACCTCGCCACCTACCGGCGAAAATCGACGCAGTAGGCCACCCCGTTTCCCCGCTGGGCAGGACCCTCTCTTGCTCCGTCCGCCTCCGTCTTCCGCCGGCCGCTCATCGAGCTAAAAGCATCCAGACGTTGCGCAGGAGCTAACCGCGGAAAGGGAGACGCACCCGTCCTCTCCCCTCCTTCCGATTCTTGCGCCTTCTGCGCCTCGTCGCGGCCAACCCTCCGCCGCCCGTTCTCCGCCGTCCACCGTTTCCAGCTATTCCGAGCCTTCGCCCGTCTCCGGCTTCCGCTGCGTCCGCGCGCCGTGACCTCTGTGACAAAATCCGCCTCCGATTTTTGCGCCTCTTGCGCCTCTTCGCGGCTAACCCGCCGTCCTCAGTACTCTGCTCTCCTCTTTCAGTTTTTCAGTTTTCCGCCTATCAGTTTTTCGTTCTCAGCCCCCGTCCTCCGTCCTCCGTCCGCCCGTCTCCGGCTTCCGCTGCGTCCGCGCGCCGTGACCTCTGTGACAAAAATCCGACTCCGACTTCTGCGCCTTTTTTGCGGCTAATTTCCGGTAGTAAAAAACCGACCATTGTAGAGTAGAGAGAGCAGCGAGACGGTCACCCGGCACGCTGCCCTCCCCCTCGTCAAACCGTGCAGGCGGTTTTCCCGCACACGGCTTACCGAGTCCCC